>CAYQOF010000009.1:0-21501 GCA_964419035.1 uncultured Anaerolinea sp. | reverse complement strand
AAAACCTTTGTGTACCTTCGTGACCCTTTGTGGTTGGGACTTTGAAATTTATGGGCGCGCCTCGACTGCGAACTCCACCCGCGTCATTCTCCCGCCGAGGCTTGCCACCGTCATATCGAAGTTCAGACTCCCCCCCGGCTGGATCCCGCCCCCCTCCCAGCGTTTGACTCCGACCACGAGGCCGTTCTCATCATAAGCCGCCGCCGCGACCCAGACCTGAGCCGCGGCTTTTGAATCCGCCGGCAGCAGGACCTGTCCGCTGATCTGCGCGTAGTGTCCCTCCGCGTTGACCTGCACGAGCGTGTTGTTGACCGTCGCAGGCAAATATCGTTCGTCGTTCGACAACAAGCGGATCGCGGTCAATATCTGGACTTGCGGCTTGGCATCGAATGGAATCTCCGGCGGGAAAAATACAACAAGCGGCAAAGATGTATTTGGAGGCAGAATGTTCAGAGGCAACAACGCGGTTTGACTTGCAAGCATCGCGCCGCTCGCATCCACCAGCGTCACCTGCGCGCTGACGTTTTCCATAAAGTCATGAAAGTCATTGTGAACGAGCACGAAGCACCACATCCCTTTATCGGCTGTGGGATAACACTCGATCTGTTCCAGGGTGAACGGCGCGGGAGTGGGGGTCGGCTCGCCGGTGGGATTTCCGGGATTGCTGGGTATTTTCAACACCGTCCCAACGGACATGGCATTCGGTGAGACTTCGGGATTCGCGGCTTGCAGGTCATCCATGGATACGCCGAACTTGAGCGCGATGCCGCTGATCGTGTCGCCCGTTTGCACGGTGTAGGTGAACGGCGTCGGCGAGGGCAAAGGCGTGGTCAATGGGACCAAGCCTTCGGGCGTGATCTGAAGCGGGGCGCGGGTGGCGGTGAGGTATGGGATGAGGTCCGCAGGCTCGGGCGCGGATAAAGTCGGTTGAGGGGCGCAGGCAGTCGAAAGAATCAGAAGGCAGAAGACAGAAGGCAGAAAACGTTGCATGGGAAGATTATAATTGACTCAAATACCAGACCTGTGAGGTCTTTACTGGAGGAACAATGGAATATCGTCATTTGGGGCGGGCGGGGATTCGGGTCAGTGAGTTGTCGCTGGGGTCGTGGGTCACGTTCAAGAATCAGGTGGATGTGAATTCCGCAGCGGAGATCATGGCGGCTGCGTATGATGCGGGTGTGAATTTTTTCGATAACGCGGAGTCGTATGCGGCGGGGCAATCCGAGGCGATCATGGGCGAGGCGTTGAAAAAGCTGAAGTGGCGGCGGGGCAGTTACCTGGTTTCGACGAAGTTCTATTGGGGCTTGCACGAGGGCGTAAATGAACAGAACACTCTCAATCGCAAACGACTGATCGAGGGCATCAACGGCTCGCTCGAACGCCTGGGACTGGATTACGTGGACATCATCTTCTGTCACCGCCCGGACAAGACCACGCCCATAGAAGAGACCGTATGGGCAATGCACAACATCATCGAATGGGGCAAGGCGATGTATTGGGGAACGTCGGTCTGGAATGCGGATGAGACCGCGGCGGCGATCGGGATCGCCGAGAGGCATCACCTGCACAAGCCTGTGACCGAACAGCCGCCATACAACCTCTTCGAGCGCAGGCGGGTCGAGAGGGAGTATGCGCGCATCTTCAAGGACTACGGATATGGCGCGACGACGTTCAGCCCGCTGGCTTCGGGCTTGCTGACCGGTAAATACCTGAAAGGCATCCCAAAGGACAGCCGCGCAGCGCTCAGGGGGTTCGATTGGGTTCGGGAAAACGCCGCCGACAAGGCAAAGACCGAAAAGATCCTCACATTCCAGACGATTGCCGATGAACTCGGGTGCACGCTCTCGCAACTGTCCATTGGTTGGATTCTCAAGAATCCGAACGTCAGCACGGTCATTACGGGCGCGAGCCGCGTGGAACAATTGAAGGAGAACCTGAAGGCGGCGGGGGTCGCGCCGAAGTTGACAGGTGAGATTCTCAAAAGGATTGATGAGATTTTTGAGGTGAAGGAAGAAGAGTAGGAACGTAGACAGGTAGACAAGTACACAGGTACACAAGTTTCACATGTTTACCTGTTTCCGTGTGTACTTGTGTACCTGCCCGGAGGAAACATGCAATCATTCGATTACACCGCGCCAAAGAGTACAGCCGATGTCGTTTCACTACTTGCAAGCCAAAACGGAAACGCAAAGATTCTGTGCGGCGGCACCGACCTGCTTGTGCAATTACGTGAAGGCCGCCGTCAGGCAAAACTTATCGTTGACATCAAAAACATCCCCGAACTCACACAGATCACATACGATCCCCAAAACGGACTGCGCATCGGCGCGGCGGCTTCGTGCAGTCAGATTTGCAGCGACCTGGACGTAAACCTGCATTATCCCGGCTTGTTGGACGCGGTCAGACTGATCGGCGGCGTGCAGATCCAGAACCGAGCCAGCGTGGGAGGCAATCTGTGCAACGCCTCGCCCGCCGCGGATGCGATCCCTGCGTTGATCGTGCATGAGGCGCTTTGCCATATCGCGGGTCCGGGCGGTTCACGCGTTCTTCCTGTTGAGGAGTTCTGTACAGCGCCCGGTCAAAATGCGCTGCAGGCGGGTGAATTTCTTGTATCAGTCGGCGTCCCTGCGCCGAATGAGCGCTTCGGCGCGCATTATCTGCGCTTCATCCCGCGCAACGAGATGGACATCGCCGTGGTCGGCGCGGGCGCGTCCGTGATTTTGGATGCGGATGGAAAGCGATTTGTCACTGCACGGATCGCCCTCGGGGCGGTCGCGCCCACGCCTTTGCTTGTATCGGAGGCTGGAGCCTTTCTCTCAGGGAAGGAGATCTCGCGCGAGAATGTCAAAGAAGCGGCGCGTATCGCACAGGCGATTGCAAAACCAATCACAGATTTACGCGGCACAGCCGAACATCGCAAACATCTATGCGCGGTATTAACGGTACGCGCGCTCGATAAAGCCATCCAGCGCGCGGGAGGAAAATATGCCCAGTAAAACTCACGTCACAGCCATCATCAACGGCGAGGAGACCGAATTCCTGTGCGAGCCAAGACAGAGTCTGCTCGAAGTTTTGCGCGAGACCCTCGGATTCACGGGCGCAAAGGAGGGATGCAACAACGGCAACTGCGGAGCATGCAACGTGATTCTCGACGGCTTGTTGGTCAATTCGTGTCTTGTGCTGGCTGTCGAGATTCAGGGACGTTCTGTGGTGACAATCGAAGGGATTGCAAACCCTGAAGGGCTTCATCCCTTGCAGCAAAAATTCATCGAACACGCCGCCCTGCAATGCGGATACTGCACCCCAGGCTTTATTGTTGCGGGCAAGGCATTGCTCGACCAGAACCCGGACCCGAGTGAACATGAAGTCCGTGAATGGCTGGCAGGGAATTTGTGTCGCTGCACGGGGTATGATCGAATCGTGAAAGCCGTGCTGGATGCGGCAGATGTATGAGTGCGCCGCACCACATGGGTGGACGAGTCCAATGAATGAAACTCATCTCCACTGAGGATTCATCTTGACCATGAAGGTGCGACGCACCCTCCTGGCATGAGGAGCAACACATGGCAACTTTAGACAAACCAAACGAATACAAAGTCATCGGCACCTCCCCGCTGAGGCATGACGGCGTGGACAAGGTCACGGGGCGAGCGGCGTTCGGTGCGGACATCCGCCTGCCTGGCATGTTATATGGTGCGGTGTTGCGTAGTCCGCACGCGCACGCGAAGATTCTTTCGATTGATACGAGCGAAGCGGAAAAACTGCACGGCGTCCATGCGGTCGTCACAGCAAAGGATTTGCCTGATCTGGAAAGCAGGATCGTTGAACTCGGTGAAGGCGTGATCAACCGCCGTTATCAAAGCAACAACATCCTGGCGCGCGACAAGGTCCTCTATTTCGGGCACGCGGTGGCGTCAGTTTCAGCGACCAGCCTCCACGTCGCGAAAGAAGCGTTGGACTTGATCAGGGTCGAGTATGAGGTGTTGACTCCCGTCATGGATGTGAGAAAAGCAATGGAGTCAGGAAGTCCCATTTTGCTCGATGACCTGCGCACGGATGAGTTCGGCAAAAAGGGCGAGACGCCCACCAACATTGCCGGGCATTACAAGGATGCGTGCGGCGACGTCGAAAAGGGATTCAAGGAAGCGAAGTTCATCGTCGAGCGCGAGTTCGTCACGAAGATGGTGCATCAGGGATACATCGAGCCGCAGAACGGCACGGCGCAATACAACCCCGATGGGCAGATCACGATCTGGTGCAGTACGCAGGGCTCATTTGGCGTGCGCGAACAGGTGGCGGAGATCCTTGAGATTCCGATCTCGAATATTCGTGTGATCCCGATGGAGATCGGCGACGGCTTTGGCGGCAAGATCGGCGTATATCTCGAACCGCTTGCCGTCCTGCTCTCGCGCAAAAGCGGATATCGTCCGGTCAAGTTGACGATGGATCGCAGTGAAGTGTTGACATCCACAGGACCGACATCGGGTTCATACATCAGGATCAAGATCGGCGCGGACGCGGATGGAAAGATCACCGCCGCCGAGGCTCTGCTCATTTACGAAGCGGGCGCGTATCCGGGCTCGCCGGTCGGCGCGGGCATGGGCGTGATCCTTGCGCCGTATCGCATCGAGAACGGCGTCATCGAGGGATACGATGTCGTGGTCAACAAGCCGCGCACTGCCGCATATCGCGCGCCCGGCGGGACAAACGCTGCCTTCGCCGCGGAAACGGTCATTGACGAACTCGCCGAAAAACTTGGGATGGACCCGATCGAATTTCGACTCATCAACGGCTCAAAGGAAGGCGACCGCCGCGTGGATGGCACTGTTTTCAAGCGCATCGGTTACCTGGAGACTCTCCAAGCCGCGAAAGAATCCGAGCATTACAAATCGCCTCTTGCCGGACCGAATCGCGGGCGCGGCGTTGCGACCGGCTTTTGGTTCAACTATGGCGGAAAATCCTCCGCGTCTGCCAGCGTGAACAACGACGGGACTGTGAGCCTGCTCGAAGGCTCGGTGGACATCGGCGGGACGCGCACCTCGCTCGCCATGCAACTCGCGGAGACGCTGGGGATCCCTGCCGAGGACGTTCGTCCCGTTGTTGGGGATACCGACTCGATCGGCTATACCGAAGGGACGTACGGAAGCCGCACCACGTTTGCAACAGGTTGGGCGGTCTATGAAACAGCGAATGGATTGATAGAGAAGTTGAAGGAGCGCGCCGCCATCCTTTGGGAAGTGGAAAAGGACAAAGTGCAATTTGAAAGCGGAGTCTTTTCATCGGGCGATAAGAAGTTGACCTTCAAAGAACTCGCTGAAAAACTCGATGAAACAGGCGGACCCGTCGTGGCGAGCGCGGCTGTCCAACCGAAGGGATACGGTCCCGGTTTTGCGGCTCACATCGTGGACGTGGAAGTTGATCCTGATACAGGCAAAGTTCAGATATTACGTTACACCGCTGTTCAAGATGTCGGCAAAGCGATCTATCCCGCGTATGTCGAGAGTCAAATCCAGGGGGGCGTTGCTCAAGGTATTGGCTGGGCGCTGAACGAGGAGTATATTTATGATGAACAGGGCAGGTTGCTCAACGCCAGCCTGCTCGATTACCGTATGCCCGTCGCGTTGGATTTGCCGATGATTGATACGATCCTCATCGAAGTTCCGAATCCCGGTCACCCCTACGGAGCAAGAGGCGTGGGCGAAGTGCCGATCGTCCCGCCGCCCGCCGCGATCGCAAACGCGATTCATAATGCAATTGGCGTGAGGATGACGGAGTTGCCGATGTCACCGGCGAGGGTGGTGAAGGGGTTGGAGAAATAATTCATGCAGGAAGATATTCCACTAATCCTCGCCAACCCCGGCGAATGCACTAACATTACAACACAGAGTCGGGAACATGGGTCGTATTTCGCCCAAACCGTCCACGAATAAAGCCACGAATACGCGAATAGGGGCATTCAAATTCGTGTATTCGTGAGAATTCGTGGACGGGACACCATCACAATAATCAACCTTGCGCTGTAATACCAAAGGCTGGCGAAAATTAGTGGAGATTGGCGGATGAAATTGTCCACCCTCTTCATCCCCACTCTCCTCCGCGACCTCAGGCATCGTAACGCGACATTCATGTCGCTCTGCCCTAAAAAAGCGACATGAATGTCGCACTACAAAATCATGCCCACACTCTTCATCCCCACTCCCCTCCGCGGCCTGACGCGAGGAAAAGCCTCGGTTGTTGTATCAGCCTCCATCGTGCGTGAGGCGATCCAGTCACTCGAAGCGGAGTTTCCCGGCATCAAGGAGAGACTGTGCGAGGGGGATAAAATCCGCCCGAATATTTCGGTGATGGTGGATGGACAGGTGTCCCATTTGAAGATGCGTGAGAAGTTGAGCGAAAACAGCGAAGTGCATTTCGTCATCGCCATCAGCGGCGGATGCTGCGCCAGACAGCAAACTGTCCAGCAGAAACCTGCCGGACAGTTTTGAGTCGAATTGGGGAATTACAAGCGCTTACTTTTCCGGCGCGCCCGCGTCAATCCATTGTTTGACGATTGCCAGTTCGTCGGAGACCAGGTTGGCAAAGTGCCCGCCTTCACTCTGGATCTGGAAGAGGATGCTGTTCGCAGAGTTCCCCGGAACGACCGCAGGACCCGTCGAACCGCCGCGCATCAAATCGGGGTAGGTCATTAAATTCAGCCCGCCACTTGCCAGTTCTCCGTGGCAGTTTCCGCATTTAATGGCTAGAAGTGGACCAACGTAATTGTTGAAAGTCGGCGCGCCGACCAGGATGGGAACCTCGGTGACCGGTTCGGGCGGGGGCAGTTGATCCTTCAGGATCTCGCGCAGTGTGGGCGCATCGAAACCGGCGAAGGGATAGACACTTCCGTGACAGGCTGAGTTCGAGCAGAAGGAGGTGTTGCTGGTGCCGCCGGGATCGTCCATTGTATGGCACGCGGAACAGGATGCGCCGAACGCCTGATTATGCAGGCTGATCCAGTTCGGGTTCAAATGCGACTCCGGTTCGGGTCCGCGGCTGATCTCCATGCGGACGAGAAAATCGTCCGCGCTGGCAACGATGGGAATCGAGTGACAGACATTGCACTCGAGCCGCACCGCCTCGTTCTCGGCATTGAGATGTTTCCCGCCATGACAGCGGAAACAACCCGGCGACTTTACATGCCCCAGGTTGTTCGGGTGTGTCGCCCAGTCCACTTCCTGGTCATGGAAGACCGTCCGGTCATAAATATCCTTCAATGCCTGCACGGCGGATGCGATCTTTTCGCTGTTGCCCGCATAATAGTCCGTGGTCTTGTAGGATTCGCCCAGTTCGTCGAACGCGTCAAAGGCATCCTCGCGCGATTCGTATTTTTTGAAGAGGACATCCACCGCGTTCTGGTGGATGAACGGGACATCAGGATCAATCAGCCCGCGCGCCATGGCGGTGTCCACTGATTCTTCCGGGAGCGTGAATTCGTGCGTGACGCGGTTATGGCAGGTGATGCAATCCATGGGTTTGAGGCGGCTCTCGTCCATGGTCGAAACGTCGAAATCTGATTCGACATCCACGTATTCGGTGATGCTGCCGTCGTCGTTATAGACCCGGACATAGGGAATATTCTGATCCAGCGGGTCGGTCGCGTAATATTCCACGCGGTTGACGATGTGCCAATGGATGCCGCGTCCGAGTCCTTCGCGTTTTGCGCCGCCGCCGGTTTTCATGATCAAATAGATGTCCTCTCTGGTATTGTTCCGATCGTTCTTGAAACGGGACAGCACGCGCAGGCTGTCATCGGAGAATGTCTCGGGCAGGTGGCAGGTCTCGCAGGTGTCACGCGCGGGACGCAGCGCCTTGGCGCGGATCGGGTATTCGTAGAGGTTGAACACCATGTAATACAGTTCATGGAGTCCCTGGGATTTGCGAGAGAGTAGATCGAAGAAGGAGGCGCGCCCAATGTGGCATTCCTCACAGGTGACATTCGCATGGGGGGATAGTTTGTAGGCGGTATCCTGCGGGGGCATGGTGTGGCAGGCTGTTCCGCAAAACTCCGGCGAATTCGAATATTCCCATCCATATACGCCGCCGGTGATCAATAAGAGCGTCAATACGCCAAGCATGGCATAAGGCAATATCAGCATCCAACGCGGCGAGCCGGGCGCGGGGAAGAAGAGTCTCGCAAGACGTTCCCTGAATTTTCTCATGCCTTCTCCTATTCAAAGACCCTAAAGGTTTGGGGAAACCTTTGGGGTCTGTTTTGTTTTTACTTTTCGAGCGCGCCGGCGTTGATCCAATCAATGACCTGCTGGATCTCTTCGGGCGTAAATTGGGCAGGATGTCCACCCGCCTGTTGCAGGGTGACGAGCAGGCTGTTCTCAGCGTCACCGGGGAGGACGGCCGCGCCCAGAGCCCCTCCTTTCATTGTGTCTGCATAGGTCGAGAGGTTCAAGCCGCCCATTACCTCCACCCCGTGACATGTTCCGCATTTGGCTTGGAGCAATGCCCCGATCGAGCCATCCCAGGTTGGGGCTGAATCGGAGGCTGGTGGTGTGGATTCAGTTCCCGGCTGGGTCGGAAGTGGGGTGTTCATCGGTTCGGGAGTTGGAGTTTGGGTCGGCGCGGGAGTCGGCGTCCACGGAACGAATACCTGCACTGTAGGGATCTGTCTTTCGGTGGTTGTAATGGCAGTCTGTTCCGCGTTGACAAATCCATAGACGCCGCCGAGCATGAAGATCGTCAATATGGCGGCGAATGGAAGATAAGTTCTCTGGCGTTTACGAAGCGCGACCGGGTCGAGGGGAGGATCTGCAATGCCCGCCTTGATGTCCGCCAGTTCGAGGGGATGTTCGTGGAGCATTTCCTCCTCGGTCATGCGCCCTGTGAACATGGATTTATTGAGATTTTTGATGTGGACGCCGTAAAAGTGCCAGATGATGATGGCGAGGACGGCAAGCACCGCCTCACCGCCATGCGCGGCTTTTGCGGCGGGAATGATTTCACCGGGCAGGAGCCTGACGGTGGTGATCGGATTCCACATCATGAAGCCGGTCGCGCCCATGATGATGGCGCCCCACACGAACGCCCAGTACTCCATCTTCTCCTCGAAGGTGTAACGTCCCATCTGGGGGTAGGTCTTGGAGAGACCGATGTTATACATCAGCGCCTGCCAGCCATCCTTCACGTCCTGCAGGCTGGGCAGCATGCTCAGGCGCACCCGCCGCACATAGGATAGGTAGCCAAAGACAAGGATGTGCCAGGCGGTGCCGAGCATCATAACAATGGCGGCGACGCGATGGATGATGCGCAGGGTTTCGATGCCGCCGAGGAAATTGACGATGGAAATGGAGATCGCCGCAGTCGCAAATTTCTGCGGCAGACCGGTCAACGCCAGCGTGGAAAACGAGAGCAGCATGACTATGTGTTCGATGCGGCGCGCGAGCGGGAAACGCTCGTAGGTGCGGGGGGCGGTCTTCTTGTCGCTCATTTGCGCGATGCTCCTTTCACGCGCATCCGAGGCGCAATGAATCGGCGATAGATGTCGGTCAGCACGTACAGGGTCATGCCTCCCAGTACGGCGGGGATGAAGATCCTATAGAACAGGTTGACGTAATACACGATCGGGAAGGCATCCGGGCTGGGATCGTAATGGCTCATCCACGAAGCGGTGAAGGTTTCGGTCGTTGCATCGGGATGACATTGCTGGCACTTGACGAGCAGGTTGCCCTGCAAGGCAATGCCTGCGTTGGGATCATCCACTTTGAGGATATCGTGATGGCCGTGACAGTCGGTGCAGACGGCTTTGTTCGTGGGCTGGTCGGGAAAAGTCTCCTCGAACAATTTCACCGTCGTGCCGTGGAAGTCTGCTACATAAGTGTCCAACACGTTGGTCGAAATACCGAATTGACCCATCAGAGTTTCATTGGTATGACATTCAGCGCACAGGTACGGGATGCTGTTGTGGAAAGTGTTGGCGGTGGGATCCGGGATGTTGTGAACACCGTGGCAGTCAATGCAAGTCGGCACGTATTGATTTCCCTCCTCGATCAACGCCGCGCCGTGGACGCTCTCGCGATAGGCTTCGAAGATCGTGCTATGGCATTGGGCGCAGGTCTGCGGGATGTGGTAGCGCGCGCCCAGCAGCAGTTCGCCCGTGTCTTTGTTCGTGAGCCGCGTCTGCGTGTGCGGGTCGTGACAGTCCGTGCAGACGGCGGCATTTGTATTCCCTGCCGCCAACGCCCGCTGATGGATGCTGTCCAACGCATTGTTGTATTGTTCGATATGACATTGCTGGCACATGGGATACAACTTGAGCGAAAAATCACGCGGACTGCCGGCTGTCACTTCGGGATGCGGGAAGGTGGTGATATCCGAGTGGCAATCCACGCATCGGATCGCTTCCGTCCCGTGCACGGATGCGGAAAATTGTTCCGGATTGATCGTCAACGGAAGCGGTTGTCCCCCGATTTGAGCCGTCATGCCTTCCTGTTGGTGACAGAAGAGGCAGGTTTCGTCCGATGGTTTAGTATCCTGAGGGTGGGGTGCCGCGGCAACCGACGCGTTCGCAAAGGTCGTTGCGACGAGGAGGAGAAATATTCCCAGCGCAAGACCCGCCAACCCGATCTGCAACCGGCCGACCTGTATCCATTTGCTCATTACACTCTCCTGAAGACCATGGGCTGAATAATTTTTGAATTATACAATCAAAATACCCACTTTTCGGGCGTGGGTCAAACGCCCCAATTGTACGAGACAGTGTCACCCCTTGATAGTGAATAAAATCATGGAATACGTGTGATGGTGAGAAAGGATTGGAGCGCAAGCCCGAAAACCGACAGGGAAGCGATTCCATCCCAGAAATATGATAAAGTTGGGGAAGTTTTGTGACATTCATCTTGACCACTTCTCAGTAAACCTTAATCTCCTCATGTAAAATGAAACCGCGACGAAAAAGTACGATACTCATGTCAGGATGCATTGGAGGCAATTCATGCGAATCAACAAATTCATGATCGGCGGTATGTTCATATTGGGAGCGGTCGTCTTTTTGATCTGGACTTCCACCGTCTCGAACTCGGAATTCTTTCTAACCGTTGACGAACTCAACGAGAAAGGCGCAGGCGTTATAGACAAGAACCTGCGCGTTTCGGGCGCGGTGATCGGCGATACGATCCAGTATGACCCGCAAACCCTGACGCTCAGCTTCGAAGTGGCGCACGTCTCTGGCAGCAACGCCGAACTCGCGACCGAAGGCGGTCTCGCGAAAGCCCTGCACCTGGCGGTGAACGATCCCACCCGTTCGCGCGTCAAGATCGTCTACGTGGGACCCAAGCCCGATCTGCTCCGTCACGAGGCGCAGGCAATCGTCACCGGTCGTCTCGGCGAGGATGGAGTCTTCCACGCCGATGAGCTCCTGCTCAAATGTCCAACCCGATACGAAGAGGCGGTGCCTGAACAAGTGGGCATGAATAACCAACCCTAAAGGTCTTAAAGGTCTGCTTCGCGAAGACCTTTAGGTTTTTTAATGAAGGAGATTCGATGATCGCTGATTTTGGATACGGCGTTTTAGTTGTAACATTTTTAGTGACGCTCTACAGCGTCATTGCCGCAGTCTACGGGGAATTCAAAAAGTCAGCCGCGCTGGTGGAAAGCGCGCGCCGCGCCATGCTGCTCACCTGGCCCCTGCTCACACTGACCTCCGGCGTCCTTATTTATCTTCTGGTCAACGACCACTACGAGGTTCAATTCGTTTACGAAGTGACCAGCCGCTCGATGCCCACCTACCTCAAAGTGACCGCGTGGTGGGGCGGGCAGGCTGGCTCGCTTCTCTTCTGGTCGTGGCTGATGGCCGCATTCACCTCGCTCGCCACCCTGCGCAAATGGGACCGCGACCGGGAATTCCTCCCCTGGGTGCTCGTCGTCACCGGCTTCACGATGGCATTCTTCCTCATGTTGAATGTCTTCTTCGAGAATCCGTTCGCCAGATTCTTCCAGACTTTCGATGGAGTAAACCCGTACACGATCCGCCCGGAAAACGGGATCCTCTTCACGCCTCAGGATGGACGCGGACTCAACCCGCTTCTTCGCCACCCGGGCATGATCATCCATCCCCCGATGCTTTATCTCGGCTTCGTCTCCTTCGTCATCCCGTATGCGTTCGCCCTGGCGGCGCTGATCACGGGGCGCACAGACGACCGCTGGATCCGCCTCACCCGCCGCTGGACGTTGTGGGCTTGGCTCTTCCTCTCCTTCGGTCTCGTCCTCGGCGGACGCTGGGCGTATGACGTGCTGGGATGGGGCGGCTACTGGGGCTGGGACCCGGTTGAGATCGCGGCGTTCATGCCCTGGCTGACCAGTACCGCCTTCCTGCACTCCGTCATGATCCAGGAAAAGCGCGGCATGATGAAGCACTGGAACATGCTGCTCATCATCCTGACGTACGATCTCGTCATCTTTGGCACATTCCTCACGCGTTCCGGCGTGCTCTCCTCGGTCCACTCCTTTGCCCAAAGCGCTATCGGTCCATTGTTCTTCGCCTTCATTGGAGTCACCCTCATTACTTCGGTGGCATTACTCATCCATCGCTGGGGAATCCTTAAGTCCGAGACGCAGATGACTTCGATGCTCTCGCGCGAAGCCCTGTTCCTGCTCAACAACCTGCTGTTCATCAGCGTTCTGATCGTGTGCTTCTGGGGCGTGATCTATCCATTGATCTCGGAACTGTTTACCGGGCAGAAAGTGACGGTCGGTCCGCCCTTCTATGAACGTGCGGTCTCGCCTCTCTTCGCGACCCTGATGTTGTTGATGGGCATTGCCCCGCTTTCTGCGTGGGGCCACTCGACGGTGAAGACCCTCGGAAAAGCGATTTGGAAACCGGCGGTCGGCGCGGTCGTTATAACGGCAATCCTCTTTGCAACATACACACAGAACATCATCGCCCTGATCGGCTTCTTCCTCGTTGCCCTCGTCATCCTGGTGACGGTCTACGAATACTGGCGCGGCGCCTACGCGCGTCAGAGAAGTCAGGGTGAGAATATTTTCACCGCCTTCTGGAACCTGACCGGTCGCAACCGCCGCCGTTACGGCGGATACATCATCCACCTCAGCATGATGCTGATGGCGATCGGCATCCTCGGCATCGAACTCTTCCAGGTCGAGACGCAAGGCACGCTGGCGCAGGGTGAAACCATTTCCATCGCCAACTACGAACTCGAATACAAGGAAATCGCGCAATGGGACGTCCTGGAGCAGGGCGTGAACTATCGCCGCGCGGTTCTGGACGTGTACGAGAACGGGACTTACATCGGTCAACTTGCGCCGCGCATTGACTTTTACTACGACTCGGACCAGAACATGACCATTCCCGGCAACCGTTCCACGATCAGGGATGATCTCTACATTCTGCTCGTGGACTGGGAACCGGCCACGGCGGCCGGCGCGACCTTCAAGGTATACGTCAACCCGCTCGTCAACTGGTTATGGTTTGGCAGCGTGCTGTTCCTCGTCGGTGTGGTCATCGCCGCGTGGCCCGACAAGGACCCCGAATACGCGACCGAGCAGGCAGGCAAACGCGCACGTCAGACCAGCGCGGCGGATTAATGCAAACAGGCGCACAAGGTATGCAAGTACACAGGTAAACAGGTTGAAATGTCGAAGAGTATTTTACGTGATGTATCCCACGCAGTACTACTGCTTTTCATCGCCCTTGGTTCCGTGACAACGGCGTTTGCACAGGACTCCACCCCCACCGACGATGAGGTGAACCGCATCGCGAAGCAGTTGTATTGTCCCGTGTGCGAGAATACGCCGCTGGATCATTGCGGCACGGAAGCCTGCCGTCAATGGCGCGAGTTGATCCGCCAGCAACTGTCGGAGGGCAAAAGCGACGAGGAGATCATCCAATATTTCGTGGACACCTACGGGGCGCGCGCCTCCGCCGAACCGCCGAACCGGCTGGCAACGTATCTCGTCCCGGCGGTTGCCATCCTTTTGGGCGCGTTCATGCTCCTGAGAGGCTTTCAGATGTGGCTAAAGCCGTCCATGGCGGAGGCAGACGCGGATGAGCCGGAGGCGGAGGCCAACCAGGATCCTTATATCGCGAGACTGGAAGAGGAACTAAAGAAACAGAAGTAATTCCCGGAGAATCCTTACATGACCGAATCAACAACCTTCGCCCCTGCGCGCCGCAATGTGCCCCTTTGGGCGCAGGTCATCGTCTGGGTGTTCCTGGTGGGCTTGCTTGTCATCGTCGCCATGGGACTCAACCGCGCGCAACAAGGCACTGTGCAGCCGGGACATAGGATCAACAACTTCCAACTGTCCTTATACAGCGGTTATGAACTGGATGGAAAAAATGTAATACATCTTGAAGACCTGCGCGGCAAGGTGGTCGTCATCAACTTCTGGGCTTCGTGGTGCAAACCCTGCGAACAGGAAGCCCTCGATCTTCAAAAAGCCTGGGAGGAATACGCGCCCAGCGGCGAGGTGGTCTTCCTCGGCATAGGCTGGACGGATACCGAACCCAACGCGCGCGTGTACCTGAAAAAATTCAATATTACATATCCCAACGGGCCCGATCTCGGCACGCGCATTTCGCAATATTTCCGCATCAAGGGCGTGCCGGAGACCTATTTCGTTGACCGTGACGGCGTGCTGCAACACGTAAAGGTCGGTCCGTTCACATCCATCCAGCAAATCCGGGACATTCTTGATCCCATGCTCGAAAAATAGAGAGATACTTTCATGGAAATTGCCGCTTTACTGCTCACTCTTGGGGTCATCATTCTCGTCGGTCTGTACCTGTATGCTCCATTTCTTGAAAGACGCTCGAGCCTCGCGACGCAGGAGGAGCACGAAGTCTCCGCGCTCATGGCGGAACGCGACCGCGTGATCAACTCCCTGCAGGAACTCGATTTCGATTTCAAACTCGGGAAGATCCCCGAAGAGGATTACCCCGCGCAACGCGCGCACCTGTTGCAAAGGGGCGCGGATATTTTAAAAAGGCTCGACGAGGTCCCGGCTGAATTCCACCACGAGGACTCGAGGAAACGGCGCGAACGGAGGTTCAATGGACGCAGTCCTGCGCCTTCGCAAAGCGCCGAGGATCGCATCGAGCAAGCCATCGCCGCGCGGCGCGCGGACCCCTCCCTGGCGACAGTTGATGTCACAGATGACGGTCTCGAATCCATGATCATCGCGCGCCGCAAAGAGCGCAGGGAAAAATCCGCAGGTTTCTGCCCGAAATGCGGCAAACCTGTGGTGACATCGGACAGGTTCTGCCCCTCGTGCGGAAAATCGCTGACGTGATTGGCGATCATCAATTACGATCATCATAAAACGGAAAGATTCATGAAATTACGTCTTATCGTTCCACTTGCAATTGCAACGCTTCTCCTTTCAGCATGCAACTTCACCCTCGCACAGGATGTGACTCCGCCTCCGGGCTACGTTCCGCCAACGCCCGTGCCGACGCTTGCGCTTGTGCCGCCAGGCGCGCCGAACGTTCAGAACGGCGCGGCGATCTACGTCGAAAAATGCGCGGCATGTCATGGCGAAACAGGGCTGGGCGACGGACCCCAGGGCATCCAGTTACAAGTCACGGTGCCAGCCTTCGCGCTTCCCGAGATCGCGCGCTCCAAAACCCCGGCACAATGGTACACGATCGTCACGCGCGGCAACCTCGAACGTTTCATGCCGCCCTTTGCCAGCCTCACCGACCAGGAACGCTGGGATGTGGTTGCTTATGTGATGACCCTGCACACCAGCGAAGATGAGATCCAAAGGGGTAAAGCCATCTTCGAGAAGAACTGCGCGGATTGTTCGACCGGTTTTTTCAAAGACCAGGCGAAAATGTCCGCGTTGAGCGCGGTGGAACTGGCGCGCATCGTCAGGCTTGGAAACAACGAGATCAGGGCATTCGGGGAAGATCTATCGGATGAGGAAATGTGGACGGTCGCCGCGTACCTGCGGACGCTATCGTTCGACACCGCGGCGCTTGCCAGGCCCGAAACTGCCCCCGTTACCCAGACTCCCGTCGCGGCGGACGCGGGAACGCCGTCAGCCGAGGGGACGCCAATCGCAGGCTCAGAACAGGCTCCGGCTGAGGCTGAAGCGACTCCCATCGTCAGGGAGGGCGTCGGAAACATCAGCGGCTCCATCGAAAATAAAACGGGCGCGGCTCTGCCGTCCGATCTTACCGTCACCTTGTATGGGTACGAACACGATTTCCAAAACCCAAACGCGGGTCCGCAGGAAGTATTGAACCTGAGCGGTCAAATTGATGCCGATGGATCGTTTGTGTTCGCAGATGTGGAAATGCCCGAGAATCGAATCTTCGTCGCCGAAGTGGCATTCGAGGGCGTCGCGCAAAAATCCGAGTTTGCCATCGTCAGGAACGGACAGAGCCAGATCAGCCTGCCGCCCCTCAAGTTGTATGATGTGTCGTCGGATCATTCCATCCTGGTCGTTGACGAATTGAGCGTCTTTTTCGACGCGAGCCAGGAAGGCGTCTATGAAGTGCTGGCGTTATATACCTTCCGCAACCCGAGCGAAACCATCGTGACGGTTTCGATGGGGACGCAGGAGATCCCATTCCTGAAATTCCCCGTGAACTCACAGGGCATTGGGTATGAAGCCATGCAGGACAGCGCGCCCTTCCTCGGGTTGGATGGAGGCTTTGCCATGCCCCCCAATGAAACGCCGTATGGCATCCTTGCCTTTGCATCCCTCCCGAGGGAGAAAGACACAATCTTCACACAGCCTCTCGTTTTGCCCGTGACCATGATCCGTATCTTCGTGCCGGACGGCATGGAATTGAAAGGCGATCAACTGGAAAAGGACAGCCCCCAGACCATTCAGGGCGATGTGTATCAATCGTATCTGGCGAGCCATTTGAAGGCGGGCGATTCGGTTACATTCACTGTGTCGGGTTCTCCGAAGGTCTCCAATCCGTCGGCAACGGTCCCCTCAACACCCAGCACACTGCTGATCGGCGCGGGCGTTTTGGGTATTGTTCTCATCCTTGCCGGAGCATGGATGTACCTGCGCGACCGCAGTCCCGCGCGGGACGAGGAGGACGAGGAAGAGGAGAACGAATTCGAATCCGCCGAGGATGTGATGGATGCGATCATCGCGCTCGACGACCTGCACCGCGCCAAGAAGATTTCGGACGAGGCATACCAGAAACGCCGCGCGGAGTTGAAGGAAGAACTGAAGGAAATGGTGTGACCCGCGTCCTTCGACTTCACTTCTCCACAAGCACTTGTCGTTCCGCTCAGGGCAAAAGACTCGCATGATCACTGTCAAAAAACTCGTCAAACGCTTCGGTCTCAAGACCGTCCTGCGCGGCGTGGATTTCGACGTCCAGCCGGGTGAGTTCGTCGCATTGCTCGGTCCCAACGGCGCGGGCAAGACGACCTTCCTGCGCATCCTGGCATCGTTGTCTCGTCCCACGCTGGGCGAAGTGAACATTGCCGGTTACAAACTTCCACGCGAAGCCGCGCAGGTGCGCGCCAGGCTTGGCGTGGTCTCGCACCTGCCTTTGCTTTACGGTGACCTCACTGCCGATGAAAACCTGCACTTCTACGCGCGCATGTATGGCATTGCCAATTACGAATTACGAATTACCGAAGTCTTGGAAATGGTCGGTCTCGAGAATCGCAGGCGCGACCTCGTCCGCACCTATTCGCGCGGCATGCAGCAAAGACTCGCCATCGGGCGCGCCGTCCTGCATGACCCGGACGTGATGCTCTTCGATGAACCGTACACCGGCCTGGACCAGGACGCCTCGTCCATGCTCGACGATGTGCTGAAGACGGTCGCCTCGCAGGGACGCACCGTGGTGATGACCTCGCACGACCTGGCGCGCGCCGAAGACTTGGCGACGCGCTTCGACATCCTCTCGCGCGGCGTGATCACGGCGTCTTCCACCCACAAACAATTGCGAAGAAGCAACCTGCTGTCATTCTACAAACAGGCATTGGCGGACTGACATGGCAACGCAACCCAAGACCGCCAACCCTGAATCACAAATCCTCGAGCGCGCCGAAGGCAGTCGTCCGGCAGGCAGTTTCATCAAAGCGGTACTTGCCGTCGTTTGGAAGGATCTCCAGGCGGAATTTCGTTCGCGCGAACTCTTCTCCGCGATGCTGGTCTTTTCGCTGCTCATCATTCTCATCTTCAACTTCGCCCTCGACCTGGATATCCGGACGCGTCGGTCGGTGACTGCGGGTGTGCTCTGGGCAACCTTCGCCTTCGCAGGGACGCTTGGTCTCAACCGCTCCATGGCTATCGAAAAGGATCGCGGCTGTCTGGACGGTCTGCTGCTTGCGCCGGTGGATCGCTCGGCGATATACTTCGGCAAAGCCATCAGCAACCTTGCGTTCATGCTGATCGTGGAGATCATCGTCCTGCCGGTCTACAGCATTCTTTACAATACGAACCTGCTCATACCCGGCCTGCTGGCTGTGATCCTGCTCGGCTCAATCGGTTACGTCGCCGTCGGCACACTGCTCTCCGCCATGTCCGTACAAACGCGGACGCGGGATATCCTGCTCCCCATTCTGCTCTTCCCGGTGGTGATCCCGGTGGTGATTGCCGCCGTGCAAGCCAGCAACGGCATATTGACCGGCGCGGAATCGAGCGAGATCACGCCCTGGATCAACATGCTCATCGCCTACAATATCATTTTTATTGCCGTGGCGTACATGTTGTTCGATTACGTTGTGGAAGAATGACCTTATTATTGAAAGGAGTTACTATGCAAGCAAAACCTGTAGCATTGAAAGTTCTCGATGGAGCATCCCTTATCCTGTTCGGGACAGCCGTCTATCTTGCCCTCTTCTGGGCTCCAACGGAGGCGTCCATGGGAGCCGTCCAGCGCGTATTCTACGTTCACGTTGCCACAGCCTGGGTGGGCATGCTGGGATTCATTGCCGCCATCATCCCCGCGGTCATCTATCTGCGCACCCAAAACCTGAAATGGGATCGCGTCGAAGTGGCGGCGATCGAGATCAGCGTGGTGTTCTTCTTCCTTGCCATCGTGCTGGGTTCCGTCTGGGCGCGCCCCGCCTGGAACACCTGGTGGAAATGGGAACCGCGCCTGACGACCGCCGCCATTACCGAACTGATCTACATCGCCTACTTCATGCTCCGCCAGGGGATTGACGATCCCGAGCGGCGGGCGCGCTTCGGAGCGGTCTACGCCCTGGTCGCGGCGGTGAGCGTTCCCATCACCTTCATGTCCATCCGCTGGATAGACCGCACGCTTCATCCGGTGGTGATCGGCGGCACCTCCAACCCGGAGGCAGCCGGGGCGTTCGCCATGACCGCCGACATGCGCGTGGCTTTCTTCTTCGCGCTCTTCGCGTTCACGGTCATCTTCATAGACCTGTTCTGGAACCGCATCCGCCTCGGCAATCTGCAGAACCAGGTCGAGCAGCTCAAACTGAAACTCACGAACTGAACCGTCACAGGAGGCAGTATGTTCCTTCAAGAATCCATCCCCGATACTTCACGATATATGGTCCTCGGCTATTCGATCACATTCATCGTAATGGCATTGTATGTGCTCAGTCTCTATATCCGCAACCGCAACCTGAACCAGGATCTGTCCATGCTCGAGGACATGGACAAATCCGAAATGTCCGAAGCAGGTTCCGCGAAACGAACCGGAAAAAAACCGGCTGGATCCGCAAAGACGCGGAAATAGCCAATATGTAACAAACTGGTCGTGCAAATTAACCTCAACTCAAACAGAGTCCGCTATAATGTGAGCGGACTCTGTTTCATGCGACTGGATGACGGGAATCGGATTCGGTGGAGGAATTGGCTCAGGATGCTGGGCATCCTCCTGGTCGTCGCGGGAGGCGCATTCGCGTCCTCCTCACGAGGGGTTGCCGCGCCCTCCCAACAGCCTCCCGGCCCCGACAGATTTTCCGTCATCACCGTGGAGTACACCAAATACTATTGGTGGATGATCGAATGGGGGGACACGGAACCCGTATGCGAGATCGAGGTGGACCACGAGGGCTTGCCCACGCCGGGGGACGTGTACGTGGACTGCGGCGAGGAGATTTACGACGAGTGGGTGGAACAGGGACCTTGCCTCGAAACAAACCTCAAACTTTGCGACGGTTTTTTTGTAGTGCTTGTGGGAAGCAAGCCCGCGCAGAAAAATGTTTCCCAAAAACTGCCTACGCCCACCGTGCAGGTGGCGCTGGAAAACTGCAATCCCGTTTACACATCTTCCACAAGCATATGCGAATTCGAGCCAATCCTGGTGCTTACCGGCTTCGAGCCGCTGCCCGGATACACGATCACCGGTATCGAAGGGCTGTATGAGACACAGCCATTTAATTGCGGCGCGGTCTGTCGTTTGAAACTCCCCGTCACGGGCGAGGATATCTTCACGCTCCAATTCTGGGCATATTCAAATTACGGCGACAGCAGTGAAATCTTCGACGCGCAAATCCGTGTTGCCGTCACCAGCGGAGGCGACCCGGATCGCAATTACTGGTATGTGGATGTGTTGAGCAGGCAATGGACAGGCGTTCCCATTGCAAGTTGTGTGGCAAATTGGGGAGCCCTGCCCCCCATTGGCGGACCTCCCAGGTGGTTGAGCACGCCCACACAAAGCGAAATGCTCGGTTCGAAAGTGCCATACAACTATCTCGCCGCAAGCCTGATCAAGAGCGGCGCGGTGGATGCAAGCACGTGCATGGATAATGGATTACTGCCCGACGGCAACGCGAATAACTGCGGCATGGAAACCGCCCGTCCTGCCGTCAACGCGTGGCAAAACCAGTTCGACGACATCATCCTGAACGTGGCAAAGGACACGGGGGTGCCGGCGCACTTGTTGAAGAACCTGTTTGCCATAGAAAGCCAGTTCTGGCCCGGCATCACAAAGAACGATGTGGGGCTCGGTCAACTCACCGAAAACGGGGCGGACACCGCTTTCCTGTGGAATCCCCCGTTCTTTTATCAGTTCTGTCCGCTCGTGATGGACTCGAAGGAATGCAGCAAAGGATATCTGAAGTTCGACGAGTCACGACAGAAATACGTGCGGCAGGCATTGGTACAGGCGGTGAACGCGGTCTGTGAGACCTGCCCACTGGGTATTGACCTGGAACGCGCCAATTTCAGCATCGGCGTTTTCGCACACACGCTCCTCGCCAACTGCGGGCAGGCAGGCCAACTCATGGAGAACATCACCAGCGGCAGGGCAGGCGCTTCCGCAACGTATGAAGATTTGTGGAAATTCACGCTCGTCAACTACAATGCGGGTCCCGGTTGCCTGGGAGACGCGCTGGTCGCCGCCGATGGAAAAGGGCTGGAACTCAACTGGGAGAATATCTCTTCGAACCTCTCGCCGATCTGCAGCGGCGCGGCAGGTTACGTGGATGAGATAAGCAGATAATCATCCATTCGGAAAAGATGGAAAGACGAAGGCGTTTTGCTTTCGTCTTTTTTGATTCCCAGTTTGGTTTTGATAATGACGATCCATAAGTA
>CAYQOF010000008.1:1821-28300 GCA_964419035.1 uncultured Anaerolinea sp. | reverse complement strand
GTATAATCCGACTTATGAAACTGCTATTTGTCGTTGACGCGCGTTCGCCCATCGCCGTGAACTGGATGCGCCATTTTGCAGAACGCGGGGATGAAGTCCATATCGCCTCCACGTTCGATGGTTTCGTGGATTTCCCGGTCAAGCGACTGGAATTCATCCCGGTTGCCTTCAGCGCGGCAAAGAAACGGAATCAACACCCGGGCGGCGCCTCCGCGCGGACCCTGAGCCTGCGCACCGCCATCCGGCAGTGGTTCGGTCCGCTGACGATCCGCCGCGCGGCGGGAAGACTGCGCGCGTTCATCGAAGACGCAAAACCCGATCTCATCCACGCCATGCGGATTCCCTACGAAGGCATGACCGCCGCGGATGCGTACACAGGCATCCCGTTGATCGTCTCCGTCTGGGGCAACGATTTCACCCTGCACGGTCCGTCCACGCCATTGATGAGACATTACACTCACTGGACGGTGAAAGTGGCTGACGGGTTACATGCCGATTGCCATCGGGATGTGCACCTCGCGCGCGCATGGGGCTTCAGCGTGGAAAAGCCTGATTTGGTCGCGCCGGGCAACGGCGGAGTCCGAAGCGGTGTGTTTTTTCCGCCTGCGAAGCCTGTCGAGGAGCCGGTCATTTTGAATCCGCGCGGGGTGCGTCCGTATGTCCGCAACGATTCGTTTTTCAAAGCCATTCCACTGGTGCTGAAAAAACACCCGAATGCGAAATTTATTTGTACAGGGATGGCAGGCGAGTCGCAGGCGACGCAGTGGATCAGGGAATTGGAGATTGGAGATTCGGTTGAATTGCTCGGTTTGATCCCTACAGACCGGATCGCCGGCGTATATCGCCGCGCGCAAATTCTCGTATCGCCGAGCGTTCACGACGGCACACCGAACACATTGCTCGAAGGCATGGCTTGCGGATGTTTCCCCGCCGCGGGCGACCTGGAGTCCATTCGCGAATGGATCACGCCGCACGAAAATGGATTGCTCTTCGATGCGGCCGATCCGCGATCCATTGCAGAGGCGATCATCGAGGGGATCGAAAACAGAGATTTACGGCGGAAGGCGCTGGGATTGAATCAGAATATCATCGCCGCGCGGGCTGAGTACGAGGGGAATATGATGAAGGCGGAGGAGTTCTATCGGGTCGTCCTTGCCAAATAATTACCTGCCTTGCACAAAACGTCCCGAAGGTTTTTTCTGAAGACGCTTGTTGAGTCATTTAAACCTTCGGGACGGTGCGTAACATCACTTAATGACAACGTGGAAAGGATGGTCAGGTCGGGTCGCAAAGTGTTGTATACTACGCTCAAAAAGTTTCCCGCCAACTCCCGGTACACTTAATGAAAAATAAAATATTCCATCAATCAAACAATATCACGATCATCAACGACGACGTGCTGACCACGTCGCTCATTGCCCCGGCTTCGATTGACCTGATCGTCACCTCCCCGCCCTACAATGTGGACATCCAATACAATTCCCACAAGGACGACGTTTCATACGCCGCCTACCTCGAGTTCTCAGAGAAATGGCTGGGCCGGTGCTGCGACTGGCTCAGGGAGGATGGAAGATTGTGTCTGAACGTGCCGCTCGATAAGAACAAGGGCGGGCAGCAAAGCGTCGGCGCGGACCTGACGCACATCGCGAAGACCATCGGTTTCAACTATCACTCCACGATCATCTGGAACGAAGGCAATATCTCGCGCAGGACCGCATGGGGATCATGGATGAGCGCCTCTGCCCCCTTTGTGATCGCCCCGGTGGAGTTGATCATTGTCCTGTATAAAAAACACTGGAAAAAGACCAGCGGGAGCAGGGTCTCGGACATCACCCGCGACGAGTTCATGAACTGGACGAACGGACTCTGGACGTTCAACGGCGAAAGCAAAAAGAAGATCGGTCACCCAGCCCCGTTTCCGCTCGAACTGCCGAAGCGCTGCGTAAAGATGTTCAGTTACGTGGACGATACCGTGCTGGACCCGTTCATGGGGAGCGGCACAACCCTCATCGCCGCGGGGATGCACGGTCGAAAAGCGATCGGACTGGAAGTGGACAAGGGATATTGCAAACTGGCAAAGAAACGGATCGAGAACGCCCCCGAACTGCTTCAACAGTCAATGCAACTGTGACCGCCGGGACGTTCTGCGCAAGACAAGTTTTCAAATGCACACAAACAACGCACGGAACCAATACGATAAAAAGGATTCGCTCGAACTGGGTCAGAGCGCGGAGGGTCAATTTGCCAGGCTCGCGATCAGGCACGGGTGGACGATCAGTCCCGCATCCGGGCATGACAATATCAACGAGCATTACGATTATCTGATGAGGAAGGATGGCAGGTCATTCAAAGTCGAGGTGAAAAGTCTCAAACGCGTAAACCGAAAGGATGCGGACACGCAGGATCACTATGTGTGGATCGAGTTGCGCAATGTGCGCGGGGAAAGCGGCTGGCTGTATGGCAGCGCGGACCTGATCGCCTTCGAGATGACCCGCGCATTCCGCATCGTGGGACGGACGGAGTTGGCGGACCTGGTTGGAAAACTCGTGGATTTCAATTCAACAGTCAACTCAGCAAAGGATGCGCTGTACAAGTTGTATTCCCGGGAGGGGCGGCCCGACCTGCTCACCCTCATCAAAGCGGACGACCTGTTGAATATCACCTACAAGGAATGGAAAAAGTAAGAAGCCGGGAACTTGTTTTGGATGCCGACCCTTGCACCGAGCCCGCAAGGGCAGGTGTGAATGCAGAAAACACAGATTTTTTCTGAATCAGCGTGAGTCAGCGTTATTCTGCGTCCTGGTTTTATTTCCGACAGGATCTATTGTTTTCACACGGCGATTCATTTCGATTCCGCCATTGCCTGCTTGAAATCAACCAGGGCTTTGATGGGTGTGGGGTCAACGCCGTAAGCCATGGCAAGATAGTACGACATGTAATCGCCGAACAGGATCAACGTCCATATATGCGCGAGAGGCGTATCGCCGCGCGCGTCCACGTAATCGGTGTTCATGCCCTCGAGCATGAATGCCTTGCGCGTCAAATCCGAACGCAGGCGGTTGCGCGGACGATCGGAGGGCGCGCGCAGGAAGAGCGTCATGGTATGCGCGTTGAGCGTCTCCGGCGGGTTGAGCGTGCCAGCCAGCGTATTGTGATCCGCTTCGGGCAGGAACTCGAAGTTCGCGGCGGCTTTGGCGATCTCGTTGATCTGGGTCTTCCAGCGCCGCGCCACCGGAGCCATCAAGCCCGAACCCATGATCGTCACCCACCTCCCCATCAATTGACCGGCGTACCGCTTGGCGGGATTCTTCACGGCGGGAACCTCCGCTTTCAAATGCTGTTGCGATCTTTTCATGGCATCAAGGGCATCCCGGATGACATCCTGCTGGTCGGGGATGAATCCGAGGCGTTGAAACATCGCCAGCAGCAGCCCGAATGAGAAACCCACCGCGGCGCGCGGCTGCCCGGCGTGATCGAACGTCCAGACGGGAATATCATTCTCTCGTGCGCGCTTCGCAAGTTCGCCGCCCGTGCACACCGCAATGACCCGGCAATCGGCTTTGAGCGCCGCTTCGAAGGAGTCCAGGGTCTCTTCGGTGTTACCGGAATGCGAGGAGCAGATGACGAGCGTCTCCGCGCCGCGCGCAAAGAGGGGGATTCCGTAATCTCGATGAACGGAAACAGGCGCCGGGGAGAGGGAGGCGCAGTACGCGGCGAGCAGGTCCGCGCCGATGGCGGATCCGCCCATGCCAGCGATCACGATCTGTCCTATCCCCCTCCGATCGGGAAGGTCGTGCTCCATGCCGAGTTGAAATGCGGACTCCAGTTGATCGGGCAGGTTGTCAATCTCCGCCAGCATGTTGAGTGTGTCGAGTTGTTTGAAACGGTCGAGGTCGTCGAGATTCATGGGCGCTCCCGGGTGATCGAGGTTTGGGACAATTCTACAACAAATTTTGAATCGAAATTGTCAGGTTGCGAGGCGCGGATTTTAATGTAAAAAGCCGCGCTTTGTGCAATGATGGAAACGGATTCCCCATCGGCAGGATTGGGAATCCTTCAGGAGGTTCCCATGGTTTGGAGAAGTTTATTGGGCATGGTTCTGCTGGCGGGGATGTTGTTCGGGCAATCCGTCCCGCGGGCGCGGGCGGCAGCCCTTTGCGATCATGCACAATTCGTATCCGATCTGACCGCTCCGGATGGAGCATCCTTCGCGCCGGGCGCGGCGTTCACCAAGACCTGGCGGCTTTCGAACATCGGCGCCTGCACGTGGACCACATCGTACAGCCTGGTCTTCGCGGGCGGCGACCAGATGAACGCGCCCTTATCTGTGAAGTTACCGGTCGTTGTCCCGCCCGGTCAGATGGTTGATATTTCCGTCAACCTGATCGCGCCTGCACGCGCCGGTCACTACAAGGGACTTTGGAAACTAAGCAACGCTTCGGGAGTTCAATTCGGCGTTGGCGATTCGGCGGGCGACGCCTTCTGGGTGGACATCCATGTGGTCGAGACCACTGCGGTGATCTATGATTTCATCGCCAACGCGCCTTACGCGCAATGGAGAAGCGGCGCGGGTCCGCTTCCTTATCCCGGCGCGAGCGGGGACAGCCGCGGCTTCGCTTACCAAGTCAACAACCCTCATCTCGAGGACGATTCGTTCGATCCACTGCCGGGTTTGCTGGTTGTCCCGCAGAACAAATACAACGGCTACATTCAAGCCGCGTATCCCGAATTTCAGGTCCAACAGGGCGATAAACTGCAAACGCTGGTCAATTGCGAGTTTGGCGCCACGGGCTGTTACGTCACCTTCCGCATTGACTACATCCTGCCAAACGGACTCCAAAAGACGTTATGGACGTGGAAGGAGGCATACGACAAACGCTTTTACCGCGCGAACATTGATTTGAGTTCACTGGCGGGACAAAGGGTCAGGTTCGTTTTTATGCTGCTCTCGAGCGGACTGGCAAGCGGCGACCGTGCCATCTGGGGATCGCCGCGCATCGTGCGCGCCGGGACGATCCAGCCGCCTTCGCCTCCCGCCACCCTCACCCCGCTCCCGCCATTGACAGCCACCGCCACGCCGATTCAGCCTCCGCCTCCCACCCTCGCGCCCTCCGGCTGTGACCGGGCTTCGTTCGTCACGGATGTCACCGTCCCGGATGGAACGACCTTCTCCCCGGGCGCGGCGTTCTCGAAGACCTGGCGCTTGAAAAACTCCGGCTCCTGCACCTGGACGACATCCTACAAAGCGCTGTATTACAGCGGCGAGCAAATGAGCGCGCCCACCTCGGTCAATCTGCCGTGGAATGTGTATGCGGGTCAGACGGTTGATCTCACGGTCAACATGGTCGCGCCGGCTTCACCCGGTCAATACCGCGGCTTCTGGATCCTTGCCAACGCCAATGGAACAATGTTCGGGATCGGCGCGAACGCATCGAATCCCTTCTGGGTGCAAATCAATGTGGCAGGCAATGCGCCTTATGAAGGCGGATACAACTTCTGGCAGAACGCCTGCTCAGCCCAGTGGAAAAGCAGCGCCGGGCCACTGCCCTGCCCGGGAACGGAGGGGGATAACAAGGGCTTTATCCTCGCGCAGGGCTTCTCGCATCTCGAAGACGGGACAATGGGTCCCGCCCCATCGCTGTTGATCTCACCTGAAAACAAACACAACGGCTACATACAAGGCACATTTCCCGCCTTTACCGTCCAGCCCGGTGACCGCTTCCGTTCGGTTGTCGGATGCGAATTTGGCTACAGTTGTTACGTGACCTTCCGCCTCGATTACATGACCGCCAGCGGCTACATCGGAACCTTCTGGACGCGGCGCGAACAGAACGATAAAAAGAACTACAGTGTGGACGTTGACCTGAGCCCGCTGGCGGGAAGAAGCGTGCGGTTCATTCTCACCATCCTCGCCACCGGCAGTCCCACAGGCGACCGCGTGAGGTGGGGAGCGCCCTTCATTGTTCGAAGAGAGGGCGCGCCCGCGCCGGCAACCCCAACGCCCATCCCGCCGATGAGCGGCTGGCTGGCGTTCACCAATTCGACGTATGGCTTCCAGTTCAAATATCCGCCGCAGTCGCAGCTCTTCAATCAATTCCCCGAATCGCTGTTGATGAATCTGCCGATCACGTCTGGCACGAACCTGGTCGAGAAATATCTCGATCAACGCGTGCTTCAGAACGCGGAGGTTTGCGCGCATCCACAGGTTGGCATGTCACAGAATCGTGAGACAGTGAACATCAACGGGATCAACTTCTTCAAGGATACAGGCGGAGACGGCGGCGCGGGTCACTTACGAACATGGACGGCATACTCCACAACCCGCGAAAACCTGTGTGTCACATCGTTGTTCGTGCTGCATTCCCTAAATCCCGCCAACTTTCCCACGCCGCCTCCCGTTTTCAACGAAGCGGCGGAGTCGGCGGTCTTTCTGCAAATGATGTCCACGTTTGCGTGGCTGGCGGCGCCTCCCACACCTACGCCCACGCCTGTTCCCGCCACAATGACACCCATCCCACCGACGCCATCGTCCACACCCGAAGCGCCGATCTACGCGCCGACCATCAGGTCATTGCACATGCTTGATTCGATGAACGGATGGGCGATCAGCGATCAGTACGTCCTGCGCACGTACAACGGCGGCGCGACCTGGTCCATCGCATTGTATGAAAGTTTTGCCCCCGGAGGTTACTTCGCGTCTCCCGCCAGGGCATGGGTGATCAGCCGTTACGCCGAAACCAGCGTCGGCTCACTGTACCGCACAGCGGACGGCGGGTTGAACTGGACAAGGTACAATGTCCCGTTCAACGGCGGTTCCATCCAATTCCTGGATGACAACACCGGTTATGTATTCCAGATCACCGGCGCGGCGATGCAAAAACAATCCGTAGTCCTATACAAGACCACCGACGGCGGCGCAACCTGGACCAAGAACTACGACAACGATCCCAATGTGCCAGGCTCAAGCAACACGCTTCCACTCGGCGGGCACAAGAATGGCATAACATTCAGCAATGCCGCTACCGGCTGGATCGGCGGCGATACCCCAACCGATGGATATTTCTACTTCTACAAGACATCCGACAGCGGCGTTACCTGGTCACGACTTCAATTGGCAATACCCGCCGGTTACGAATCCGCCTTCATCACCACGACCGCGCCGAAATTCTTCGGACCAAACGATGGCGTTCTCCCAGTCTGGATGACCATAGGCATTGGTATGCGCGACCTGTTCCTGTACGTCACTCATGACGGCGGCAACACGTGGACGCCTTCACCTGCCTTCGCCCGCAACGCCGAACATACAGAGATCACCTCGATGAACAACGCGATCAGTTGGGACTGGTCGAATGTATTCCATGTCACCGGCAACGGCGGGAACACGTGGGCAGCCATCATGCCCAACGTCACGTTTGGCGATGGCTTTCGTGAACTGGACTTCGTCTCGCCGACCACCGGCTGGGCGCGGGCGCAACTTTCGGATGGACACACAGCGCTCTACAAGACAGCAGACGGCGGCTCGACCTGGACCCGGTTATATGGCCACGACGACACAATACCCACCGCCATTGCCACCGCCACCCCAGACCCCTCTGCGTTCGTGCAATCCATTGTGAACACATTGAACGCGCGCAACTTCGGCGCGCTTCCACCCTTGATGAACGAAACCTTCACGTTCGCCTACTGGCAGTCGCAGGGAACGGTTTATCAGTCCGAAACCGCCATCGAATACCTGCGGACCAGTCATATCGGCACAATCCCATTGATACCCGATGCCGCAAAGGACTTGACCACACTGCTGGGCGGATCGAACCCGTATTCGGTCATGGGTCTCGACTCCGCAAAGTCAAAGGCGTTGTACGTTTCCGGTTGGGGCTTGGACAGCAGGACGGAAGCCATTCTCTACGCAGCCCAACGCGCGGATGGAAGCCTGTACTGGCATGGCGTCCTGATCGCGCCGTATGGATTCTCGACTCCCGCAAACCTGATCGGGCCCTATGCGGTCATCAACGTGGCTTCGAACGATGTGTTGAACATCCGCTCGGGCGCGGGCGTCAGCCAGCCGATCATCGGGTACTTTGCGTCCGACGCGAGAGATGTCATGCGAACAGGACCCACCGCGAGCGTGGATGGAGCCGCATGGGTCGAAGTCCGCAGAAATGATGGGCTTACAGGCTGGGTCAATTCCTATTACCTCACTGAATATGTCACGCGCGAAGCCTTCTGCACGGATAGCCGTGTCCTGCCCCTGATTGAGAAGTTGAAGCAAAGCATGAATCAATCGAACGGGAGTCTGCTCTCACAGATCGTAAGCCCGGTGCATGGTGTGAACATGCACCTGTGGGCATACGGACCCGGCATCAACTTTACCCCAACCGCCGCCGCGAACATTTACACGAGCGGCACTGTCTACAATTGGGGCGGCGGTCCGAGCGGGATACCGGATACCGGCACGTTCAACAATGCGGTGAAACCGAAATATCTGGAGGCGCTGAACGCGCCGAACATGGAAACGTATTGCGATAATTTGACGAAAGTGTATCCGCTCTCGATTCCGTGGCCCTATCCGAATATCCGTTTCTACAATCTGTACAAGCCTGCTTCCGGCCAGGTCTTTGACTTCCGCACCCTGCTGGTCGGCATCGAATACATCAACGGACAGCCGTATCTCTACGGCATGGTGACGATCATCTGGGAACCGTAAACTTTGTCGGTTCTGATGTGACAAACGTCCCACAGGTTTTCTGAACACATACCTGCAGGACGTTTGTTTTATGTACTGCGGGGGATGATCGTTTAGGAGGGAAGTTCAGGCAGGCTCCGCTTTTGCTAGCGCATCGTGGTCGGGCAACAATCCCTCGGCATTGTAAATGGCGGGAATGAAATAACCGGTCAGTCCGACGGAAGCAGCGGCAAGCCCGCAGAAGACCATCAACAAGCCCATGCCGGAACCTGTTCCAGTTCCGACCAGCCACGAAAGCGCAGCGGGGAGTCCCGTGCCTGCGCGGGCGGCGGGTTCCAGCACGAAGTCCGCGAGGGTGCCGGCAATGATCGGGGAGATGGGGTTCGTGAACCACGCGATCAGGCGTCGGGCGGAAAAGACGCGTCCCTGCAGATCGGGCGCGACCTTCGATTGCCAGATCGCCTGGTTCGAAGCGTTCACCAACGGTCCGACCAACGCGGAAATCACGATTCCTGTAACCCAGATCGGAAGTCCGCCAACCAACCCGATGACCGCCATGCCGAGTCCGCTGATGATCCACCCGAACAGGACGCCGTGCACGCGCCGCTTGAACCCGCCCCAGGCGGACATGAGGACGCCTCCCACCACGGCGCCGATCGCTCCCGCGGTTTGAACGGACCCGAACATCAGGCTGTTATTGTCGGTGCGTGAGAGGATCATCGGCGCGAGGAGCGTAAAGCCGATGCCCGCGAACAGGTTGCCTGTAAAAAAAATCAGCTGCAAACCCAACAGGCTGGGGCGGGCAAAGATGTACTTGAATCCGTACGCCGCCTCCTTCAACATGCCGCCCTGCGCCTGCATGCCCTCCTGTGTGCGAACAGGATTGGGGATATACACGATCAACAATGCGCCGATGGCGAACAGAAACGTAATGACATCGAACAATAAAATGCCGGTCAACCCGATGACGGGGAGCAACGCGCCCGCAAGGATCGGGGCAAGGACGGCGGGTCCCGCCTCGATCAGCGACATCATGCCGTTGGCTCTGCCCAACTGCTCCTTCGGCACCATCGTCGTGATGGCGGCGGAATAGGCGGGCCATTGGAATGCCATGCCCAACCCATAGATCACGGATGCAAAATACAAGTGCCAGTATTCGAGTATCCCCATCGCCTGAAGGATCAATATAATGATCGTGGCGATCCCCGCGCCGAGGTCGCTGACCATCATCATCATCTTGCGATCGTGGCGGTCCACGAGAACGCCAGCGATCGGCGAGATCAACAGGAAGGGCGTGATGAAAAAGACCTGCATCATGCCCAGCGCGGTGGCGCTCCCGGTCTCGGTAAATACAAAGATTGTCAGCGCGAACTGACTCATCGCGCTGGCAAGCACAGATATGATCTGTCCCAACCATACAACAGTAAAACCAAACATCCCACTCGGACGTTTCGTCGTGGATTCCATTCACTCTCTCCTGAGTAAAGTTTTGGGGTTGTCTACTCTACATAAATCTCTACGTGTTCGCCGTCTTCCTCGTCCGTCACGTCAATGATCTTGCCGGTCACACCGGAGCGGAGCGCCTCCATCACGTTCGACATGTCCACGCCCTCCACCTGCGGGGCGAAGTGCGCGCCGATCTTCATGCCGGCATCCACCAGTGCAAGCGGGATCTGCACCGACGCCTTCGAGCGCCCGGTGCGCGTGTCCGTGACGCGGATCCGCAGCCAGCGCGGCGCGCCAGCCATCCCCGGTGGACGAGGCGGACCGGGTCTCCGCTCGCTCAACGCCGCGAGCAGTTTGGTCCCCTCCTCCGCGCTGAGTTTCCCCTCCTCGATCATCTTCAGGATTTTCATTCTTTCTTCGACAGATGCCATTGCGACCTCCAGTTTAATGATTACAGGTATCTGCTACGCGGCAGGCACCGCGGACGGTTCTTCGATGGCAGCCTCCCCGGCTTTGGGGAGTTTGAACTTCAGCCAGATGGGTATGATGGAAAGCAGCAACACAGCCGCAGTGACGGTGAACGGGAAGCGCGGACCGACGTGCTGCCACAACTGCGCCCCAATCCACGGCGCGGGCAGTGAGACCAGTCCCAGGCTGGTGCCGAACAGACCGAATGCCGTGCCGCGCATGTGAGCCGGCACCGCCTTACTGATCAGCGACTGATACGCCGGAGCCGATATGCCCGCGCCCATGCCTGCCACACCCCAACCTACATAATACAGCCATTGGCTTCCCTGCGGGATGTTGATGAGGATCAGCAACGCGCCGCCCAAAAGGAACATGCCGGCCGCGATCCCGACCCGCTCGCCAGCCTTATCGGAGAGCCAGCCGCCGGGGATGGTGATCAACATCATACAGATGCCGAAAACGGAGGTGACCCAGCCGATCTGCTGGAGCGAAAGCCCGCCGATCTCCTGCATGTAGACAGGGAATAGGTTTTCCGAAAATTGGAAGGAAACATCACGGAAGCCGTCCGTCAACAAGATCCATGTAAGCAGGCCGCCCGATACGATCAAGCCGAACATCGCGCGCAGGTTGGTCTTCAGGCTTGTAAACGAAAGTTTCTGGTGCGCGGCGGCCCCGCCCTTTGCCGCCTCGCGCGCCATGCTCAGACGCATGATCATGGCGATGAAATAGAAAATGCCAGCGACGAGCAACATCAATTTAAAGCCGTACGATCCCGCAAGGAAGCCGCCCAGAGGCGGTCCGACAACGGAAACAATCATGAAAATCGCCTGCGAAATACCGAACACCTTGCCGCGGTTCTCTTCGCTCGAATGTTCCGCGATGAACGCGTCGAAACTGGGTCCAACCAACGCCCGCGCCACCGCCCCCACCGCCACCGCCACAAGAAGCCACTCCCATCTATCGGCGAGGATGAGCGGGATAAAACCGATCACACCAAATACACTGCCGATCGCAATCGCGCGCAGCCTGCCAAGCGAATCCGAGATCCAGCCGCCGAGGATTTGCAGAAATAAAGGTACGATCTGCGCGAGCGTAAAGAATAAACCGATCTGCGGGATGTTCGCGCCCAGGTCCTTGAGATAAAGCGGCATGAACGACTGGTACATGTTCCCGCCGATGTTCGCAAAGATCATCGCCGCGAGGAACAGGATCAAAAGTCCGCTCAACAGGGGTTGCTTCTTGATCTGCGACATTCGTTCTCCATATCAACCAATAAAGACTTGCACGTGGGCATCGTCATCGTCCACGTTGACCATCAAGGGTTCGTCCGATTCATCCATCGCGTTCATCATCTGAATGATGCCCTCACGCTTGTTCCTGTCCATCCCGGGAATATTGTGACCGAAACTGCGGAAGAACCAGGCGATCAGCCCGGATGGCATCGGGAAACCGATCGTGATGTGTCTCGGTCCATCACCGGGTTTCCAATCCCGCCGGTCCACGTTGACGTAGATCCAGCGCGAGGAACGTCCGCCGGAGCCGAGCGCGATCAACAGCACGCCAACCATCAACGGCAGGATCATGCAGTAGAACCAGAAATTCGTCCCGGCGCTCTGCTGGATGGAATAAATGATCCACGCGCTGAAGACGGTGACCAGGATGCCGGTCCACAGCGGGATCAACGCAAAACGACGCGCCCGCGCCTTGATCTCTTCGAACTCGGGCGCGGCGGTTCGTCTCGACCCGCTCGACGCGTCGCGCTCGAAGCCCGGGTCTGGTTTGGGCTGAAAAACCTCCACCTCCGCTTCAGCCGCATCCGCCTCCAGCGCGCGCATCAACTTCGCGGCTTCCTCGGCGGAGATATTCCCCTCCTCCAGCATTTTCAGGATCTGTTTTCTTTCCTCGGAGGACATTACTTGCCTCCTTCCAATGCATTGAGAAGTTCCTCCGCCTGCTGGGCGGTGATCTTCTTTTCAGCCAGCATCTTCAGGATTGCCATGCGTTCCTCCTCGGAAACCGGCTCACTCGGAGGCGAAGGAGGCGTCGGCGGCTTGGGAACGCCAGGGACATCCCAATCCCAGCCTCCCACAACGATCCTGCCCCTGCCGCGGCGCGCATGACGTTCTGCATGTCGTTCCGCGCGGCGAACGGCTTCCTCGGCGCGTTTCGTGGCGCGGCGCGTCGCTTCCTCCACGCGGCGGGAGATGCGGTCGCCAAAGCCGGACCAATCGAAATTGATGCCGGCGAAGTTGCCAAAATCCTGCGCGGATTCAGCCGCATCCGCGCGGTTCGAGACGCGCACGTCCCCACCGGCGCTCAGGGAGATCTTAGCACTGCCGTCGCCCAGCACAATCACGCGTTCCGTTGCCTCGTCATCGTTCTCGACGCCGGGCCAGTCCATGTAAATCGAGTCGCCCTGCATGGTCAGGGTCGCGTTCGCGTTCGGCGGAAGGACGAGCAAAATGTCATCACCCGCCTTGATGGAATATTCACCGTCTGCTTTTGGTTCGAGGTAAACCACCACATCCTCCCCCACGTTGACCTTGATATTCCCTCGCGCGCCGCGCAAGGCAAGGTCGTCCGCCACTGAATCGAGCATGACACTGCCTTCCACGTCACGGATGGATACGTCGGCATGCGCGCTCTTTACGTAGAGGCTCCCTTTTGCGCCGCGCAGGCTGAAGTCAGCGTGGATCGTGTTGATCGAAACAGAACCAGCCTCACGGATGGAAAGATCGCCGTTCACTTCCATTAATTCGATGTCGCCAAGTACGCCGCGCAGGGAGGCGTCCCCGCTTATCTGCTTGATGTAAAACGATGCGGTTTTGGGAACGCGCAAAGACAGGTCGCCGCCGCTGGAGAGGATAACGTCCTCGCCGGTTTGCTCGAGGCGGATATCCTCTTCGTCGCCTTTCACCAGGAGGTCGGCGCCATCCCAGCCAACGACGCTGAGGTCGCCGCCGATGACATCCACTTTGATCTTTGGGGATTTGCCAACAGAAATTGTCCGGGACATGATCTACACCTCCTCTCCGCGCAGGATGCGCATCGCGTCATCCGCCGAGATCCTGCCAGCCTCCAGGTCTTCCAGCACGCTGTTTCGTCTCTCCGGGCTGATCTCGACCGGCTCATCTTTGCCGGGTTCATAACCCAAAGCACGGATCACCTCGTGCAAACGGTTCCGGATCGTCGGGTAGGAAAGATCGAGTTCCTGTTCCATGCGATTGATCTTGCCCTCGCAGCGGACGAAGGTCACGATGAAATCAAGGTGTTCTGTGGTCAGGTGGGCAAAGGGACCGCCTGTGAAGCGTCCCTCGATGGACGTATCACAGGCTGAACAGTGGAGCCGGCTGACCTCCAATTCGGAACGACAGACCGGGCAGCGTGTGGGAGCGGCATACATGAAAGCAACCTCCGAAAAAGCGTGGGTTAGTCTTATAATCGGGCGTGGTTTCAAAATATTCCGAAACCGGGAACTCGCCTTTTACTGCATCAGTCGTATCAAGTACCAGATCATCTCGTTCTCCTTGAAATTTTCAAGAGGACCATTACGAATTCACCTTGCGCAGTGCGTCGCACCATACTCGGCGGGAGTTGCCTTGACCTGTCAGGTGCGACGCACCCTCTGCGTATTATGATTATAGGCAAAATATTGATTTTGTCAAGAGAAATATCAATATAATTCACTGGAAGAGAAACAATATTAATAAATTTACGCCTAATTCTTTGAAAAATCAAGCGCGTGACAAAATTTCAGGCAAACGAGGCAAAAGTGATCCGTTCTCTCTATTTCATCCCCGGAAAACCTATACGCAAGGATATTCCACATCATGAGTTCCCAAGGCTCATCCGCAACAGGCGCGGGCTTCTCTGGGTGGACTTCACCGGCGAATCCCCCGAATCCAGCCTCCCCATCCTGAGCGGGTTTGGTTTCCATCCGCTCGCCATTGATGATGCCCTGCAGGAAACCCACGTGCCCAAACTCGACGATTGGGGCAATCACCTCTACATCGTCCTCAATTACATGACTGTGGCGGAAAACGGCGGCGAGTGGGAAACCGAGATTGACGAACTGGATGTCTTCCTCGGGGGAAACTACATCGTCACCCACCACGATCATCCCATCCCGGCGCTGGATGAAACCTGGAACCTCTGCGACCGCGACCCGCGCATCCTGCAGGACGGAGCCGACCACCTGCTTTACAAGATCGCCGACAAACTCGTCGCCGGGTACATGCCCACTGTGGAAAAGATTGACGACGCCATTGACCAGATCGAGGACCAGGTCTTCGACCGTGCCTCGCCTCGGACTCTCGAACGGCTGTTTGCGCTGAAACGCGTTCTACTGGCGATGAGGCGCATCCTGCTCCCCCAGCGTGAGGTGATGAACAAACTCGCCCGCGACGATTACCGCGTCATTGACCCGAAGGACCGCATCTTCTTCCGTGACATCTACGATCACCTCGTCCGCCTGCACGACCTGAACGAGAGCCTGCGCGACCTCGTCAGCGGCGCGCTGGATACGTACCTCTCGGTCATCAACAACCGCATGAACGACATCATGAAGACACTGACCATCATCACAACGCTGTTCATGCCCATCACCTTCATTACCGGCTTCTTTGGCATGAATTTCTTCGAACCGGTGGCAAATCTCTTCGGCTGGACGACAAACCAGGTGTTCCTCGTCACGTTTTCAGTCATCCTGCTCTTCCCCTTCAGCATGTTCCTGTGGATGCGCCGCCGCACATGGATCTGACCCGGGAAATCCGCTTTTCCCGCACTTGACACAGAACAGGCGTTCGGGTATCATTCGTAGCACAAATGAGCGAAGAATGACCGGGGATGCCAGTGTTCCTGGCAGGAGGCTGTTATGATGATGGTGCGCAAAAGTAAAGGGATTACCGAGAAACACATAAAAGTCCTGGAGTTCATGACCGATTACCAGGATAAATACGGCCGTCCTCCGTCCATTCGCGAGATCGGCGAGCGGGTAAAAATATCGTCAACCTCTGTTGTCAACTATTATCTCGACCAACTCGAAAAACTGGGCTACCTGGAACGGGACGACCGCGTCTCGCGCGGCTTGCGTCTCACTGAAAAAGTCAACGAGATCATACAGATTGCGGGAGACCTGCTGCGCGTTCCGATCCTCGGTCCGATTGCGGCTGGCATCCCCCTGCCCGAACTTCAACCCGGCGTCAGTTATATGACCGACAACGAGGCGAACGCTGTGGATATCGCCCGCAGTCTCCTGCCCAGCAAGGAAAAAGGCGACAACCTCTTCGCCCTCGAAGTAAAGGGAGACTCGATGATAGACGCCATGATCAACGACGGCGACATCGTCGTGATGAAACCCGCCTCGGAGGCGCGCAACGGTGAAATGGTCGCAGTCTGGCTGCCGCGCGATAACGAAGCGACGTTGAAGTACTTCTTCAAGGAAAAGGACGGGTACAGGCTCAAGCCTGCGAACCCGACCATGAAACCGATCTTCATCAAAAAGAGTGAACCTTTGGAGATCAAGGGCAAGGTGGTCATGGTCATCCGAAGACTGGACAAGCCGCTGGCAGTATAAAGCAGTTGCGTGTAAAAGAGACGGCTCGTTTCGAACCGTCTCTTTTTGATTCTGGAATGACAGGAACTCACATGGTATATTCAAACGTGCAAGCCATAGACTTCATGGAAGGAGATGACCATCATGTACGGATCCATCGCGCGCTTTCGCATCAAGCCCGGCACAAGGGACGAGTTCATAAAAACCATGGACAGTTTCGGGGACGATATCATTCCAGGCTGGATGGCGGACTATTACTTCCAAATGGACAGGGACCCCGACGAGTTCTATCTGGTGGCGATCTTCAAGGACAGAGAATCATATTTTGCCAACGCCGATTCGCCGGAGCAGCACGAACGCTACCTGAAATTCCGCTCCTTTCTCGTTGCCGACCCGGAATGGAACGATGGGTTTATCGTCTCGGCTACGGGTCCCAATGCAGGGAAATGACCATGTCTGTTGAAACCGTTTCCCTCGATTGGATCCGCGAACGGCAGTTCGTTCTGCGCGACCGCAACGGCTTCCCCACTTTCATGGATCAACCCATGGGCGTCAACGCGGCGGATCTGCTCCCGTTGAGTCTGATCGGTTGTTCCGCCTACGATGTGATCGCGATCCTGGAAAAGCAGAGGCAGGAGGTGGTGGATTTAACGGTGACAGCCGAAAGCACGCGTGACGCGGATCCACCCTGGAGGTTCCGCAAGATCCACATCCATTACAAGGTGAGCGGACGCGGTCTCGATCCGGATAAGGTCGAAAGGGCAATCGAACTGGCTGAGAAAAAATACTGCGGAGTGTACGCCACGCTCAAGGACGCGGTGGAGATCACGAACGATTTCGAAATCCTCGAGGCATAGAATCAAAAGGACGGCTTCCCGCAAGCCGTCCTTTTGATATTACTTCAATTTGATGCGCCCTCTGGCAGATCGGGATGATTTTGCCAGACCGAACCCAGGCTTTTGATTTGTTCCGCTGAAAGCCCGCGTAATGCCTCCGATCAACATTGGGGCAAACAGCAGAGCCAGCAAACCCAACAGGATGACGGCAAACAGCGTCCATGAACTGCCCGACACTTCAGGCAGCACACCGCCGGGGTTGTACTTCCCTTCAGCAACGGCGGGGATTCCCGCCAGTGAGACCGTAAGGCTGCGATTGACGCCGTCTCTCAATGTGAGGGGGGAGACGTAGGTGATTTGATATTCACTTTGAAGGACGCGGCTTTGCTGTTCGTATATGCCTTTGAGCACATCCGCATTGGTCGCAAAGCCATAGACGCCGCCTGCGCTTTCGGCGAGAAATTTCAGCGCCGCTTCATCGAGGCCCGCCTGCCCGGTGGCGCTGACATCGCCAAAGCCGATGGCGGAGATCGTGAGTCCGCTCTGGCTGATGGCGGCGATCACGTCAGTGGCTGTGCTTTTACTGCGATTATCCATTCCGTCCGTGAGGACGATGATCGCCTTGCGGCCTGGGACGCCCTCGAGCGCCTTCTCCGCTTCGATCAGTGCGTCGTACATGGCGGTGTCACTGCCGGTCTTCAATCCATCAATGGCGCTGATCAGCGCGGCGGTATCGGTCGTGATCGGTTGAACTATGTACACCTGCGTGTCGTAGGCGATCAACCCTGCCTGGTCTCCGGGACGCATCTGGTTCACGTAACTCTTGGCGGCTTCTTTTGCGCCGGCAAGTTTGTCGTTCCTGCCCATGCTGCCGGAGATGTCCATCGCCAGCATCGTCGTCACGGGGACGATCTCTTCGCGCGCGACGCTTCCGCCACCCTTGACCTCCACAGGCTGCATCAACTGACCAGTTTCATGGATCTGGATCGTTGACGGGTCAATGCCGACCGGTTCGCCCGCCGCGTTGGTCGCCGAGACGTAAACGGTCACCTGCGGGAAGCGGGAGTTGTCCACCTGCGTGATGCGGAGTTGGGGACCCGCCTCCTGCGCGCGGACCGCGGATGTGGACCAGAACGTCAATAACGGAATCAGGCTCAGGCTGAGAAAGATGCGAATGATCGTGCGCATGGTTATCTCCTTTCGTGATACACCAGTTCGGTGTTGCCCATGCGAATCCTCTGGCCGTTCGTCAATTGCGAGCGTTCGATCCGTCGGTTGTTGATGAACGTGCCGGAAAGACTCATGTCCTTCAACGAGAAGTGCGTCCCATCGCCGTTCAGCATGGCGTGTTGCGGGGCGACGTCCGGGTCGGGCAGGACGATTTCCGATTTGAGCGGGGAACTGCCGATGGCAACGGTGGGGCCGCCGGGGCGCATGAATTTATCGAGGATAAACTCGGTGCCTTTGAGTTTGCCGGAAGCGACTTCGAGCCAGGCGCGGGACAACAGGACAACAATGAGCGAGATGAACGCGCCCACAGATGCGCCCAGAAGAACAAGACCGGCGGCTTTGCCTGTCAGCGGGTCCTGCAGCCAGTTGTGCACCGACTCAAGCAGGAATCCACCCAGCGCGCCGCCGAGCACTCCGCCAAGCATGCCCTTCCACGCCTGGGATTTGCCGACCACGCCCTCAGCCAGCCCGATCAGCAGTCCAAACACCGCCCAGCCAAGCACGCGGCCCGCAACGCCCGCGCCGACGAATTGGAACAGGAACTCGCTCAGCGGCAGTCCGATCGCGCCCGCCGCCATGCCCAGCAAGCCGCTGAACAAACCCGACCTGGCTGCCTGGACGGGATTGCGCGTCAACGCGCCTTCGGTGATGCCGATGAACAAGCCAACGCTCAAGCCCACAAGGGCGCCCACGATCGCCTCACTGAGATACAGGTTCGATGCAATCGAGAGACCGAGAAGATCGCTGACCTGCCAGCCGACCAAGCCGCCCATCGCTCCAAGCAGCGCATAGTAATAGGAACGCATACGTCTATTCATAGGGGGTACCTCCTTCAGGTTCGACCTCGACATTTTTCAAATTCTGCCAGCGGACGATACTGCGTCCGAAGGCTCCATCCATTTCGTAAAAACCAAAATAGCGCGTGGGATCCAGCGCGCCATCCGCCTGGCGGATGAAAAATCCGGCAACGGAGGAAAACGGTTCGACAACCAGCGCCACCTGCCAGGGTTCCGGGAAAAAATTGTTGTGCAGAAACGTGTCGTAATGTGAAAGGAAAATTCCCATGCGCGGATGTGTATGAAACCAGCCGACGATCCTCTCCCCCGGGAACCTGTTTTCGATTTGATCGTGAATGTCAACCAGCGTGTCCTGGGTAAAGGTCAGATAGACACTGCCCTGCCGGGTAAAGCGGGCTGGGAGCGCATACTTCACCACCACGAATTGCCCGCCCGTAGCCTGATCCATGTACCACTGACCGATCAATACCCCGCCCACTTCCACATCGGCATCGCAGGCGTGAACACAGACGCGGATGTACGCGGTCCGTGTGACATACACGGAGACAACCGGGTCGAATCCGCGGCGATCGTATGGCGAGTCCCAGCGCTGTGAATGTTCCCTCGGCTGGGGTGCGATCTCGGGCTTGATTGTTTCGGGCGGCGCAACGCGAATGTTCAATCCGGGCATGACGGTTCTCTTTGTAAGCATGTTTTTTCTTTGGGTACCCGGGTCGCTCCGGTGGGACCGGAGCGACCCGGGAGAGCAGGGATTATCCCGCTGTGACGTCGGCGGTCATCATCAACCGGTCGCCTTCGGGAATCCCGGCTTGTGACAGGGTCTCTTCCTCTTTCAATTCTCGACCCAGCGCCTTGCTGTCCAAACGATAGGACATCGGGCGTCCATCCGGACCGGTGACGGGGAGTTCGAGCGAGGTCGTCAACTCAGGGATCAACTCCTTGACCGGCACCTCGGCAGGCACCTCAGCATTTCGGCTGCCACCGGAGGGAAGCACAATCGTAACGGGAATATCAGACATTGGTTAATCTCCTTTCTAACTATGAGTGGTTGGCTGATCGCAGCCATTGGGGAACGTTCCGCTTCTGCAATTGCAGTACGCGCCGGTTATCGCAAATGGATCCTGGGTTTCTTCTGCTTGATGACAGGTTTCAGTTTCACCTGCGCCTTCGGTTTATCCTTTCCCGAATCGGCGGAGGCAAGCCTTACGCGTTCGGGTCTCAATAATTCACGGTGATCGACCGGGAAGAAATTGGGGCGTTTTTTGCGGTAGTCACGGCTCCAGCGGGCCGCCTCCGCATCCCACGGGAAAGGCGGCTTGGTGGGGTCGTCGTGAAAATTCTTGTATTGAAGCATCTCGCCCAGCATGACCACGAGACGATCCAGGGAACGGCTCGCCGCCCACCACGCCGCATCGATGCATACACTGCCGTTGACGTGGTTGATGTTGGGATGCCAGATCGGCGTCAGCCATTTCATACCGGGCCAGCGATGCGGATACTGGTTGTGCAGATAGATCTCGACCTGATGATGTTCGCCAAACTTCGGGTTGCCCTGGCGATCCACGCTGATGATGCTCTTGCACTTGAACGTGACGATGTACCGTTCGGGCGGAAGGTTGGGATTCGGCGTGGACGCCTTGAACGAGATCAGGTCGCTGCGCGCCGCCAGTTCGACCATCAATTCATAATCGCCTCGCAAACGCCTCATGCGCGGCGTCTCCGCGACGGACATTGCGCCCGCCGTAATATCTGCGGTCAACATCAGGCGGTCGCCATCCGGGATACCAGCCTCAGCCAGCATCTCATCCTCCTTGAGTTCGCGTCCCAGAGCCTTGCTGTCCATGCGGTAAGCCATCGGGCGTCCATCGGGACCGGTGGTCGGCAGATTCAGCACGGCGACCAACTCGGTCAACAGGTCGCGAATGGGAACATCGTCCGGAATTTCGGCAGTTCGCGCGCCGCCGCTTGGCAGAACAAAGGTTACGTTCAGATCAGGCATGGTTACACTCCATCAGGTATTCAAGTGCGGCACCTGGCAAACGCCGGTGATCGCCCAGCAATCTGCGTGATGCAATGTGCCGCAGACTTCGCATTCTTTGACTCCGCGCGGGTCGGTGCGCAGGACCAGGTCCAGGCAATAGGGACAGCGATGTTCCTCGACCAGCGCCAGTTGGATGTGCGGCTTGCGCCTGAACATACTCCTGCGCGCCGGTTTCGCTTCACCTCGGACATTGGGCTTGCTCCCGTTTCTCGAGCGGACGCGCGCCCTGGGCATTGAATCCGCTCTGGAGCGACGGGACCTGCCTCCGGGTGTTCGGACGCGTGCCCGTCCGTTCGATCTTGTTGTCGAAAGAGGCGCCCTCCTTCGGGCAGGCTGGGCTGCGGGTGCGGGCGCAACCTCCACAACCTGTGTCGGGTTGCGGCGCCAAGCCCACAATGACATCACGGTCAGCAGCATTGTGATTGAAAGATGCGCCAGGTCGCTCCATTCCATCCTGCTGAAATCCAGGATCGCGCCTGCATCGAACCTCATCGAGCGGAACTGCTCCGTCAGGCTGCCATTCAACCTGATCTGGCTGATCTGATCCGCCGCCTCACGCTCCAATTGAACGGGACCGACACCGTAGATCGCTTCGGTGACGACGCCCAGCACTGTCATCCCGGCAACAGCCAGAAGCATGGCAGCCACGGACTGGATGAACCAGTGTCGTTTTCGCAGCACGATTCTCGTTCCAAACCCGGCGATCATGCCCAGGCTTGCATCGGCGAAGAAGGTGGACAGGAGTATGGGCAGGTTATTCCCGTCCCGAAACCAAAGCGCGATTCCCAAAGCCGCCGCAACGACCAGCAGGGCAAGCAAAACAAACTTGCGCATGAGATGGGCCGGTTCCTTTGCAGTTGTAATGCCGTAGGATGGACTCATCGCCGCAGTACGCATTGCCATGACTTGATCGCCTAGACCTTGCACACTTTTACGCGCCCGCGCGCCATCCTGGGCTTGATGCGCATTCCGCTTACGGCGCTCGTGTACCGGATGCGTCCGGGGTTTGGCTCCGAGAGTGTGACCTTATCCTTCTTTTTGCCCTTGAGCTTGATTGGACCAGCCGGAGATTGGATGGAAACACGAATACCGGGGTTGCTCTCCTCTTTGATCCGAATACGGCTGGGCGTGGGATCGGTCACCGGTTCCAGTATGCGCAGTTCGCTTTTGAAACGAATCCTTTCCACGGTCGGCTTCGCCTTATCCAAGGCGTTCTGCTCGAAATGGCGAAAGTGCAGGGCTTCGGGCAGGTCGCCGGTCAATTCGTAGAAACGATACTCCATGCCGTTCTGTGCGCGCAGGATGTGCAGGGGAGGCACGCCGACGCTCGCCAGCGTTCGATGCAGGAAGTTCTCATCGCCCGTGATCATGTGCGTGAATTGCGCGTCGCGCAGTGTCCCGCACGTGGGACAGTGACCCGCTTCAAAGGTGATTTCGCTCAGCGGTTTCAATACCTGTTCCATTGTGTGGCAGTTCAGGCATTCGAGGGACGTGACCAGTTCCTGGTCGAGTTCGATCACAGCCTGTGGTCCCAGGTCTGCGCGTGCGATCCGAATCAGGTCATGAAGAGTCGCCCGTTCGGCGCGCGCCGGCAGTTCGGTGATATCGCCGTATGTCCAGTGGCTTTCGCACTCTTCGCGCGGCACATAAGCCGTGGTGTGCATCAGATTGGTCAAGCCGTTGAAGTGGACGACCTTGCCCGCTTCCACCGGCATGGTGTGGATGAGTTTGAGCGCCTCCTGCGATTGCATCCCGCCGATGATCGAGGCAATGGTCGGCGTGGTGGGAACCTTCCCAAGCAGGACGTTCTGCCGCGCCAGCAATTGGCAGGAATAGCGCAGGGAAAGATCACGCAATGCCTGTTCGGTGAGAGTGCATTCATAACATGCGCCCTCGCCTGGCACGAAGACGCGCATCAAGCCGAGCAATTCCTGAATGGCTCCATCCACCCAGGGCTTGTTCATCCAGTAACAAAAGCGGTTGACAGCCAGCCGGGCTTCGCGGTTATCCAAACAGCCGATGATGGCATCCATGCGGCGGATGATCCCCAAACCCAAACCCGTGGTCACGTCCGCGTTCAGGTATTGGATATGCACTTCAGGGTTGACGGATTTCGCCCGCGCCGCCGCCACTTCCGCCTTGCTGCGATTGTTATCAGACTCACGGAACAGCACCGAGCGGCTGAGGTTTGCGGCTTCGATCTTGTCGAAATCCATGATAAAGATATTGCCCACGCCCATCAGCGCGAGGTTCTTGATCACCTCGTTGCCGAGCGCGCCGGCTCCGACCACAAGGATCTTCGCCTGCTGAACCTTCTCGCGCTCCCACCAGGAGATGAACTCGAACGTTCCCAGGCGGTCTTTTTGCAGGTTCGGGATGTGGATGGGTTTTTCAGGCGAGACCGGGATCCGGCGCGGTCCCGTGAGAGGCTCGTTCGTTGCCGGACGGGAAGCCTGGGTCACGGAATCCCCAGCCAATTCCTTCGCCTGGGTGATGTTCGACTCGTCAATCTGCCGCGCGAACCAGCCAACGTGCGCGCGGGATTCCACCAGCCGGCTTTCCTCCAGCGCCTTCAACGCTTCGCGCAATGTCGTACGGCTGATCCCCAGTTCATTCATCAACTCACGTTCGGAAGGCAGTTTCGCTCCCTGCGCGAGGCTGCCATCCAGAAGGGAAGCCGCCAGCTTGCCAGCCGCAGTTTCTGCAAGGGTTTTGTGGGGGATTTTTTGTATTTTCATGGGTATCTCGTGGTATGGTGGTCAGACCAATGGCGACCATTATAGGAATTGCCGGACTGCAAGTCAATTTATTTGCTAGGAAATAGGTAGTGACATCCGCTTTGCAGAAATGAAAAGACGACCCGCAATGGGGTCGTCTTTTCGCCTTAAGTCTCGAACGAATTACTCGAGCACTATAGTTGCGCCGGCTTCTTCCAGTTTCTTCTTGGCTTCGTTTGCGGCATCCTTGCCGACACCGGTGAGCACCTTGCCTCCGGCGGTTTCCGCCATGGTCTTGGCTTCGCCGAGACCGAGGCTGGTCAACTGGCGGATGACCTTGATGACGTCAATCTTCTTGGCGCCGGTATCCTTGATCACCACGTCGAATTCGGTCTTCTCTTCGACCGGTTCAGCCGCGGCGGCTGCCACGCCGGGCATTGCCGCCATCGCAACGGGCGCGGCGGCGGAGACGCCCCACTTCTCCTCCAGTTTCTTCACCAACTCAGCCGCATCAAGTACGGAAAGTGTGGAAAGTTCTTCCACGAGTTTATCGAGCTTTTCAGACATTTCTTATTACTCCATTATTTTCGAGATAGATGTTTGGTTTTACGATGTCAATGCGGGAATGCCCACAGTGACTTCATTACGATTACGCTGCGACCGGGGCTTTCTCTGTGAAAGCCTTGATGACCGCCGCGAGGCCGCGCGCGGGTTCGGCGATCGTGCGGACAAGTTTTCCGGCGGGCGCCTGCAGGACGCCCAGCAATTGTGCGCGGACCACAGGCAGGGGCGGCATTTCAGCCAAAGCCTTCACCTGGGCGGCATCCAGAACCTGCCCACTCATGAACCCGCCTTTGACCTTCACGAATTCAATGCCTTTTGTGGCATCGGTCAACGACTTTGCGGTCGAGGCGGGATCGGAGAACGCGAACGAAACGGCTGTGCTTTTCACAAGATAATCCGATGGAAGGTCCATTCCATTATCTGCAAATGCACGGCGCGCAAGCGTGTTCTTCACCACGTGGAATTCACCGCCGGATTCACGGATCTTGGCGCGAATGTTATCCAGAACCTTCATGTTCACGCCGGTATACTCCACAAGGATCACCGCCTGACTCTTCTTCAGCCATTCAGCATACGTAGCCAGCGTCTCCTCTTTGCGTGCTTTCGAAACTGCCAAAGGGTACTCACCTCCTTTCGATAAAAAAGTCTTTGCCACTCGCTGCGCGAGGCAAAGACTTTCAGCAAACCCCAAAGGAGGGGATGACATGCTTTTGGTCTTCACCTGAGCAGGGAATTAAGTAGCAGCCGTTGGTTGAGTAGGCGGTGCTTCTCCGCCGTACCGAAACCAAGGCGCCACACCCGCCTTCATGGGCGAAGTGGCTTACAGGATCATCGGGCGATATTTTACCCGGTTACCTCGAGTTTGTGTGTGTCGCTGGGATTCACCTTGATCCCGGGACCCATCGTCGTGGCGACGGTGATGCGCTTGATGTATTCGCCTTTTGCGCCGGCGGGACGAGCCTTGTGCACAGCGTTCATCAACGCGGCAAAGTTCTCATAAAGTTGATCCGCGCTGAACGAGACCTTGCCGACCGAAACGTGAATGTTGGCGGTCTTGTCGAGACGGAACTCGACGCGACCCGCCTTCGCTTCCCTGATCGCGCGGGGCAGGTTATCGGCGCTGACAACCGTGCCAGCCTTCGGATTCGGCATGAGACCGCGCGGACCGAGCACACGTCCCAAGCGACCGACCCTTCCCATCGCATCCGGTGTCGCGATGGCGACATCGAAATCCAGCATCCCGCCTTCGATCTTTTTCAAGGACTCATCATCGTCAGCGACCATGTCCGCGCCGGCGGCTCGCGCCGCCGCGGCACCCTCGCCCTGAGCGAACACCAGCACGCGGACGGTCTTGCCCAAACCATGCGGCAGGACGACCACGTCACGCACCTGCTGGTCCGCCTGACGCGGATCGAGCGCGGTGCGCATGTGCACTTCCACTGTCGAGTCGAATTTTGTGGTGCTGGTTTCCTTGGCGAGAGCAACCGCCTCGCGCGGAGAATATTCCTTCTCCAAATCCACCTTAGCCAGAGCGGCTTTGTATTTTTTTCCGTGTTTAGCCATTGGTTCCTCCGTGGTTCAAGCAGGTCGCTGGTCTCTTTGTCGCTTAGGCATATAGTCTCATAGTCATGCTCACAAGACCATTTGACTATCAGACTATCCGACTATTTGACTTCAGCAACCCTCCCACAAAATTAATCGGTCACCGTGATACCCATCGAACGGGCTGTGCCCTCGATCTGCTTCATCGCGCCTTCGAGATCGATCGCGTTGAGATCCTTCATCTTCAATTCGGCGATCTCTTTCACTTGCGCACGCGTCACCTTGCCGACCTTTTCCTTGTTCGGCACGCCCGATCCCTTCTCGACCTTCGCGGCTTTGCGTAACAACACAGGCGCGGGCGAGGTCTTCAAAACGAACGTGAACGAACCATCGGTATACACCGTGATCTCGGCAGGGATCACCTCGCCCGGTCGGTTCGACGTGCGGGCGTTGTACTCCTTGCAAAACGCCATGATATTGATACCATGACCTGCCAGCGCGGGACCCACCGGGGGCGCCGGGTTGGCTTTTCCAGCTTCCAACTGGAGACGAACGATTGCCTTGAACTTCTTTGCCATTCTTTACTCCTTTGCCTGCACCC
>CAYQOF010000008.1:0-1721 GCA_964419035.1 uncultured Anaerolinea sp. | reverse complement strand
AGACGAACGATTGCCTTGAACTTCTTTGCCATTCTTTACTCCTTTGCCTGCACCCGCGAAGCAGGAACAGGTGTGGTTTTAGCGGGCGATTTAGGGGACGCCCTCCCACTGTATCAGGCTGCAGGACTTGCTTTCGCTTCTTTCCAAGCCCAAGCCTGTTACTGCCTAATTGACTTTTTCTATCCTTTGCTTTTCCTGCTCAACACGAAGCAACACGCTACGCCTTCTCCACTTGTAGAAAATCCAATTCCACAGGGGTCTCGCGTCCGAAGAATGAAACCATCACGCGCACCTTGGTACGCTCCATGTCAATCTCCGAGACGATTCCGCGGAAATCGTTGAACGGTCCGTCAATGATGCGCACGCGTTCCCCAACTTTGTACGTAACCTTGATCGTCGGCGCGTCAGCCTCCATGCGCTTGATGATCTGGGAAACTTCCTCAGGGCGCAGGGGTGTGGGGTTGTTCCCCATCCCAACGAAGCCGGTCACGCCCGGCGTATTACGAACCACATACCAGGATTCTTCGGTAAGCACCAAGTTCACCAGTACGTAGCCGGGGAAGATGTGTCGTTCCACCGTACGGCGCTTGCCGTCCTTGACCTCGATCTCCTCCTGCGTGGGAATGACAACGTCGAAGATCCTGTCCTTCATCCCCATGGTCTCGATGCGTTGTTCGAGGTTATGACGCACCTTGTTCTCGTAACCCGAATAACAATGGATCACGTACCAGGCGGGACCTTCCGTCTCAGGGGCGGGCAACTCGTCCGAAGACGGGGGCAGGCTTTCGGGAGCAGGAACGTCAACGGTCCCGGCTTCATCCACCGATGGTGTGGATACATCCGAGAGATTCGTCTCACCCTCATCCATGGGAACGTCAACAGGTTCGGATTCGTGCGCCACCACATGCGTCTCCAAATCCGACAGGGAAGACTCGTCCAGGGAATTCTGCACTTCTTCGACTGTCTCTTCTGCTTCGCGTTCGAATTGTTCTTGCGGTTCCTGCAAAGACATCAAATCCTCAAATTTTCGCTATATTCTCAACAAGAGGTTCAACAGTTCACGGGCGCCCACGTCGGTCAGACCAAGGATGATTCCCATGATGACCATGACGACCAGAACAATGCGTGCCAACTGCCAGGCTTCGGGCCAGGTGGGCCAGGTTACTTTGCGAAGTTCGCCGGTCGTCTCGCGAAAGAACGCCTGGATAAAATTGGGTTTCCCTTTTTTTGCCTTTTCAGCCAAGGTATACTCCTTCTAACTTGCTTCTTACGGCTAAAACGCCGCCCTATCCTCAGCGGCGTTATGTTTCGATACAGGCCAGGCAGGACTTGAACCCACAACCGCTCGTTTTGGAGACGAGTGCTCTACCAGTTGAGCTACTGGCCTAGGTGGTCTGATAGTCTTTGGTCTTATAGGCTTATAGTCTCATTGACTATGACGCCAACCGACTATCAGATCATGCGGCTACTTGGTCTCGCGGTGCAGGGTATGCTTCCGGCAGCGCGGACAGAACTTGCTGAACTCGAGGCGATTCGGATCGTTACGCCGATTCTTCTCGGTGGTGTAGTTGCGCTCCTTGCAGTCACTGCATTGAAGCGTAATGACTGGTCGGATATCCTTCTTTTTGGATGCCATTCTATCTTACCAACTTTCTTTCTTTAAATCATTCAATGATCTTGGTGACGACACCGGCGCCGACGGTGAGGCCGCCTTCGCGAAT
>CAYQOF010000007.1:26694-28525 GCA_964419035.1 uncultured Anaerolinea sp. | reverse complement strand
TTATTATTTCCACTCCCTGTGAATATTCGATAGGCGACTACAGGACCGGTCGGGCAGCCCCAATAATTATTCTGGGCATTGACATATTGAACGTTGTTGGCTTCCGGGTCGTTATTGACGATATCAAACCTTGAGTTGTTGCTGAATGCGTTGTAATGGATCTCAGTTCCCGGGGAGCCCACACTATTTCTCACCCTGATACCGTCAACATTATTGACAATGGTGTTGTTCAGGATGTTGATGGTATTACTCCCGGACACCACAGGTTGATAGACCGCCGTCCCGTAATTCTGGATGATAAAGCCGATCAGGGTGACACCTTGAACATTGATCGTAACACCCACGGAACCCGCACCGAAAGTGGATCCATCCAATACCGGGGCGAATGGGCTGGCTCCAGCCAATGTCAAAGCACCAGCGTCACCCCAAAGGGTCAGGTTTTGAGTATTGATCGTCAATTGCTCGTTATACGTACCCGGATCCACATAAATCGTGCGTCGCAATGTGCCGTCTGGGGCCACGAGAAGATCAGGGGTACGGGTCACAGAAAAATCAAGAGCCGCCTGTATCGGAGTAGAACATGGCTGGTCCCCGGGAGTAACCGGATCACAATCTGCAAATGTGAAGGAATACAATACTCCCCCGCTTGTGAAGTACGGATCGCCGAGTGCAAGCGCATTGGCGGTTTCCACAGTTCCCATGACCAGCGGTTCTCCGCTCGGATCCGAAAACGAAAGATTGTTTTCTGTCGCTGTCTGAATGATCTCAGTCAGGTTGACATTTTCCGTCTCTTCGGTTGCCGAATCTTCTCCTGCGGCAGGCGCTTCCGTCGCGACGGGGGGTGTTGGGGTTGATTCAACCAATGCCGACCCTTCAGGTGAGGGTGTTTCTTCAGGAACCACCGGCTCTTCAGTGGGCGGCAGGACCTCAGGGGTCTCTGTCGCGGGCGGCGTTGTATCATCTGCCAACACACCGCTGGGAAAGACAAGTGAAAATATCAAAGTAAATAATATGACAATTGACAAAGTGGATAATCGGTTTTTGCTTTTCATTACAAAATCTCCTTTCTGAGTTAGGTTAATGAATCGGCCTGGTGTGTCCCCTCGTTCCATGACGCTGTCCTGGCGTGGAGAGGCTTTGTGCCGAATCAAACTCCTTTCATTTCTGTAATCTGAATACATGACGGGGGGTGAGAGGCGGTGTTACGGATCAGGGGCATCACAAACCAGTCTCAAAATGACCGGCAAGGTCACAAAATACGAAATTCTGGTCGCAATTGTCAGGGAATGGCGAATCCTTACGAAATTCCCGCCTTTTGTATTGAATTCGGCATCCATCACCCAATTGACATCCACCGGGTCGTTGCTTTCAATCTTGTAAATCCAAAACGGCGGGTTTTCAGGGCAGATCGAAGCCCAAATATCTATAATCACAAGAAATAATCATTGATAGGGCAAACCCGAAGAAAACCGGCGACGCAAAGCCATGGATCTGACTTTGGTCAGGACAGCCAGGCTGCCAAAAAAGATATTCTTTTCGTCAGCGGAAACAACGGATGCCCGGGAAAATCCACATGGCGCTCAAATCCTTCCGGTCGATCTTCATAACCAGCCTGATATTGTTCTCAGCCTTGATTCCCACAGGTACTGTTCTTGCCCAGACCGGTTATTCCCAAACTGCAGATCTGCCGCTTCTGGATGAATTCGCCAACACGATAAAGAACGGTCAGGTTGACGAATTGCGCGGCGTATACATTCCGGAAATCCTCGCCGCTCCCATTGTTCCCCAGCCCAGGGGAATGGATGGGTTTGTCTCGCCCTGGCAAAACACC
>CAYQOF010000007.1:5620-26594 GCA_964419035.1 uncultured Anaerolinea sp. | reverse complement strand
CATTGTTCCCCAGCCCAGGGGAATGGATGGGTTTGTCTCGCCCTGGCAAAACACCTTGACGCAATTTGGCGCGGCAACCCAATATGGTTCCACCGGTCTGCTGGCGCACAATTATCTTGCCGGCGGGAGTTTCACCCGCATGGAGGCGGGGCAGAAGTTTTATTTGATCCACGGGGATGGACGGATCTCAGCCTTTGTCGTCACAGAGATTCTGCATTACCAGGCTTTACAGCCCGCCAGCACTTCAAGTGAATTCGTGAGTTTGGAAAACGGTGATCTGTTGACAGCATCGGAACTATTCTCAAAAGTTTACAACAGACCCGGTCATGTCATTCTTCAGACCTGTATTGCCAGGGAGCAGAATCTCATTTGGGGGCGTCTATTCGTCCTCGCAGAGCCGGTTCCCTATAAACCATAACCTGCGGGTCCCTGCATTGCGCGGGGCAAGCCTGCTTCAACCTCAACTCCTTTGCGAAGCACCCACGCGGGGCTTCTGCAGATTTTCTTGAACATGAACTCCCAGGTACGCGGCGGATGCCGTTGACCAGGGATGATCTTGAAAAAGCCGCCTGCAGGGAATGGATCAAAGACAGGAATACGGATTGGTACCGGAATGTGCTGAAAACCCTGGAGTCAAAGTGCGGGTGGGGCAAAGGAAATTCGATGTCGACAAGCCGGTGGATGGCACGTTCGAGAGTTACGTCCATGCGGCAAAGTTCTTTCCATCTGTCTGTCTGGTGGAAGCCTGTTCGGCAGGAGCGGACGGTTTGTGGTTATAATTTGCCCAGGATGTAGTCGAACTTCAAAAACAAATCCCGGTTCGTGGAAATTACTATTTTGGCGGCAGGACTGTCGCCTAAATTTTTTGGAGGCTATATGGCAGAGGAAAAGAAACCCGAAGAAAAGAAGGAAGAAAAACCGACTCCCAAGGATAACCTTGTCGTCACCAAACACCAGGTGCGGATCGGAGGAAAGGAGATCAGGTACACGGTCACGGCTGGGACGATGGTCATGAAAGAGGAGACAGCCGATCGTGAGAAGGAAGCGGAGGGCGAGAAGCCGCGCGCGCAGGTCTTCTTCGTCGCGTACACAAAGGACGGCGCGGGCGCAAAATCCAGACGTCCGCTTACGTTTTCGTTCAACGGCGGGCCGGGGTCATCGTCCGTGTGGCTTCATTTGGGCGTGCTGGGACCGCGCCGCGTGGTGTTGACCGATGAGGGCGAACTGCCTCCGCCCCCGTTCAAGTTGACGGACAATCAATATTCGATCCTCGATGAGACTGACCTGGTATTCATTGACCCGGTCAGCACGGGTTACAGCCGCCCGGTGGAGGGCGAGAAACCGAAGGAATGGCATGGTTTCAAAAAGGACATCGAGTCGGTGGGGGATTTCATCCGCCTGTATACGACGCGCTACAATCGCTGGCTCTCGCCGAAGTTTTTGATCGGTGAAAGTTACGGCACGACGCGCGCTGCGGGTCTTTCGGGATATTTGCAGGAACGGCACGGGCTGTATCTCAACGGCTTGATGCTGGTCTCGGTGGTGCTGGATTTCACCACGATCCTTTTCGATACGAACAATGAACTGCCGTTCATCCTGTTCCTGCCGGGCTACGCGGCGACCGCGTGGTATCACAAGAAGGCTGGGAAGAACCAGCCGCTCAAAAAGTTTTTGAAGGAGGCGGAGGAATTTGCGGGAGGCGAATATGCCACTGCGTTGATGAAAGGCGACCTGCTCACCGCCCAGGAACGCGCGCATATCGTGAAGGAACTGGCGCGCTTCACCGGGCTTTCGCCTGAGTTCATCGAACGAACGAATCTGCGCATCACCGACCAGCATTTCTTCAAGGAACTCCTGCGCGACCGCGAGCGCACAGTGGGACGCCTCGACAGCCGCTTTTTGGGCATGGACCGCATCGGCGTGACAGAGTCGCCCGACTACGATCCATTGTTGACGAATGTTCTGGGTCCGTACACGGCGGGTTTTTATGATTATGTGCGCGCCGAGTTGAAATTCGAGTCCGATCTGCCGTATGAAATTCTCAATGGGAAAGTCTGGCCCTGGTCATATTCAATGTTCGAGAACCAGTATGTCAACGTCGCGGAGACGATGCGCAAGGCGATGACATACAATCCGCATCTCAAGGTCTTTGTCGCCAACGGATATTACGACCTCGGTACGCCCTGCTCCGCGACGGAGTATACGTTCAGCCACCTCGGTTTGCACAAGAGCCTGCAAAAGAACATCAGCATGGAATATTACGAGGCGGGGCACATGATGTATATCCACATCCCGTCGCTGAGGAAGATGAAAACAGACCTGGTGAAGTTCATCCGCGGCGCGAGGTAGCGGTCAATTTTTCTTTTTCGGCGAAACGATTGCGCTGCCAAGGCTGCACTACAAGGTAAACCACCTCATGTCCGAAGAAAAGTATCCCGATTACGTTCGACAAATGCTCGAAGAGGCTGAACGCCTGTTGACCAACGCAGAGGATCCGGGTCCGTGCGAGGCGGCGGGAGTCTGTTTCGATGTCCTCGCCCTGTTTCCAGAACATGAAGGCGCGAAGAAATTGATCGAGCACGCCTACCGCGATCCGGATCTGATCCGCGACAACCGCCGCGCGTTGAGCCGCCTCATTGACGAATGGGATGACCGTCCATGGCAGCAGCATCGCAGGCTGGCTTTATCGTTTGGTTATGTCTCCCGCTGGGATGCCAGGCATCGTGAGTACGAAGAAGGTTTCGAACATGAGCGTGAGGGACCTGAGGATGTAAAGAAATATCTGCACGCGGGTCATCTTCAACTGCTGGAGGATTATCTCGGCGGGCAAGCCAAAGGCGCGGAGGGCGCGTGGCAGATCTTTCAGGAGGCGATCCGATTATCTAAGGATCCACACGCCGCAATGTACTGGGTGGGAAAGCAGTATGCCGAGCAGGGATACTTCGCCGAGGCAGTGGACGTGCTCGAGGAACTCCTGAGAAATTATCCCGACGATAAGGACGCGCGTCGTTTGTGGGTGGAGGCGCGCTGGTGGCGCGATAACCAGGACAGGATCCCCTGGATCCCGCCGAAAGGCGATGGAAGCCGTTTCCGCCGCATGATGAGGCAGACCGACCCCGAGGCGTTGGCGGCAATCGAGTCGCCTGAGAGCGTTTTGAATCAATATCGCCCTCCCGATCCCGAGGACCTGCCTCCGGGCATGAAGCCGCTCGAACACGTGCCATCCGGTCTTGAAGAGAAGATGGTTTCGTTTCTGCCCGACGCGGAACAGGATTCCCCTGACAGCCCTGTGGATTGGAGTTATCTCGATAAGATCGAGCGCCGCGAAATTGACGTAAGCAAATTCCCCAAATGGGCGCGCCGTTATTTGAGTCACATCCGCGATCCCGAACATCGCAAGTCCGTCGAGGAGATGCTGGCGGAACAATTCTCCAACAAATCCCTTTACGACGATGCTTATTTCGAAGAAGATGAAAACGACGACGATGACTGGGATTTGTTGGAGGAATACCTCGATGACGAGGATGAGAAATAGTGAACATCGTCATTGCGAGCGCTGATCTCGATATGCGAAGAACGCTACTCGACCAGCGTTCGCAATGACGGATTCTATTTCTTATACGCAGTGATCTTCGCGCTGTACACCGCCCTGTAAACATCCTCGCGCGAAACGGTCTTGAGTTCGATCACATCTTTCATGCCATCCAACGCGGCGTCAACAGTTTCCTTGTCGAAGAACACAGGGGCAATCGAAATGTCAATGAAGCCCGCCGATTTCATCATCTCGATATACTCCTTCGCTTCGACCGCGCCCGCCACGCATCCCGCCCAGGCGCTCAGACTCTGTTTGATGGATTCGGGCAGCGGTCCATCGGTGACGATATCCGACACTGCCAGTTTGCCGCCCGGCTTGAGCACACGATACGCTTCGCTGAACACCCTGGGTTTATCGGGCGAGAGATTGATCACGCAGTTGGAGATGACGACGTCCACGCTGTCCGAGTCGACGGGCAGGTCTTCGATGTAACCCTGACGGAATTCCACGTTCTGGATATTCATCCGCTTCGCGCTGGACCTCGCGCGGGTCACCATTTCGGGAGTCATGTCCACGCCGATCACTTTTCCGGTCTCGCCGACCTTCTTCGCCGCGAAGAAGCAGTCGAGTCCCGCGCCGGAGCCGAGATCGAGCACGGTTTGACCGGGTTGCAGTGAAGCGAGCGTGATCGGGTCGCCGCAACCGTAACTCGTGTTGGCGATGTCGGAGGGAAGGGTGGTGAGCAGATCTGAGGGGTAGAGGTTGTCATTGGTCGAGCAGCAGTCCGAGGGTCCGCAACAGGAGGCGGAATTCCTGATCCGTTCCGCGTAATGCTCACGCACAGCCTCATGGATGGGTGTTGGGGTTGTCATTGTTTTCTCCTTATATCGAAGTTTGTCTATTTGTCTGAGTAAAAACAATGGGACGCCGCCCGGGATGGCGTCCCGCGTTCAACTTCCTATGGCTTGTTTTACTGTAAGCGTCGTTTCTGACTCCGGCGCGAATTTGATCATCAACTGTCCGCAGCAATATGCAACGCGTTCCTGGTTGAGCGTGTAAAAGGTTTGCTTGCCTTCTTCGCGCACGCCCACGAGTCCCGCCTCGCGCAGGATGGCAAGATGATGCGAGACGGTTGGCTGCGATACGTTGACCTTTTCCACGATCTCGTTCACAGAGAGCCAGCGGCAGCAGCACTCGCCCATGATCTTCTGGCGGGTCTCGTCTGCAATGGCTTTGGCAAAGAGGACAGGGTTTGCTTTCATAGACGCTTATCTATTTGAGATTATATCGAAGTTCGTCTATTTGTCAAGAGGGACCGCGTGGGTGCAGGGCTTTCTCATTATCCGAGATTTAAGCTCGCTACTTCGTGTATCAGACAAAAAATGGCTGTTTTTATCGAAAATTGTCATCAACCGCCATAAATGCTAGTACTCCAACAAGGTTAAGTTGGATGGTAACTGAAACGACATATCGGGCGATTCACCCTACAGTTTTAGGTTGTCCGAGTACTAGAGTTTGTCAAGCGATAATGAGAAAGCCATACGTGGGTGGGGTTCATTTTTTCGGGAAAGCCGGGTGGTTACCGTCCACGAATAGGGTCACGAATGCGCGAATTAGGCGGCCTGCATTCGTTTATTCGTGCGAAATTCGTGGACGGGGTTCTTTCTCCCTCACCCCTTCACGCCTCTCCCACTGGGAGAGGCGTTGCCCTGAGCCTGTCTATGGCAAAGACGCCTATACCGGCCAAACCTGCGTAAGAGGGCGGCGAGGCGGGCGCGGGCAGGGCGGCGCGCCGTGGGATGATCCAACATAAGAGTCAAGATGAAACAATGTGAAGGATTGGGAAGCGGCATACAATCCGTTCTTCCCGTTCGATGAAAGCGGCAACCTGAAATTCGAATGAGAAAAGTGAGAAGTTTGCGCGGGGGATTTCGTCTTAACTGTAAATCCAAATCAACAAAGGAGTTAAGACATGAAAAAGAACCCGTGGATCGCCGCTGTTTTGAATTTCTTTTTTATGGGGCTTGGGACGTTGTACATCGGCCGCCGCAAGTTGACCGGCGCGGGGCTTACCATAGCCGCGTTCGTGTTGACGTATGTGGAGTTGAACCTGCAGACCGCCGCGCCCGCGCTCTTCCCGTTCATGTTCGGGGCGGTGTTCTTGGCAAATACCGTGCTGGCGATTGACGGGTATAACGAGGCGAAGATGTGATTTTTCGGTAGGGGCGGGGCGGCCCTGCCCCTACTATTACAACGACAAACCAAACCGCGTCACCAACCGCGGGGACAGGAACGCGGTGACTTCGACGATCTCCTCCCCTGCAAAGATGGGCAGGAGGATGCCAAAGGCTTGATAGGATTCTCCATCCGCGCGGTAGATGCCAAAGGCGGGACGTCCGTTGGCGGAAGTGGAGATGAGTTTCCAATTTACGTTTGGCATGAAAACAAAGTTCTGCAACGCGCGTCGAATGGACTCGCGCCCCGCGTACCAGACTCCCATGGGCGGCATGGCAAAGGTCGCTTTCTGATGGAGGAGTTGAATCAATGCAGGGATATCGCCCGCTTCCCACGCAGTGACGAATTGAGTCAGGTATTGTTTGGGGGCGGGAGTCTCTTCATACGAAGAGGGTCCGAGATTTCTTCTTGCTCGATACAAAAGGTTATTGACTGAATCAACGGTGAGGTCGAGGGCGGCGGCGGTTTCTTCCGCGCTCCAGTTGAAGACTTCACGCAGGATCAACACGACGCGCTGACGCGCGTTGAGTTTTTGCAGGGCAGCCATGAACGCAAGCGAGACCATCTCGCGGCGTTCGTAGGAATGCTCGGGGGTGGGGTCGGGGCTGGTTAACCAGGAATCAGGCAGAGGATCCAGAAAAGAAGCGGATGGATTCGATTGAGGAGGCAGATCGGGGTCAGATGGGTCGCCTTCGATGGGGAGCAGAATCCGCTTTTTTCTTTTTCGGTATTCATCCAGCCACAGGCGCGTCGCGATCACGTATAACCAATTGCGGAACGAACCGCTTCCATCGAACGATTTGATTTTGCCCCAGGCGCGGAGGAAGGTCTCCTGCGCGAGGTCTTCGGCGTCGTCGAGCGAACCGCTCAGGCGGTAGCAATGGACGAGGAGCGGTTTGCGGTGCGCCTCGACAAGAGCGTTGAAGGCGTCTTTGTCGCCTGCGCGGGAGGATTCCAGGAAGGATGGATCGGGGGGAGGCGGGGCGGGCATGAGCCTGGTTATAACACGGTTTTCGAGGATGTAATTCCCTTACCCAGGGATGGAATATAATCCACGATTACCAATCAAACCCTGACACAGGAGCCTTGCATGTGCGGTATTTTTGGTTATGTTACCAATAAGGAAGTAGAACTCGGTACTATTCTGATCGAAGCCGCGAAGAGACTTACCTACCGCGGCTATGACTCGGTCGGCGCGGCGACATTGAACGGGAGCAGGATTGATTTGCGGAAAGATGTGGGCAAGGTTGAAGAGGTCTCGGTCAGGTACAACTTTGCCGAGATGCGTGGACAGCGCGGCATCACGCAATTGCGTTGGGCGACGTTTGGTGAGCCATCGCAGGTCAATAGCCAGCCGCATTTGGATTCGGACGGCGACATGGTTGGCGCGCACAACGGCAACGTGGTGAACAACGTCGAGTTGCGCGAGCAGTTCATTGCCGAGGGCATGACCGTCCGTTCGCAGAACGATGGCGAGACGTGTGTCCATGCGGTGGAGCGATATATCAATCGCGGCTATGAATTCATAGACGCGATCCGTTTGGCGTATGGCGATCTCGAAGGCGATTATGCCTTTGTCATCGGGCGCGCGAACGATGACAAACTCTATGCCTTCAAAAAAGGTTCGGGCATGGTGGTGGGGCTCGGTGAAGGCTTCACCTGTGTTTCATCCGACCTGCCTTCGATCCTGCCGTTGACGCGCGAAGTGATCCGTCCGCAGGATGGAGAGATCGTCACGTTGTGGGCGGACAAGGTGGAGGTGCGGTCGGTCAAGGATGGGAAAAAGATCGATCGAAAGCCGGAAACAGTTACGGAAACGATGGATGCGGTGCAAAAGGGCGGGTATCCGCATTTCATGTTGAAGGAGATCCACGAGCAGGCGCAGGTCGCCCGTGAGTTATCCCATGTGTTGAACGGCAACCGCGAAGTTGAAACATTGGTCGAAAAGATGAAGAACGCGCATCATTTGTATTTCATCGGCTGCGGCACGAGTTATCACGCGGCTTCCGTCGGCGCGGTCTATTTCGCGCAATTGGCGGGACGCGCCGCGATCCCCGTGCTGGCGCCGCAGTTCATCCCGCAATATGCGCCCGCGGTGAATCACGATGACGTGGGAATTTTCGTCAGCCAATCGGGCGAGACCAAAGATGTGTTGAACGCTCTCGAAGCGGCGGAGGAAAAGGGCATGGCGTGTTTCGGGCTGGCAAACGTGGTCGGCTCGACGTTGACCAAGAGCGCCTCGCTCTGCCTGCCCTTGTGCTGCGGATACGAAATCAGCGTCCCCGCCACGAAGACGTTTACGAATCAAGTTGTGACGTTTTTATATCTGGCGTATAAGATGGCTGGTCCTTCGTCTGCGCTCGGCGAACACTCGCTCCGCTCAGGACGAAATGTGTTTGAAACCATTCCCGAACTGATGGAAAAGACCATTGAAATGGTTGAGCCGCAGATCAAGGAAATTACCAAAGACATCAACAAATGGAATGACCTGTACTGTCTTGGCTATGGCGCGACCTACCCCATCGCGCTCGAAGGCGCGTTGAAGTTGAAAGAGATCACCTACGCCCACTGCGAAGGGATGCTCTCGACCGAGTTCAAACACGGACCGCTCTCCGCGGTGAGCAAGGGTTTCCCCATCATCTTCGTGGCTGGACCGAACGATGTGCCGCTCATCATCAGCGGCATCAACGAAGTGAAAGTGCGCGGCGCACGGACCATCGTCATTGCCGAAGAAGACGCCCGCCTGCGCGCCAACGCGGACGACGTGATCGTGCTGCCCAAGTCCGACCCGCAGATTTCTGCTTTGCTGGGCGTTCTTCCCTTGCAGTTGTTGTCGTATCATATATCCGTGATGAGAGGGTTCGATCCCGATTTCCCGAGGAATTTGAGCAAAACTTTGACGGTGGATTAGTCTGACCTGACAGGCTTCGAGAAAGAATATGCCAAGCGTGAAGAGGTATAATTCCAAAAGATGAAACTGCCAAATGCCAGCCGTGCGGTTGTTGAAATCGAGAAATTACGCGATTATTGCTTGAATGTCAATCATCCACGCGGCAGGCACAAGGCTCGTGTCTTTGCCGCTGCGCTGGGAATCACAGCGGGCGACGCCGAGGAACTTTGCCAGGCAATTCTGTCCGCTGTAACCACCGAAGAAGCCACCCCAACAGAACATGACGAGTACGGTGAACGTTACGTCGTAGATTTCACGATGGCAAGGCAGGGCAGGCAGGCTAATATCCGAACATTGTGGATTGTTCGAAGCGGAGAGGACACTCCGCGACTTACAAGTTGTTATGTATTGTAGGAGTTAGACATGAAAAACAAAGTTAAACTTCTTGATGTCGTTGCATTGACCGACGATCTGCCCGAACGCGACCTGCAACGCGGACAGGTCGGGACTGTGGTTGAAATCCTGACGCCCGATATGTATGAAGTGGAATTCGCGGATAACGAGGGGCGCACCTATGCAGAGCTCGCTGTCAAAGCGGACAAGTTGCTGGTCTTGCATTACGAGCCAGCATTTGCTTGATGCCCGTCATTGCAGATTTGCGGCAGGTGACAACAGCATAAAGGAATGAACAAGATGACAGTTTCGATATGCTGTCATCTTGTTGTTTTACAAACTTATCCCAAAGCAAAAACTGATTTGAGGAGGATTAGCTTCTCCCCCTTGGAGGAGAGGGGTCCATCCCGATTTTCCGAGGAATTTGTCGAAGACGCTGACGGTGGATTGAGGGTAACGAACTTTTTCGTGGACTTGCAATTGAATTACCACCCAACTTGATCTTGTTGGAGTACTAACGGATGTATTTATCCATCAACGCCCTCGCCAGCCCGCGAATGGCGTTGCGACGCGTGCGGTTGAACGTCCCCTCGGAGATATACAGCCGCGCCATGATCTCGCGGTTTTGCACACCCTCCACGTACGCGTCGTACAGCACGGCATGGTTGTACCAGACGCGCGGCAGCGGTTCAGGCGGACGTTTCTCTGCGGGTCGCAAGAGTTCTATCGAGTCCATCAACAGTTGCTGAAGTTGTTTCCCGCGCTCGATATGCGTCCCGGCTTGAAGCCCCGTTTTATCCGCGAAAGACGATTGTTTTTCAGGGAATTCTTCGGGACGATTGATTATCGGATAAGGCTCCCCAACGGACCCTGCGGATCAATCTCAGCCTGAAGTTGTTCATACGGCACGATGACCCTTTGCGGACCCGCCGCATACGGCGCGACCTGATACTCGTCGAAGGTGATCATCAACCCTTCGTTCGAGATGTTCCAGTTGCGATAGTTTTCCAGGGTGGGTTTTGCGCCCTCCGCGAAGGGACCCTCGAAGAACGGCTGCAGGCTCAATTCGGTGATGCAGTAATTCGAGATCGCTTCGAGGTAATTCGAGTTGGGCAGGAAGAGATCTCCCAGCGCCAGTTCCCTGCCCTGACCGAGATCGTAGTTGATTGTCATGCTGTAACTGCCGGGGTGCGCCGCGCCATCGGAATAGAAGTGGAAATCGAATTTGAGACTCCAAATCTCATCGTATTGCCAGACCAGCGTGTAAGTCGCTTCGAGGAAACTTCCGCTCGTCATGGGCGGGACAGGGTTTTGCATAAAGCCTTGCCGGAAGACTTCCGCCTCCTTCGCGACAAGTTCATCGAGTCGCTGATTGAACGCCGTCACGCGCGGATCGTCACTGACGGAGAGTTGCGGCGTGTGGGAGGTGATCGTGAACGGCGGGGTTTGGTTGGTCTCCTCGAACGATTTCGAGAGGAGCGTCACCTGCGCGCTGAGCGGGACCGGCGTCGCGGTCGGTGTGGGAGGAATGGGCGTGGGAACGGGACGCGGCGCGGCAAAGATATTGCAGGCGAGCATGAAAATTAGAAGAAAGCCCGTAAATATCAGGGGGTGTTTTCGATAATTCATTTATTGTTGGTTCTCCTCTTTGGTTTTCTGGTCTATGGGACGGAATCGAGGATGGTTTTGTTTCAGGGAAAACGAACAGTCATGTTTTTCCTGTCAATTCTTTCAGAATCGCCAGCGCCTCCTGTTTTCCCCCATACCCGTTCTCGCCGCCGGGACCCACGCACGAGGGGCAGCCGTCCGCGCAGGGACATGCGCTCACGAGTTCGAGGGCGCGGGCAATGAGTTCGTCGTGCAGTTCGAAGAGTTTTTCGCTGAAACCGATTCCCGCAGGGATGGAATCGTATAAGACAACAGTCGGTCCACCGAAGGTCTGGTTTTCGACCGGCTCGATGTGCGTGCCCAGATCACCCGAGTCGCACATGAGGAATAACGGCGCGAGGTTGCCGAGAACGTAAGCCAGCCCGGCAAGTCCGCTCCTCATGCGGACGTTCTCCTCCACTCTTTTGTGGCAGGAGGGACAGAGCGTGGTCAGGTTTTCGAGGCGGTTTGCTTCCTCTCGCGAGGTGAAGGCGCGGAACGGAATCTTGTGATGCACATCATGCTGGCGCGTGGATTCCGGCGTTCCGCATACCTGACATTTATACCCGTCCCGCGCGCGGACGCGGTCGCGGGTCTTGTTCCAATCGGGTCCGTAATCGTTCGGGTCGTTGGTCCAGGCTCCGGCGGCGCGCAGACGCGTCACTGTCTCTTCGGAGAGGGTCAGCCAGTAGCCGGTCGTCTGCAATTCGGAAGGCGGCAAATCCAGCGGTTCCTCGCCCAGGTTTTCGTGCGTGTACCAGCGGCGTTTGCGGAAGCCGGTGATCTGGGTGGTGATTTGCAATTCGCCCCAAGCCTTGTTGCCTCCCTCACCCCTAACCCCTCTCCCGGTGGGAGAGGGGGATTCTGCCGCGATAGATAACACTTCAACGCTTGTTTGCCGCAATGGTTCAGTGTAGTAATCGCTTGCGATGGGTTTCAGGCGCGCGATGTGTTCCTCGAGATCCAGTTCCTCGACGAAATATTGTCCAGCCTCGTGCAGATAGACCGCGCCGGGATGCACCATCCACGCTGCGCTTTCGCCGTCAACGGTCCCGATGGTCTGCGGTCTATCCTCAATGAATGTTTGCAACACAACACTTTGCGGCGAGGCGGAGCGCAGCGAAATGTTCGCGGCGGGATATTGATCTGCCATCCAGAAATATTTTTCATGCGAGAGATGAGCTTCGCCACTGGAAAGTAGAAAGTGGAGAAATTCATCAACGGTCCCGCCTGATAATGAGCCGAAGCCTTCGCCTCTGTGAAACGGCAGTTCGAACATGGCGCAGCGCAAATGCTCGAGCAATATCAACAGATGGTCGGGGTTGACGAGCGCCTGTTCGGGCGAACGCTCGAAGAAATATTCGGGATGACGAGCGAGGAACTGGTCAATGGGACTGGCGGAGGCGACCAGCACAGCGGCAGCGGATTCGAGCCCGCGTCCCGCGCGACCCGCCTGCTGTCTCGCTGAAGCGACGCTGCCCGGGTAGCCGACGAGGATCGCCGCGCCCAGCCCGCCGATGTCTATTCCCAGTTCGAGGGCGTTCGTGGCAACGACGGTTTTGACCGTGCCATCGCGCAGTCCCTTTTCGATTTCGCGGCGTTGGGAGGGTAAATAACCGCTTCGGTAGCCGCGAATTGAGGATTGAAGAATTGGAGGATTGGAGACTGGAGACTTGTCCTGAGCCGCGTCGAAGGGCTGGTTTTGTTGAAGGTAGGTGAGGATAATCTCGACGCTTCTTCTTGATCTCGCAAAGACAACGGTTTGCACATTTTGATTCAACAAATCCTGCGCGAGCCGAACGCCTTCGAGCAGGGACGATTTTCGCAAGCCGAGGGATTCGTCCACGAGGGGCGGGTTGTAGACGAGGAAGTGACGCGGTCCGCGCGCCGAGCCGTCGTTGTCAATCAGGTGAACGGGTTCCTCGACGAGTCGCTCCGCGAGTTCCTTTGGGTTGCCGATGGTGGCGGAAGCCAAAATGAATTTTGGCGCACTTCCATAAAAATTTGCCACGCGTTTGAGCCTGCGTATCACATTTGCGATGTGCGAACCGAAGACGCCGCGATAGGTGTGCGCTTCGTCAATGACGACGAATTTGAGGTTGGGGAAGAATTCCAGCCAGTTGGTGTGATGCGGCAGGATGCCCGTGTGGAGCATGTCGGGATTGGTGAGGACGATGCGGGCGTTCCCGCGGATTTGGGCGCGGTCTTTTTGGGGGGTGTCGCCATCATAGATTGACGATTTCAGATTTACGATTTGCGATTGAAGAGATTGGAGATTGGAGAATTGATCCTGCGCGAGGGCTTTGGTGGGGAAGATGTAGAGCGCGCGGGAATTGGGGTTCGTGAGGAGTTCAGAGATGACCGGCAGGTTGTAGGCTAGGGTCTTGCCCGAGGCGGTGCCGGTGGAGAGGATGAGGTTTTCGCCGGCGCGGGCGCGGGTCCAGGCTTCAAGTTGGTGGGAGTAGAGGGAATGGATGCCGGCGGCGATCAAGGTCTGTTTAACGGGAGCAGGCAGATCGTCCGGGAAGGGATGCGTATGCGCGGGACGCGGAGGCAGAGTCTGCCAGGCGACGAGGTTGGGCGCGGTGTCGGCGTCTCGTTTCCAGAAATCCAATAAATAGGCGAGAGTCATATTCTTCTTTAACCACAACGGGCACGAAGGAGCACAAAGGTGAACATCACTTTTTGGAACGGTTCAGGATGCGGAAGGCGAGCGCGCCGACTCCGAGGGGTAACCAGAACGTGATGCCGCGGTAGGCGAGGGTGATGATGATCGCCTGACTCCACGGCACACGCAGCGAGGAAAGCGCGAGGGGCATGACGCCCTCGACGATGCCGATGCCTGAAGGCGTGGGTGAGACGATGAGGAAAAGGTACGAGATGGCAAAACCGCCGATGATCGTGCCGGCGCTGAAAGGGACGCGGAAGGCGAGGAAGGCAGTCATGAGGATGCACATCATCAGCGCCTTGTTGGCGAAGGCAAAGAACAACGGCTTGATGAGACTGCGCGGGCGCTCAGGCAGGGACTTGAGGTCCTTTGCCATTTCCTCGGCAAACTCATACGCTCTTGCCTCGTTCAGGTAATCACGCTGGAGGAACGGTCTGACGACGCGGTTGACGAGGCGCGCCATCCATGCCAGCGCGTCCCCGAGGGCGGCGGCGGAACGCGAACCCAGATAGAGCAGGATACCCAGAATGAGCGCAATGACGAAAATGACCCCCGATGCCGCGATCTCCGTTGGGTCGAGGTTGTCGCGGCGGAAGAGGACGATCAGCCCGAGTGTGAGGACAACGAGGAAGGCAATGTAATCGAGGAACAGGCACAACATGCCGGCAACGGTCACCTTGCCGGGCGATTGACCGTTGCGGCGCGCGTCGCCGACGAAGACCGCCATCCCACCCATGCCCGCGCTGGGCGCCACGATGTTGACGAAGTTCGCGGCGACCACGGTCAGCGAGACGCGCAGGAGGGTGCTGTCCAACCCCAGCACGCGATAAAGAGAGAGATAGGTCGAGCCAGCCGCGAGGAACCACGCGCATTGCAGGAGGATGGCGAGAAGGACAAACCAGATGTTCCCCTTCTGGAGCGTCTCCGCTATGGTTTCGATCTCCCCAAAACTGAGGTAGACGAACGCGGCGCCAAAGAAGAGAACGAGGATGATGATGAATTTGCGCATGCAGGGGAGGATTATACACAAACACCCGCGAAGGTTTCGCGGGTGTTGCCTCGATTGGCGGTCGAGTAAGGCGTTGCGGGTTTCGATACGCAACGAACGCTGCTCAACCATCGCAGCGCCGGTATCGAGACCTAATCCCTGCGCCTGCCTCCAACGAGCAAAATGTAATAGAGCAGTTGCAGGATGGCGGTGATAAGCGCGGCGACGTAGGTCAGCGCGGCGGCGTTCAACACCTGGTTGACGCCGCGCATCTCCTCCTCCGAGCGGATGATGCCGGTCTGCGCAAGCAATTGTCTTGCACGCGCCGAGGCGTTGAATTCCACGGGCAGGGTCGCGAGCGCGAAGACCGCTCCGCCCGCGAAGACGAATATGCCAAGCCACGCCAGTTGCGTCAGACCGAGGATCAAGCCGATGATGATGAGGAACCAGCCGAGGTTGGATCCGATGTTGACAACCGGCACCAGCGCGGCGCGGAAGCGGAGCGGAAAATAGTCCTCCGCGTCCTGCATGGCGTGACCGAGTTCGTGCGCGGCGATCGCCACCGACGCCACCGAAGGACTATTCGCCACGCCGTTGGAAAGATACAGCGTCTTGTCGCGCGGGTCGTAATGGTCGGTCAGTTCGCCGTGCGTGCCTTTCACCTGCACGCCGTACAGACTGCCGGTCGAGAGCAGGCGCTGCGTCGCCTGATAGCCGGTCAGCCCGCTGGAGGCGCGCACGCGGCTCCATTTGCTGTAGGCGTGCCGCACGTACCACGAGGTGATCCCCATCAGGATGAACGCGGGGATCATGAAGATCAGGTAGACAGGGTCAAAGAAAAACATTCTTCCTCCTTTCAGATACGAATACGAAACTCAGGCGATTAAGTCGCTCATGGGACAGGTATGGGCGACAGTGTGGGGATGGGCTGCGATGTGGGGATGGCTGTGTTGTTCACGACCGCGAGCAGGGTTTCGATGGCGGCATCCAATTGAGGATCGCGGCCGGCTTCGTAGTCAGCCTGCGAAATCTCCACATAAACGTCCGGGGGCAAACCTATATCCTGGATAAGCCGTTTGTCGGGTGTCAGCCACTCGGCGCTGGTGATCGCCACGGCGCCCTGATTGGAAAGGGAATTCACGCTTTGCACCGAGCCCTTGCCGTACGTTGTGACGCCGACCAGAATGGCGCGTCCATAATCCTGAAGCGCGCCCGCCACGATCTCGGATGCGGAGGCTGTGCCTTCATTGACCAGTACCACCATCGGTATTTCGACAGCAACGCCATTGCCGGAGGATGGGTTTTCGCGCAGACTGCCATCGCCATATCTTTCGTACACAACATTCCTTCCTGCCGGCAGGAATTCAGACGCCACTGCAATGCCCTGATAAAGATAACCGCCGCCGTTATTCCGCAGGTCCAGAATTAATCCCTTCGGGTTTTGAACGAGCAACTCCTGGATGGCTTTCCGAAGTTCCAGATCGGCTGAATCGCCAAAGGTATTCAACCTGACGTAGGCAATGCCATCGCTGCGCATCTCGGATTCCGCCAGGGGGACAGCGATCTTGGCGCGCGTGATGGTCACATCAAACGGCTTATCCTCGCTCTTGCGCATGATCGTCAGTATCACATCCGTGCCTGCGGGTCCGAGCACTTTTTGGCGCGCGTCCTCTGGATTTGTGCCGGTCATGTCCACGCCGTCAATCGCGATGATCGCGTCGCCGGGGCGCAATCCCGCCTTGGCGGCGGGCGAATCTTTGATCGGGCTGATGATGATCAGATAATCGCCCTTGGTATCCACGAATGCGCCGATGCCTTCATAATCCCTGCCGTTCAGGTAAGCGTCCCTTTGTTTGACCTGTTCGGCATTCTCGTAATAGTTGAGTCCGGTATCGAGGGTTTGCAGCATGCCGTTGATCGCGCCTTCCATGAGCTTGACATCATCCACAGGCTGGTCAACATATTGTTGGTGGATCAGGTCCCAAACCTCCCAGAACGGTCTGAAGAGGGTTTGCAGTTCCTGCGGTGAGGCAGAAGATGAAGAGGCTGGCGGCTGGATGGGCGGGGCAACGAGAGGCGGAACCGATTCACTGACCTGCGGGAACAGGTCGGTGCCTGCCAGATAATGCCGCGTGACAAAACCGCCTGCGAACGAGCCCGTCAGCAGGACGAAAGACACGAATAGAACGAGGGTAACTTTAATTATTTTGTTCACAAATGCCTCCGTTGGCTTATGAGGTAAACGATACTATGCCGTGATTAATACACGATGAATACAACGTCGGGATCGTATTGGAACGGCGTAAAAGAAATTCAGGACGAAGCATCCGCCTTATGCTCCTTTCCGGCTATTCCCTGTCCTTCTTCTTTTCGAGTTCCTCCAGCCGTCTCCGCAATTCGTCCATGGAGTTTTCCGACGGGCTGTTCCCGGGTTTGCGGAACGAATCCTTCAACGCGGACATCCAGCCCGATTCGCCGCCTCTTGCCATGCCGCGCACGGCGGCGAAGACGACCGCGTTCGAGAGCACGACGAGGAGAATGATCGCCACGATGACGAGAAGCGCGCGGTCTGATTCCATTTGTTGTTTTTCTCCAATTACGATCGCGTTGAGCGGAGCGAACCGACAGGTGAGCGCAGTCGAAACGCGATGTGCTTCAATCACCCAGCAGAATGGGCAGATGACTCCAATCCTTGAAGACGCCGCTCGCTTCGGCTGTCGGTTCTTCGGAGCCATACAACAGGCTGGCCATGCCAACCTCGAGGGCGGCGCGCGTGGTGCGCGGCAGGTCGTCTATCATCACGCATTTGCGCGGGTCGGGTTCGTTGGCGAGGTCCATGGCGATGGCAAAGGATTCGGGATTCGGCTTGCAGTACGGCGACATGGCGTTCACGTCCACGACGACTTCGAAGAGGTCGTCGAGATCCAGCGCGGCGAGGACGCGCCGGGCATGGTGAATGTCTGCGTTGGTAAAGATCAGGTTGCGGGTCGGCAGTGAGGCGATGACGTCCCTTTGGATCGGATCCGGGTTCAGGTAATCCATGATGGGCAGGTCATGCACAAAGGCGAGGAAGTCCTGCACGTCCACGTTGTGACGCGCCTGCAAGCCGCGCAATGTCGTTCCGTACATTTTGAAATATTGCTCGCGCAGGAGAGGCACGTCCCTTTCAGGGATGCCGAGCCGTTCGCGCATGTAGATGTTCATGCGTTCCTTGATGGCTTGCCACAAGCCCGTGGAGTTGGGGTAGAGCGTGTCGTCGAGGTCGAAGAAGATGGTCGAAAAACGCATCCTGCGATTATACCTTCATGGATTCATAAAGTCATTGCGAGTGAAGCGAAGCAATCCCCGCTCGTGTGAGGAGATTGCCTCGTCGGGATTTCGGCGCTGTCGCGCCTCAACCCTCCTCGCAATGACAGGACACACTTACGGCGCGAGCAGGTATTGATTGTAGAACTGAATCGTGTTCTGGATGAATTCCCTGTCACCTTCGCCGTAAAAGGTGTGCGGCATGTTTTCATAGTAACGACATTCCACATTCTTGCCGAGCGCGGTCAACTGTTCACACGTCAGCACGGACCAGTCCACCGGCACGAGCGCATCCGCCAGCCCGTGATGGATGCCGAGCGCGGCATCCTTTCATTTTCATGAGGATAATTATAGCCTTTGGCGGGTTATAATCGCGCCATGCCCATCCGCCTGCTTTCCCCCGAGGTCGCATCGCAGATCGCCGCGGGCGAAGTCGTCGAACGCCCTGCATCCGTTGTAAAAGAGTTGATGGAAAATTCGCTGGACGCCGGCGCGCGTACGATCACCATCACCGTCGAAGAAGCAGGGAGGAAATTGATCGAAGTTGCGGATGACGGATCGGGAATCCCATCCACTGAACTGGAACTGGCGGTCTCGCGTCACGCGACCTCGAAGTTGTCACGCTCCGAGGAGCTTTTTTCCATCTCCACGCTTGGGTTCCGCGGCGAAGCGCTCGCCTCGATCGGCTCCGTCTCACGCATGACAATCACTTCGCGTGTGCAGGAGGAAAAGGAGGGCGCGCGCTTAAAAGTGGAGGGAGGCGTCTCCGTCAAACCGACCAAAGTCGGCACGACCGTCGGCGCGACGATCCGTGTGGAGGATCTGTTCTACAACGTCCCCGCGCGTTTGAAATTCCTCAAGACCGATGTCACCGAACGCCGCGCCATTGATGCACTGGTCACGCGCTATGCCCTGGCATATCCCGAAAAGCGTTTCAAATTATCCGATGGAAGAAATGTTACTCTGCAAACATCCGGCGACGGCGACCGGCGCGCCATCCTCGCCGCGCTCTACGGTGTGGACGTGGCAAAGCAGATGCTCGAAGTGTTGGCAGACGAGGAGAGTCTTCAACTGACCGGCTTCATCAGCCCAACAGCGCTTACGCGTTCCAACCGCAAGGAGATCACGTTCTTCATCAACGGCCGCTGGGTGCATGATGTCGCGCTCACCACCGCGTTGTTGCAGGCGTATCACACCCTGCTCATGGTGGGGCGTTACCCGTTGACCGCGCTGTTCCTCGAGATCAAGCCTGAGGAGGTGGATGTCAACGTGCATCCTGCCAAGGCGGAGGTACGGTTCAGGAACCAGGACAAGGTCTTCAGTTTCGTCCAGCGATCCGTCCGCAAGGCGCTGCTGGCGTATTCACCCGTCCCGAACGTCGCGCCGAGTTTATGGGGAACGACGCGAACGATCCCATCCGAGGAAACGAAACAGGTCGGCATTGACTGGAGCATCGCGCATGATGACCAGTTATCAGTAAGCAGTGATCAATTATCGGGGAATAGAGACTCGAGACTTGAGACTGAATCTCCAATCTCCAATCTCCAGTCTCCAATCTCTACTTCTCAAACATCGCAATTCACATCCATTCCCCTCCTCCGTCTCATCGGTCAGATCGGCGCGACGTATCTCGTTGCCGAAGGTCCCGATGGGCTGTACCTCGTTGACCAGCACGCCGCGCACGAACGCGTCCTGTTCGAGAAATTGATGGCGCAACACACCATGAAGAACATTCCTTCGCAGTCCCTGCTCACTCCAGCAGTCGTCACTCTCCCGCCTCCATCCGCCCAATTACTAATTACTCAATTACCCGTATTGCAGCATTTCGGCTTCGACGTGGAGGAATTCGGACCGAACACGTTCCAGGTCCGCGCCATGCCGGCGCTGTTCATGGGAGGCGACCCGTCCGCCGCGCTGCGCGCGCTGGTCGAGGATTTCGAGGAGGACGAAGCGCCGCTGCAGAACGAGATCGAAGCGAAACTCGCGGCGCGCGTCTGCAAGCGGATGGCGGTCAGGGCGGGACAGGCGTTGTCGAACGAGGAACAGCGCGCCCTGCTTACCGACCTCGAAGCCTGCGACTCGCCGCGCACCTGTCCGCACGGCAGACCGACGATGATCCATTTATCGGTGGACATGCTCGAGCGTCAATTCGGGAGGCGCGGTGCCAGATAATTTGGAATTGTCCGAAAAATATAAAAGGCTTCTGGACGATTTCGAGAAGTTGGCATCCGAGTTGAAGAAGACGAAGCGCGCGCTGGAGATCAAGGAGGTGGAATTGAAGGCTGTGCTCGCGCAGGCGCACGAACTGACGAACACGGACGTGCTGACTTTACTCCCGAACCGCCGCAAGATCATCGTGGATCTGCAGGAGGAGGTCATCCGTTCCAACCGCTATGACACACCGCTTTCGATCTCCCTGATGGATATTGACCACTTCAAAAACGTCAACGACACATACGGTCACATCACAGGCGACGAGGTGCTCCGCACCCTGGCGGCGCAGTTACGCGAACAGATACGGCACCCGGACACGATCGGGCGTTATGGCGGCGAGGAGTTTTTGATCGTCCTGCCGAACAGTGAATTGAAAGCCGCGGCGGAACAAGCCTCACGCCTGTGCCAGCGCGTCCGCGCCATGCAGGTGGGATCGAACGGTCAGACATTATCTGTGACCATCAGCATTGGCGTGGCGCAATACAGGATCGGGCGGGAGAACTGGGAGCAGTTCCTCAACCGCGCCGACGCCGCGCTCTACAAAGCAAAAGACGCGGGCCGCGATCGGTGGGCGGTGGCGGAGGGATGAACCATGAAAGCCGTCTGGCTTGAAAACAACAAAATCTCATTGCGCGATGTCCCTCAACCGCGCAAACCGGATGAAGCCCTGATCAAGATCCGCAAGGCGGGGATTTGCAGTACGGACCTCGAACTGGTGAAGGGTTATTATCCCTACACGGGCGTTCTCGGTCACGAGTTTGTCGGAGAGGTGGTCGAGTCGGACGATGCCTCGTGGGTCGGTCAACGGGTGGTCGGAGAGATCAACGCGGTCTGCAATCAATGCGAACAATGCCTGACCGGAAGACCCACACATTGCGAAAACAGAACAGTTCTTGGGATAGTGAACCGTGATGGAACATTCGCCGAATTTACCCAATTACCAATTTCCAACCTGCACAGAGTCCCCGATTCCATCCCGGACGAGATGGCGGTCTTCACCGAACCTCTCGCCGCCGCGCTCGAAATCCAGCAGCAGGTGCAGGTCAAACCCACGGATCGTGTGTTGCTCATCGGCGCGGGGCGGCTCGGTCAACTCAT
>CAYQOF010000007.1:0-5520 GCA_964419035.1 uncultured Anaerolinea sp. | reverse complement strand
TCAAACCCACGGATCGTGTGTTGCTCATCGGCGCGGGGCGGCTCGGTCAACTCATCGCGCAGACATTGGCGTTGACGGGATGCGGCCTGCGCGTCGTGGCGCGGCATCCTCATCAGCAGAATCTGTTGAAAGCGCGCGGGATCGGGATCATTTCCGAAGGGGAGGTCAAACCCTGGAGATGGGATATCGTGGTGGAAGCGACCGGGTCGCCCGGCGGCTTTTCGTTGGCGAAGCAGGCAATTCGTCCGCGCGGAACGTTGGTTTTAAAATCCACGTATATAGGCGGGATAAACGTCAACTTCTCGTCCATCGTCGTGGACGAGGTCAACATCGTCGGCTCGCGCTGCGGTCCGTTCGAGCCTGCGCTGCGCCTGATGGAATCCAAAAAGGTGGACCCGACGGTTCTGATCAATTCTGAATTTTCGCTTGGGGAGGCATTAAAAGCATTCGAGCGCGCCGCGGAAACCGGCGTGCTCAAAGTGTTGATTCAAACTTAAATGTCATTGCGAGAGCCGAAGGGTCGAAGCAATCTCCTCTAACAAGAGCGATCTCTGATAACAGGAGATTGCTTCGGCGGAGGAACGCCGCCTCGCAATGACATAGGTCAACTACTGCGCGGCAGGACACGCGGCGCGCGCGGCAGGTGGACAGTAAAAGACGTGCCCACACCGGGCTTGCTTTTTACCTCGATGCGCCCGTTGTGTCCCTGGATGATCTGCTTGCAAATGGACAGACCCAGACCCGTGCCAGCCGCTCTGCCTTCGTGCTCGCGCACCCGATAGAACTTCTGGAACAGGTGGGGAATGGACTCTTCCGGAATCCCCAGTCCCGTATCCTCTAAGGTGATGGAGATTTCATCGTCCGAAAAATTGCCTGTGATGATCACCGATCCGTTCGGGCGGTTGTACTTGATGGCATTGCTCAACAGATTGAGCAGGACTTGTTTGATCTTGTCCCGGTCGGCTTCCATAAGCGGCATGTCGCCGGGCACATCCACGCGGATCTGGATGTCTGCTTCCTGCGCCTTGGACATCATCACGTCGCGGCATTCGTAGATCAGGTCCGCGGCGCTGAAGCGCGTCTTGCGGAATTGTACGCGCCCCGATTCGAGCCGGGCGAGGTCGAGGAAGGAGGAGGCGAGCGAGTTCAGCCGCAGCGTCTCGTTATGGATGTTGTTGACGATCTGGTCGCGCTGCTCGCGCGACATTTCGGGGCGGAGCAACAGGTATGTGGCTGTGCCCAACGAGGCGAGCGGCGTGCGCAGTTCGTGCACGAACTCCGAGATCAGGTCCGACTGCTGGAACAGGCGCGCGTTCTCGATGGCAACCGCCGCCTGCGCGCCCAGCACCGTGAGCATGGACTCATCCGGGTCGGTAAACCTGCCCCTTTTCTTGTTAAGGACCTCCAGCACGCCAACCACCTTGTTCTTGGTGATCAGCGGGATGCCCAGCAGGGATTTTGTCGAATAGCCGATGGTCTGTTCCACCTCGCTGAAATGGCGGGAGTCCTTGTGGGCGTCGTCAATGCGCACAGACTGGCGGTTGGTCACGATCCAGCCTGCGATGCTGTTGTCGAGCGGGACGACGAGTCCGCGCATGGTCGGTTCGTCTATGTTGGTGGCAACCTGAAAGTAGAGTTGGCGAGCCGTGTCGTCGTAGAGCAGGATCGAGGCGGCTTCCGCGTTGGTAATGTCCGCCGCGGCGCGTACGATATCGTTCAACAGGGTATCGAGATCGAGGGTGGAGGCAAGATCGCGCGAGATTTCGATCACGCGCAGGTAACTGCCAAGGGTTTGGGTTTTTATCTCAGCCATGGAACACTCGTTTTGCGATTTCAGGCAGCATGGCGGCAACGTCATCCATGATGACGACATCCGCGCGGACATTTACATAGGTGGGCGTGTTGTTAACGATGACCAGATGCGCGCCGCGGTCGAGGGCTTGCATGGGCAGTCCTGCCACAGGAAGAACCTCCAGCGACGAACCGGCGACCAGCATCAGGTCGCACTGACGCGCTTCGCGCTGCGCCTCGAACCACGCCGATTGAGGCAACTGTTCCCCGAAGAGAATCACATCCGGTTTCAGGATTCCGCTGCAATGCGGGCATTGGGGGATTTTTCCATCCTCGATATATGCCCGCAGATACGGTTCCGATTGGAACTGCCTGAAACACTGCGTGCAGGAGAGGGTGCGCAGCGTGCCGTGCATCTCCACCACGCGGGTCGAGCCGGCCTTCTGGTGCAAACCGTCAATGTTCTGCGTCACAATGATTTGCGCGATTCCCTCGCGCTCCAACTCAACCAGCGCCGAATGAGCGGCGTTCGGTTCTGCATGGAAGATCTGACCCGCAAGCGGACGAAACCAGTTGAAGAATCTTTCGGGGTGGGCGCGGAAGGTGCCGAGCGACGCCACTTCCATCGGTTCATCGCGGGACCACAAACCTGTCCCCTCGGAACGGAAATCGGGGATTCCCGATGGGGTGGAGATGCCCGCCCCGGTCAACACAACCACGCGCTTTGCCTTGCGGAACAACTCCGCCGCGTCTTCCAGCGCAGTCTGTGTCAGGCCGGGGGATGAGGTCATCTGGGCATTGCCTCTTGCTCGGTAATGAACTCTACAATTTTGCCCACCTGGCGCGCCGTGAGGCTTTCGGGCTGGCATAACACGGCTGGCATCTGCATGCGCGTGGCTTGCACCAGCAATTCCGGCGCGGGGGTGAGCGTTGTGATGAGCTCATGATCCAGTTTCATCTGCACCTGGCTGGATGGCAACTGCGTATCCGAACGGATGCGGTTGTTCAGCACGGCTTTGATGGAGTTCTTGTTGACTCCCATGGCGGCGATATCCTCGATCAATGCCCTGGCATGGATGATCGTATTCGGTACGCCCTCCAGCACGATGAAGGCGTCATTGCAGCCGGGAAGGATCATCTGGGCAAATGGCTGTATGCCGACGCCCAGGTCCAGAACCACAAAGCGGGCAAGCCCTGAAAGCCTTTCCAGGATCGCTTGGTAATTGCCGGATTGGTTGATGAGGTGCATATCGCGCGGGCGGTCTGAAGACAGAAATACCTTCAACCCGGAACCGTGATGGGTGAGCGCCTCGCGCACCTTGTCGCGGGTAATATCCGAAACCTTGCTGATGCCGAGCAAATCCACCAGCCCCTTGTTGACGGTGAGTCCCATCTCGAGCGCCAGCGCGCCCTGCCCCGGAAGCATCTCCGCCATGATCACTTCGCTTTTCGTGCGCGTCAGCAATGCCGCCGCCACATTCACCGCCAGGGTGGTCACGCCCAACCCGCCGCGCGCGCCCAGGATGCCGATCACATACCCGCGGTTTCCATCCTTTGCGGCGCCATCCGCCCCTTTTTTCTCGCCCGCGTGTGCAAGCAGGGTTTTTACACGAGCCTGAAGTTCGGAGGGATGCGTGGGCTTGGTGAGGTAATCGTTCGCGCCCACCTCGAAGCCAGCCACCTTGTCGTCGAGCTGGGTCTTGGCGGTGAACATCAGGATGGGGGTGTTCATCGTGGACGGATTCTGCCTCAGGCGGCGCGTGACCTCGTACCCGTCCATGTCCGGCATCATGATATCGAGCAGGATGAGGTCCGGGTCCTCCTCGAACGCCTTATCCAATCCCTGTTGCCCGTTGGTTGCCGCGCTGATCTGGTATCCCTGACGTTGAAGCATCAGTCCCACCAGCCGCAATGTATCGAGGTCGTCGTCAACGATGAGTATTTTTTCGCTCATTGGCAGGGTATCCTTGATAAACCTGCCAACAGTCTAGCATAAAGCAGTCGTTAGAGCAAGACAGTGTCATCTGTTGCAAGTATGCTATAATGAAAGCGCATCGTAGGGTAAATCTTATCCTTGGGGACAAGTCCACGTCTTATGGGGATGACAGGCTTCGACGGGAGAGGCTGGTCCCGGAATGCGAGCCGAGAGGCGCCGAACTCGCTAACTCAGCGCAACAAATCAAGTGCCAACCGCACTTCCTACGCTGCCATGCCCCTCGCTGCATAAGCGATCTGTATGACAGCCGGTCTCCTCAGATGAGGCCGCGTCCGCCGGCACCGCTCTCCGCCGGGTGACGGATCGGGCGAGACAAAGGTGGAGTGCCGCGCACGACGCCGCTGCCTGCGCGAAAGACCAGCGGCTGGTCGCAGGGAGTTCTGGTCGGACGAGACCCCTGCGATGACGAACCTCGACCGACTACGCTCGTAGAGTTCCGAGGGTCGAATCTTTCGGACCCGGGTTCAATTCCCGGCATCTCCACTCCATTGATTGTCCAGCAGTTGAATTGCTGGACAATTGTGTTATAAAAAGCGTGCTTCTGTTCATCGCACAAGAAGGCAACATGAAAACCATCCTCACAAATCTCAAGGCGCCCGCGCTCATTAGTCTGCTCCTCATCCTTCCATTCATAATCATGGAAGTCGTCAACAGGCGCAATTTCGCTGAAGGTTTCCCCTTCATGCTGTTCTTTGTCTTGTGGCTCAACCTGTTCGCCATCAGCCTTATCCTGCCGCCCATCGTGCGGGCCAGGCAGACAGGGAACCATGACGCGGCGAACCTCGTTTCTGCACCAGGAAGCACTCTCCTCACAAATCCCAGGTCGGCCCTGACGATCAGCATTGCCCTTTTCCTGTTCCCCGTAATATTCTCTTTGCTGAGTTCCCTGGGTTGGGCGCCCCTGGATCGTCTGTTCAACGGCCCAAACCCTGAACAGCCTTATGTCCTCGGTCAGATCATCTCCATCGGTCTCATTGCAGTCCCAATAGCGGCAGGGATCATTGCCAGCCGGCCGATCGTCAACGCCCTGCGGGCCGGAGGCAGCCTGTTTGCACATCCCCTCCACCTGCTCATCGTCGTCGTGATTTTGCTCCTCTTCGCGGCCGGCGTCATCGGCCTGATCGCGGATCAATGGCCCTGTTTTATGGGCGTTCCAAACTGCGATTGATTTGTAAAACCTGAGAAAACCGATTGCCCGGAACAAAGCGCATCCAGCACAGAACGCTGGACAATTGTGTTTTAATGGGCATTATGAAAAAACTACTTCTCATTGGATTTCTCTTCCTCACTGCCTGCCAGCCGGCGACTGCGACTCCGACTCTCGAGCCTGCCATCCTTCCGACCCTCACCGCATCGCCTCCTCCCTCGCCCATACCTGCCACATCCACCCCCGAACCGACTCCAACCCTCGAGCCATCTCCGACTCCGCTTCCGCGTTTCTTCACCAACGAATTTGACTCATCGCTTGCGGGCTGGGTCACCCTACAGGCAGGGAACGATTCGATTCCGCTCGTCACAGTCGAAGACGGGGACCTGCTCATCAGAATGGACTCTCCCTATATGTGGGTCTACGCGTTATATGGCGCCGGGGATTATGCAAATGTCCGCTTGGATGCGGAATTCGTGAACAGCGCCCTCAGCCCCGCCTCCATTGGCTTGATCTGCCGTTACAGCGAGGAAAATGGATGGTTCGAGTACAACATCACAACGGATGGAACCTACAATGTGCTGTA
>CAYQOF010000006.1:0-30088 GCA_964419035.1 uncultured Anaerolinea sp. | reverse complement strand
ATGAATGTAATTGTCAAGTAAAATTGGCGCAATAATGGAATTGCGCGCGTTGGAGAACGCGCGCTACGCATGGATCGCTTCGCGTAGCAGACGTTCTCCAACGTCTGCTTGAGGAAATCAATTCTCATCGAACGAAAAGGATAATCCCATGCGCACACCCCTCGTTGCTGGAAACTGGAAAATGAACAAAACCGTCGCCGAAGCGCGCGAACTGGTCTCGATGTTGCTCTCTCCGTTGATGGACATCACGGGCGTGGAAAAAGTATTATGTCCGCCATTCACTTCGATCTTTGCCATCGCTTCGATGCTGGATGGGAGCGGCATCGGTCTCGGCGCGCAGGACATGCACTGGGAGGAGAAGGGCGCGTTCACCGGCGAGGTTTCCCCAAACATGGTCAGGGAATTCTGCGATTACGTCATCATCGGCCACTCGGAGCGCCGCACGTATTTCGGCGAAACGGATGAGACAGTCAACAGGAAACTGCGCGCAGCGCTGGGACATGACCTGACACCGATCGTTTGTGTCGGCGAGACGCTGGATCAATACGAATCGGGACTTACGTCCGAAGTTGTCCGCCGTCAAATTGACCTGGGCTTTGCGGACGTTGATTCCGCCATCGCTTCGCGCATCGTGGTCGCGTATGAACCGGTTTGGGCGATCGGAACCGGGAAAGCCTCGAGCGGGGAAAATGCCAATTCCGTGCACGCGCAGGTCATTCGTCCCGCGTTGATGCGGTTGTTCGGCGAGGAAACGGCGCAGGCGATCCGCATCCTGTATGGCGGCTCGGTGACCGCGTCCAACGCCTCCGAATTTTTCCCGCAATCTGATATTGACGGCGCGCTCGTCGGCGGTGCAAGCCTCAAAGTGGATGAGTTCGTTGCGATCACGAGGGCGGCTGTGAAATAGATGTCATTGCGAGGCGATGTTCGTCCGCTGAAGCAATCTCCTCGTAAAAAACGGATTGCTTCGGGCTTCGCCCTCGCAATGACATGATGCCATGATAACCCAACTCACCGGTCTCTTCTGGTTCGTCGTCATGCTCGTGCCGCTGGTCATCCTCCAGCGGCTGCTGCATCGCGAGATACAGGCGGTGTTCCTCATCCTTACGCGCGATGCGCGCCTGACAATGGGCATCTTCTCGCTGATCTTTTTGCCCGGCGTTTTCCTGCACGAGTTGAGTCATTATTTGATGGCAAAGATTTTACGCGTGCCCACGGGAGGCGTCTCCCTGCTCCCCCAGCCCCTGCCCGATGGACGCCTGCAACTCGGCTACGTGGAAACCGCCAAATCGGACGCGGTGCGCGACTCGCTGATCGGCGCCGCGCCCTTGATCGCCGGGACACTCTTCGTCACCTACGTCGCGGCCTATCAACTCGACCTGCGCGTATTGTGGGACGTGCTGCGCAACGGTCAACTCAATTTGTTCTGGATGGGACTTGTTGGTTTGCCCAATGCGAACGATTTTTATCTCTGGTTCTACCTGACCTTCGCCGTGAGCAGTACGATGATGCCCTCCGAATCGGATCGTCACGCCTGGCTGGAACTGGTCGTTTCAGTCGGGATAGTATTTGCAATTGCCCTGCTGGTCGGCGCGGGTCCGTGGATGCTGAACAATGTCGCCCCGCTGGTAAGCAATTTCCTCAGTTCGGTCGCGGTGATCTTTGGGTTGAGTTCGGTCTTACACGTGATTTTGGTTTTGCCCACCGCGCTGGTTCACAAATTGCTGGCGCGCGCGACAGGCATGGATGTGGCGTAACTGCAACCGTTTGGGGGGATCGCACGACACGTCAATCGCCTTCTTAGGCAGGCGCGATGTTTTGCGCCTTGCGGTAAAAATAATACTGTTGTATCTGCCGCGACAACATAAGGATCAACGAAGCGTGTACGAAGACGTGTATCAACAATCCGTAGGTCAGATAAAATCTGTCAACCTGGATGATGGTCAAGCCCGGTCTGCAGGTTTCACGCCTTCCTTACCGCATCCCCGACTCGTATCCTCCCGCCCTGAACCACCTTCGCATTGATCCCGCGCAGATGGAGCCGCCTCCCTTCCGGCGAGTTGACGAATTTCATCGCATCCACGCCATATCGAAACGAGAACTTCCTGCATCCTGAATGTGGTTCCGCCGAGACCTCAAGAATCGCCGAACCCAGCGCTAGGCGCGTGCCCGGCGGCAGGTTATCATCGCTGAGGTCCATGTCCACGTACAATTGATCCCCCGCGAGTGACCAGCGTTGCTGGTCCTGCGCCAGCAGGGCAATCGCGCGCGAGTTAATGACTGTAATTTGAGCGTTGACGTTTGCGGAACCGTCCGGTGTATGTTTGCTCCCGCGGGTCTTCCAGTTGTCGCCGACGAGTCCCTGCTGCGGTTCGAGTTCGGCGGTCTCGATCACTTCGCGTTCATCCTCATCGGGCCTCCGCACGATCATCTTCAGGATGCCGTCCTCTTTCGGCGACTGGCGGATGTTTTCCAAGCCCGCCTCGAGTTCGGACATAGAGAGATGCGTAATCGTCTTCATGGATTCAATTCTCCTTGTTTTGCAGATCGGTCACGCGCAAAACCTTCGCGCCGCGGATTTTTCCCTGCTTCAATTCCAATAATGCCCGGTTGGCGTCCTGCAATTCATATTCCTGAAATTCGGGTTTGATGCCCGCCTTTGCCGCCAGTTGCAAAAACTCGCGCACATCCGCGCGTGTGACATTTGCAACCGACTTGATCTCCTTCTCCATCCACAACTGTGAAGGATAATCCAGTTTCAAGAGGACTTCCTTGTCCAACTCTTCCTTGCGGATGGCATTGACGACGAGCCTGCCGCCCGGACTCAAACGCCTCAACGCCTCACTGATCGGACCCCAGACTGGCGTAGTGTCAACGACCGCATCCAACGCTGACGGTGGACTCTGATCGATCGCGCCTGCCCACGCCGCTCCCAGCGAGAGGGCGAATTCTCTTTCCGATGGATTTCGGCTAAAGACGAGAATTGGAGAATTGGGGTATTTGTATTTCGCAACTTTCAAAACGATGTGATTCGACCCGCCGAATCCCATCAGTCCGAGCGACTGACCATCGCGCAAATTGCACAACTTCAAGGCGCGATAACCCACCGCTCCCGCGCACAACAACGGCGCGGCTTCCGAGTCGCTGAACGAATCAGGGATCGGATGCACGAAATCCGCGCGGACTTTCATGTATTCGGCATATCCGCCATTGATGTCGCGTCCCGTCGCTTTGAAATCGGGGCAAAGATTCTCATTACCGGATAAGCAATATTGACAATGCCCACATGCAGAAGCGATCCACGCCACGCCAACCCTCATGCCGGACTCCAAAGTCTCCAGACTTTGAGATTGCCCGTGTTCCAACGTCGGGAGACGTTGGACTCCGACAATTTCTCCCACCACCTGGTGCCCCAAAATGACCGGCAAACGCGGCGGCGGAGTCCGCCCTTCGATCTCGTCCAATTCCGTGTGACAGACCCCGCAGCGCGTCACGCGGATCAGGGCTTCGCCCGGACTGAGAGTCGGCTCGGGGTGTTGAACCAGCCTCAAGGGAGGTTGAAGCGGACTCACATCTCCAAGAGATTCAAGGAGCATTGCCTTCATTTTGGATTACACCATGATGCCAGCCGGACAATCTCCAGTCTCCAATCTCCGATCTCTAATTACTCAATTATTCGAAAACCCAATCACCACCCTCACCCCGTCCCAAACTGCCGGTCTCCCGCATCTCCCAGCCCCGGCACGATGTAGGCGCGCTCGTTGAGATGATCGTCAACCGCCGCGACGTAGATCGGGATGTCGGGATGCTGACTCTGCATGGCTTTGATTCCTTCGGGCGCGGCGATCAACCCGACGAACTTGATCTTCTTCACGCCCCACTTCTTGAGGACATCCGCTGTCGCTGTGGCGGAGCCTCCGGTCGCGAGCATGGGATCGAGGATGAGGCAGACCGAAACGCGCGGTTCGAGCGGAAGTTTGTTGTAGTATTCCACGGGACGCAGGGTGTGTTCGTCGCGGTACAAGCCGATATGCCAGACCTCCGCGCTGGGCATCAAGCCCCACACGCCCTCCACCATTCCCAGCCCGGCGCGCAGGATCGGGACGAGTCCGATCTTTTCCTTGAGTTCCGCGCCGGTCATCTTCGCGAGAGGCGTCTCCAGTTCGCGCGGCATGACCATCAGGTCCGCGGTGGCTTCGTAGGCGAGCAGCGCGGCAATCTCGCGCACCAGTTCGCGGAACTTCTTGGGTTCTGTGTTTTTGTCTCTCAAGCGGGAAAGTTTATGGGCAACGAGCGGATGTTTGGATGCGTGGACGTTGGACATGAAAGCCTCCGAATTTGATTGGATTGATTATAGCCCGCGATGTGATTTTTGACACATGACTTATGACTCCGTCTCCCGTATACTGAAAGATGAAAAGGAGAAAACACAGTTGTGAGATTTTTCGGTTCTACCACTTTTCCCTCCTTTGTGTACTTTGTGCCCTTCGTGGTTGGGCTCTTTCCCGTTAATTACGGAAGAGCCGATTTTCCGCCCGTCTCGCAATTCGAATATCGTGTGCAAAAGACAGAAGACGGAAAATTTGTCGTGCTCGACCTGCCAGTGTATGTTCCCTGATCTCCGGCTGGAAGGAAATTCATCATGAAACTCTCAGGCTTGCACATCCTGCTCACGTATCAATGCACCTGCGAATGCGATCATTGTTTTGTGTGGGGCAGTCCGTGGCAGACGGGAACCCTCACGCTCGAGCAGATCGAAGACATCCTTGATCAGGCAAAGGAGGCGGGCGTCACTTCGATCTACTTCGAGGGCGGCGAGCCGTTTTTGTATTACGCGGTTTTGGCGAAGGCTGTCCGCATGGCGGCGGATATGGGATTCTCGGTCGGCATTGTCTCGAACGCGTATTGGGCAAACTCGGTCTCGGATGCGGAGGAATGGCTGCGACCATTTGTGGGGCGCGTAAGCGATCTCTCCGTCAGCAGCGATCTGTATCATTGCGAGAAATGTCTGGGTGAAAATCCACAGAATGCGGTCGTTGCCGCCAAATGGCTTGGCATTCCCACGGGCGTGATCACGGTTGCACAGCCTGATGAGGCATCCAAAGAATCGCACGGTCAACTGGAAGAGGAGGAAAGCGGCGTCATGTATCGCGGCCGGGCGGTGGAAAAACTCGCTTCACGCGCGCCCAGCCATCCCTGGGAAGGATTCGATTCCTGTCCGCACGAAGACCTGCGCGAGCCGGGGCGCGTCCATCTTGATCCTTTGGGCAACCTCCACATCTGTCAGGGGATCGTGATCGGCAACATGTTTGAGAAGCCGTTGAAACAGATTTGTGAGGAATATGATCCGGACGTGCATCCGATCTGCGGACCTCTGCTCGCGGGCGGACCTGCCGCGCTGGTGACTGAATACAACCTCCCACACGAATCATCCTACGCCGACGCCTGCCACCTGTGCTACGAAGCGCGGACCATGCTGAGAGCGCGCTTCCCCGACCTGCTCAAGCCGGATCAGATGTATGGGGTTGTGAAATGACATAAGTGTCAAGTTAGGAAATTTGTCACAAATCTGCGATGGGGGTAAAATAGGTGTCGTAGGTCACGTCATCGAAACGGTTGCTTGCGGCGACCGTTTTTGTGTGCCTGTAATATTTGTCATTGCGACCTTTGGGAAGCAATCTCCCCGCTGCCGTCTGTAAATCCTCAAGAATTTTCGTATTGTAAAATTGGGGATTGCCTCATCGCAATGACGAAATAATTTTATGAAACCCATCCCTTCCTCCCAACCCCTCATCGAACTGCGCGACGTGGTGAAAGTGTATTCCACTGCGGCGGGCGATTTCACCGCGCTTAAGGGAATCAACATGCGGGTTGGCGCGGGTGAGTTCGTGGGGATCGTTGGCAAATCAGGCGCCGGGAAGTCCACACTTCTCAACATGATCACCGGCGTGGACGATGCCACGCGGGGCGAGGTCATCGTCCATACAAACGGGGATTCGGTTTCGGTGCATGAACTTGATGAAGACGAACTTGCGTTGTGGCGCGGGAAGACTCTTGGCGTGGTTTTCCAATCCTTTCAACTTCTGCCCATGCTCACACTCGTCGAGAATATCATGCTGCCCATTGACTTGTGCGGCAATTTCAGCCCAAAGCAATCGCGCGAACGCGCTCTCGAATTGCTTCGGCTTGTGGAAATCGAAGATCACGCGGATAAACTCCCCGCGTTCATCTCCGGCGGACAGCAGCAGCGCGTCGCCATTGCGCGTGCGCTTGCCAACGATCCGCCCATTTTGGTTGCGGACGAGCCAACGGGCAGCCTGGATTCGGTCACAGCCGATCACATCTTCGAGGTGTTCGAGCATCTGGTCGCAGAGCAGGGCAAGACAATCGTGATGGTAACTCACGACGAGTCCCTTGCGCCGCGGTTCACGCGCACGATGCAGATTGCGGATGGGGAGATTGTTCGTCCTGAGCGGACACTGAGCGGGCAAAGCGAGACGAAGGACGGTCTGCAAAGTGCGCTTCGACTGCGGATTTCGTCCTCCGCTCAGCGCGCACTAAAGGAAGAGAGGCGGAAGAAATGAGCGCGCGCCGCGTCAGGCCGGACCTCACCCCCAGCCCCTCTCCTGAAAGGAGAGGGGAGTCGCTCACCCCCAGCCCCTCTCCTGAAAGGAGAGGGGAGTCGCTCACCCCCAGCCCTTCTCCCCGCTTCGACTTCACTGACTCTCCGCTCACATCGTCCCGATATCCTTCGGGAGCGCGAGCAGGAGAGGGGAGTCTGCCATGATTGACATGCGCGGCGTGGTCAAGACGTTCAAGAACGCGGCGGGCGAGTTTATTGTGCTTAAGAGCATTGACCTGACCATCCAGCGCGGGGAGTTCGTTTCGATTGTCGGCAAATCGGGGAGCGGCAAGTCCACGCTGCTGAACATGATCACGGGCATTGACCACCCAACGCAGGGACGCGTGGTCATCGGCGGCACGGACATTTACACGGGCGTGACCGAAAGCCAGCGCTCGAGGTGGCGCGGGCGCAATCTGGGCATTGTGTTCCAGTTTTTCCAGTTGATGCCAATGCTGACCCTGCTCGAGAACGTGATGCTCCCAATGGATTATGCCGAACTGTATGATTTCGACGAACGACCCAAGCGTGCCATGGAAATGCTCGAAATGGTTGGGTTGGATAAATTTGCGAATAAACTGCCTGTGCTGGTTTCGACTGGACAGCAGCAACTTGCCGCGATCGCACGTGCCCTGGCGTGTGACCCGCCCCTGCTCGTTGCCGACGAACCGACTGGGAATCTCGACACGAAATCAGCCAACGTCATCATTGACCTGTTCGAGGAACTCTCGCGCCGCGGCAAGACGGTGGTGATGGTGACGCACGACCCGTCGCTGACCTCGCGCACGACGCGCAACATCATCATTTCCGACGGCGAGTTGATCAACGAGACGATTGCCAAAGCGCTCCCGTGGCTCAGGCATCGTCACATGATGGAATTCACCAAACTCGCCCAAACCGAGATTTACCCCGTAAAAACCACCATCCTCTCGCGCGACGAGCATGTGGAGAAATTTTTCATGATCCACAAGGGCGAGGTGGATGTGATCCTGCAGGATCGCAAACAAAATGAGACGATCATCTCGCGCCTCAAGCCCGGTGAATTCTTCGGCGAGATCGAATTGATGCGCGGCGGCAGATCCATAGCGAATGTGCGCGCCAGCGCCGACGGTCCCGTCGAGGTGTTGACCATCAAGCGCGAGGATTTCAAGCGGGTAATGGACCAATCACCGATCACGGTGGAGGCGGTGGGTAAGATCGTGCAGGAGAGATTGAAAGAAAACCGCGCCGCGGACAGCCGTACAGGGCGCGGCTTCTTTTCCCTGTTTCGACGGCGGCAGTAAATCCAGAATCGTAAATCACAAATCGTAAATCGTATGAAACCTCGCTGGCGAAAAGTATTACACGACCTGTTCGATAACAAAGGGCGCACACTGCTGGTGGTCTTTTCCATTGCAGTGGGCGTGTTTTCCATTGGGGTGATCGCGGGCGCGTACCAGATCATCTCGAACGACATGAGCGTTTCGTATGCGGCGAACCAGCCCGCGAACATCGAGATGCGCATGACGAACTTCGACGACGATGTGCTGGCGTCCATTCGGAGTCAGAGGGATGTCAGGGATGCCGAGGGGCGGCGCGTGTTCAACATGCGCGTACGTGTGCCTGGCACCGAAAAATGGACGACGCTCGACATGACCGCCTTCGATGGTTTCGAGGACAATACGATCAACCTGCTGAACCTCATCGAAGGACGGGCGGCGCCGGGAAAACGCGAAGTTCTGCTGGAGAGGGATGCGCTTCAGAACCTCGACGTGGAACTGGGTGACCTTCTCGAATTTCAACTCCCCGACGGCTCCACCCGTACCCTGCCTGTTGTCGGCATTGTGCAGGATACAGCGGCTGGCGCAGGTGACTTCCTCGCCTCTCCCTTCGGGTACATCACGACCGACACTCTGCAATATCTCGGTCAACCGAATTTGTACAACCGTGCCCTTGTGACCGTCTCGAGCGATGGCGATGATCCTCATTACATTCGCGAAGTGGGCGCGGCATTGAAAGACAGGATCGAGAAGGGCGGCGCGGTCGTCCTGCGCACGCGTTTCGCGGAGACTCACAGGCATCCGCTCGCCAGCACGGTCAATGCGATCCTTGGTATTTTGCTGGCGTTGGGCGTACTCATCGTCTTCCTTTCCAGTTCATTGATCTCGAACACGTTGAGCGCGCTGTTGAACCAGCATCTGCGCCACATCGGTGTAATGAAACTGGTGGGCGGGCAGAGGCGTCAGGTCTTCCTGATGTACATTACGCTCATCATGGCGTTTGGAATACTCGCCCTGCTGATCGCTGTCCCGTTTGGCGGGATCGGGGCGTATCAACTGGCGTCCTTCATCGCCAACGAGTTGGATTTCAACCTGCTGGGTTACCGCATCCTGCCGCTTCCGCTCTTTATCCAGATCGCAGTGGGATTGTTCGTGCCGTTGATCGCGGGGCTGGTGCCGGTCATCAACGGTTCGCGGATCACCGTCCTGCGCGCTCTCAGCGGAGATCTGGCTGAGGACGAGATCCAGTTCAAAGACGGGGAGATGCGTCTCTCCTGGTTCGATTGGGCTCAGGTCAAGGTGACGCGCATCCTTGCCGCGCGCGGCATCCACATCCCGCGTCCGTTCATCATCTCGTTGAGGAACACGTTCCGCCGAAAGAGCCGTCTTGCGCTGACATTGTTCACGCTGACGATGGGCGGCGCCATTTTCATCGCGGTCTTCAATGTGCGCGTGACTTTGCATGATTACATCAATCAGATCGGGAAATACTTCCGCGCAGATGTGACGCTCGACTTTGATCGGGCGTACCGTTTGCAGGAGGTCCAACGGGTTGTGATGGGTGTGGATGGCATTACCCAGGTGGAAGGCTGGCAGTTTGCGAGCGGCGAACTGATGGATGACCGGTGGAACGTGGTCGAGAACATCACCCTGCTGGCTCCGCCCGCCGGGAGCAACCTGGTCCAACCCATCCTTGTGGAGGGGCGTTGGCTGCGTCCGGACGATGTGCGAAAAATGGCGGTCAGCGAAGGCTTGCGGAAATCGTTCCCGGGCTTGAAAGCGGGCGGCTACATCAACATGCGAATCAACGGGCGGGACGAAGTGTGGGAGGTGGTCGGACTCTTCAAGTTTGTGGACCAGGAAGGCATCCTTGGGTACGCGCCGTTCGAATATATCTCGGTGATGAATAACCAGGTGAACCGGGCATTTTCCTACCGGGTTGTGTCCGAGCGGCATGACCGCGCCTACCAGGATGCAAAAGCCGAGGAATTGGACAAATACCTGCGCGACCGCGGATTCAAAGTGCGCGTTGCAGAGGCAGGGAGCGCCTCCCTGGATGTGGCGGTGGAGAGCCTCGATACGCTGGTCGTATTCCTGCTCATCATGGCAATCCTGACCGCGGTTGTCGGTTCGATGGGCTTGGCAGGCACGATGGGCATGAACGTGCTCGAACGCACGCGCGAGATCGGCATCACGCGCGCCATCGGCGCTGATGACCGCGCCGTGATGCGGACGGTCATTGCCGAGGGTGTGGTCATTGGCATGATCTCGTTCGGATTGGCGATCATCCTGTCCATCCCGTTTACGTATGGTCTTTCGTATATTGTCAGCCTGGCGGTGTTCCAGACGCCCATTGCGGTGGTCTTCACGTACATGGGTTACGCCATCTGGCTTGGATTGGTGCTGGTTTTATCAGCCATCGCGAGCGTCCTGCCGGCGCGCAACGCGGCGCGGCTGACGATTCGGGAAGTGTTGGCGTATGAATGATGGATCGTTGGTCGAGTCTTGCGTTGAGCTTGTCGAAACGAGGCGGTGGGTTTCGATACGCCCTTCGGGCTACTCAACCAGCGCCGCCGTATCGAGACCAACATGATTTCGGAAATAACTCTGTAACAAGTTGGTCTCGATAAGAGCGGGAAAACCGCTCGCTCTACTCGACCAGCGGATAGGAATAACCCATGAAGAAAACAACAAACAAACTGATTTTGCTGCTCCTCATCTTCGCGCTGACTGCCTGCGCGAATGGACAAGCCGAAACGCCGGAGTCCGCGCCGACGGTCGTCCCCTCGAACGCGGTGATCGCTGAAGGGAAGATCAAACCTGCGCGCGCGGTCAATCTGTCTTTTCAGGCGCGCGGCGTGGTGGAGGAGATCAACGTGAAGATCGGGGATACAGTGAAGAAGGGTGACGCGCTTGCGCGTCTCGCGAACGCCGGAGTTGCCGAGGCGGGATTCGCCGCCGCGAATCTCGAACTTCTCTCCGCCCAACAGGCATTGGACGCGCTCAATCGCAATGGCAACGCCAATCTTGCCGCCTCATGGACTGCGTACATGGATGCGCAGCGAGTCCGCGCGGAGGCGGAACGCAGATGGGAACGATTGGACGTTGACAGCATCGAAGACCGCATCGAAGACGCGCAGACCGATATCAAAGATCTTGAAGAGGATTTGCAGGATGCGCAGGATGAGTTCGACAAGTACAAGGATTTGAGCAAAGATAATACAAGGCGCAAGACCGCCGAAGACGATCTTGAAAAGGCGCAGGAGGATTACAACGAGGCGGTTCGCAAACTGGAGGAGATCGAGCGCGAACGCGACACCGTCCGCGTTGCGCTGGACGCCGCGCTCGCCGCGGAAGCCGAAGCGAAGTATCAATATGAAAAATCTTCCGAGGGCGTGAACGAGGATCAACTTGCGCTTGCCGAAGCGCGTCTCGAAAATGCAAAGGCACAGGTCGCCGCGGCGGAGGCGAATCTGTCCAATTACATTCTCACCGCGCCGTTCGATGGCGTCGTCGCTGAGGTGGCTGTCAAAGTGGGCGAGCAGGTTGGGGCGGAGTCCCGAGCCGTGAGCGTCGCCGATACTTCATCGTGGATCATCGAGACCACCGACATCACCGAACTCGAAGTCGTCAATGTTGAGATCGGCCAGAGTGTCACCTTCACTGCCGATGCGCTTCCCGATGTGACGATGAAGGGCGTCATCTCGGAGATCAGCCAGTCGTCGTTTGTGCAAGGCGGCGACGTGATCTATACCGTCCGCATTCAGGCGGAGGAGGTTGACCCGCGCGTCAAGTGGGGGATGACGGTTGAGGTCACGTTCGAAGCGCTGGACTGAGCCGCGAGTGCTTCGCGTGGAGGCGTAAGAGACGCTCTCTAGCGTCGGGTGCTGCAAACGCCCTCATACCCCCGCGACTACAGGATATCCCAAACACGCCTCCCAACTTGACCAGAAGTTGGGAGGCGGTTTATTTGCTATAATCCCCCCCATGACCAATCGCCCCCGCCCTCTCGATCCCGAATCCAAACCCGACGACCGCGTGGATAACGCGCTCCGTCCGCAAAAACTGTCCGACCTGATCGGGCAGGATCAAGTGAAGGAAAACCTTGCCATTCTCATCGCCGCGGCGCGTGGACGCGGCGAGGCGCTGGATCATGTTCTGTTTTATGGTCCGCCCGGCTTGGGCAAGACGACCCTCGCGCACGTGGTCGCCAACGAGATGGAGGTCAATGTCAAGGTGACGGCGGGTCCCGCCATCGAGCGCGCTGGCGATCTGGCGGCAATCCTCACCAATTTGCGCGCAGGTGACGTGCTTTTCATTGACGAAGTCCATCGTTTAGGACGCGCCGTCGAAGAAGTGTTGTATCCCGCGATGGAGGATTTCGCGCTGGACATCGTCATCGGCAAGGGACCCTCGGCTCGATCCATACGCCTGAAACTGCCGCGCTTTACCGTGGTGGGCGCGACGACGCGGCTTGCTCTGGTCACGGCTCCGCTGCGGGCGCGATTCGGCGCGGTTTATCGGCTGGATTACTATGACCTGGACGCGATGCAGGCAATCGTCAAACGCGCGGCGGGGATGTTGAAAGTGGAGGTCGCGGAGGATGGCGTGGAAGAGATTGCACGACGCGCGCGCGGGACTCCAAGAGTCGCCCTGCGTTTGTTGCGCAGAGTCCGCGATTACGCCCAGGTGCGCGCGGATGGGACGGTCACGTCGAAGGTCGCGAGAGAGGCGCTTGATCTGTTGCAGGTTGACCCACTCGGTCTCGATGATGTGGATCGCCGCGTCCTGAAAACGATCATCGAAAAATACGGCGGCGGACCGGTCGGCTTGAACACGATTGCCGCCTCCATCAGCGAGGAGCAGGATACGATCATGGACGTGGTCGAGCCGTATCTCCTGCAACTCGGCTTTCTGGATCGCACTCCGCAGGGACGCGTCGCCACCAAATCCGCGTATGAGCATCTCGATCTGCCATACACCGAAGAGGGACAGCCGCGGCTGTTATAGCGTCATTGCGAGGAGGCGTTCTTTGCCGACGAAGCAATCCCCTCATTGTGTTGGAGATTGCTTCGGGCAGAAAACCACTGCCCTCGCAATGACAAAAAAAGTGATTTATGGAATCCATTGCCCGCTACATCATGATCGGGGGTCTCGTCCTCTTCCTCATCGGCGGAGGGGTGTATCTCGCCGTGAAATTCGATCTTCCGCTCGGACGCCTGCCCGGCGACATCCGCATCGAAGGGGAAAACGGCTCGTTCTATTTCCCGCTTACCACCTCGATCCTGGTATCGGTCCTGCTCACCATCCTCCTGAACCTCATTTCCCGTTTCATCCAAAAGTAGACTTTGAAAACCTCCGACTTACCCTGCGGGTACGATGTCGATTACAACCTCCCCGAATCCTCTATCGCGCAGGAGGCGGTATAATACAAGCGCATGAATACAACAACTGTATTTGACCGACTCAGATCACTTTGCCATGAGACGTATGGCGCGCGCCTGATTTCTTTGGCTGTGTTCGGCTCGACCGGGCGAGGGACTGCGCGTCCCGATTCTGATTTGGACGTGCTTTTGATCGTCGAAGGTCTTTCCCATTGGCGAATGGAGCGTGTAAAAGAATTCGAGCCGATTGAACGCGCTCTCGGCAATGTCATGCTTTCGCCGATCTTGAAAACGCCTGCGGAAATTGCGAACGGCTCGCCGCTCCTGCTGGATATGGTGGACGACGCCGTCATTTTGTATGACCGGGCGGATTTCCTGAAAACCGCCCTTGATACACTGCGCGCAAACCTGCATCGGCTGGGCGCGAAACGCATCTGGCGCGGGGAAAATTGGTTCTGGGATTTGAAGCCCGACTATCAACGCGGCGAGATATTCGAGATATGAACAATGCAACTCTCGCACAGAGTTATCCTTTGAAATCCCAAAAACGGCTGAAAATTCTGGATGTCTTGTTGGACGAATCCGCTTATTCGGATGTCATGCGTGAAGCGCAGGAAATTGTTGAACTTGCACTGAAGGGAATGTTGCGTCAGGCGGGAATCGAACCGCCCAAGTGGCACGATGTCAGCAGTTTGATCGTCGAATTCCGCGATCGCTTTCCTGAAACAGTAGATAGGGATGTGGAACGGCTGGCTGAGATCTCTTCCTACCTTCGCAAGGAACGTGAAATCTCCTTTTATGGAGATATAGATTTTATCCCTACCGAAGAATATAGCCGGGATGACGCACTCAAGGCAATCACAGATGCAAAATTTGTAGTGGGAATAGCCAAACAGGTTATACAACCAGATTGACCAACAGCGCATAAGCCCATGCGCCGTTTTTGTTATCCACAGGACTGCTTCGCTTGTGAAAACCTCCGACTTCGACTATCACCTCCCCGAATCCTCCATCGCGCAGACGCCCGTCGAGCCGCGTGATTCGTCGCGGCTGCTGGTGCTTCATCGCGATACGGGTGAATTGGAACATCGTATCTTTCGCGATGTGACCGATTATCTGCGCGCGGGGGATTTGCTGGTGCTGAACCAAACGCGCGTCATTCCGGCACGGATCTTTGCTCGTAAAGAGACCGGCGGACGCGTGGAAATCCTGCTCCTTCGCCGTCGCGATTCATTGACCTGGGAAGCGCTCGTGGGCGGCAAGGGCTTGCGTGTAGGCAAGCGATTATTGATAGATATTGGGAACGGGAATCCTCAAACTGTTCAAGCCGAGATTATTGAAAACCTCGAAGGCTCCGAACGACTCATCCGATTCTCCGAACCCATCGAGCCGTATTTTCGCAAAGTGGGAAACGTCCCATTGCCGCCGTACATTCACGAAACCTTGAACGACCCGGAACGCTATCAAACGGTCTATGCCAAAGAGCCGGGTTCCGCCGCCGCGCCCACAGCCGGACTCCACTTCACGCCGCCATTGTTGGAGGAGTTACAGGCGAAGGGTGTGAAAATCGCGTACGTCACGCTGCACGTTGGATTGGATACCTTTGCGCCGGTCACGGAGGATCATCCCGAAGAACACGTGATACATTCAGAGTGGTGTGAGTTGACCCGGGAAACGGCGGATTTGATCAACGGGACAAAACGATCCGGCGGGAGGGTGATTGCGGTTGGGACGACCTCAGTGAGAACACTGGAAAGCGCGGCAATCGGCAATCGTAAATCGGAAATCGCAAATACCGATCACTGGTCACTGATTACTGCCTGCTCCGGCTCGACCTCTCTCTACATCCTCCCCGGCTATCAATTCAAGATCGTGGACGCGATGATCACGAATTTTCATTTGCCCAAGTCCACGCTGATCATGCTGGTCAGCGCGTTCGCGGGGAGGGAGAGGATTCTTGAAACCTATCAAATCGCCGTTCGGGAGGGCTATCGTTTCTATTCGTTTGGGGATGCAATGCTTATTCTCTAATTCTCCAACTTCTCATTCCCGATCCCCAATTACGAATAACCATTTGCGAGTTATGCCAACCCAACTCGAACAACTCAACCTACAAATCATTGCCTGCCGCAAATGCCCGCGTCTTGTTGCATGGCGCGAGGAAGTGGTGCGGACGAAGCGTAAGGCATACGTGGATCAGGAATACTGGGGCAAGCCGGTTCCCGGTTTCGGCGACCCGAATGCGCGCGTGCTGGTTGTGGGGCTTGCGCCCGGTGCGCACGGCTCGAACCGCACAGGACGCCAGTTCACGGGCGACGCGTCGGGCGGGTTCCTGTTCCCAGCGTTGTACAGGGCCGGGTTCGCGAATCAGCCGTTGGCGGAGTCTCGAAGCGATGGTCTCGTCCTGAAGGATATATACATCACGGCGTCCGCCCGCTGCGCGCCTCCTGCCAACAAGCCGATATCCGAAGAATTGGATAATTGCCAGCCGTATCTCAAGCGGGAAATCCAGATCTTGAATCCGAAAGTGATCGTTTGCCTGGGTCGGATATCGTTTGAGAGAATTCTCAAAATATACCTTACCCGCTCGAATGGCTGGAAGTTTGCCCACGGCGCGGCGTATCAATTGGATGAGGGCGTTTGGATCGTGTGTTCGTATCATCCCAGCCAGCAAAACACCCTGACCGGTAAACTTACCCCGGCAATGTTCGACGATATTTGGAGAAAGGTGAAAGGTTTGATCAGAGATGAGTAAATTGATTACGCCGGGCGAACCTGCGCCGGACTTTGAACTGACGGACGTGGAGGGAAAACTTGTCCGACTTTCGGATTTTCGCGGGAAAAAGCCGGTCGTGCTTGCCTTCCTGCGCGGATTCATGTGACCGCACTGCCGCGCGCAGTTGGCGCGCCTGCGGGACGATCACCAGCGATTTATTGGCCGCAACACGGAAATTCTGGCAGTGGGACCGAACGATGCCAAAGCCTTTCAGCGCTATTGGGAAAACGAACGGATTCCTTTCATTGGCTTGCCCGACCCGGAACACTCGGTTGCGCGCCTGTACCGCCAGGAGGTCAACCTGTTCAAACTCGGGCGCATGCCGTTGAACTGCGTCGTTGATGTAAAAGGATACGTGCGTTATGCCCATTACGGCGCGTCCATGCGCGATATTCCATCCAATCAGGAGTTGTTCCGGGTAATAGATACACTGAACGCGGCATCAAACTGACATGTCTTTGGGACGCATTGCCTTTCTCGGATCGGGAGAGACCTCCCTGGCGGGCGGACGCATCTTCGAGTCGCTTGCCCGCCTCCTTCCCAGCCCGTTGCGGGTCGCCGTTGTGGAGACCCCCGCGGGCTTCGAACTTAATTCCGCCCAGGTCGCGGGACGCGTGGGCGAGTTCCTGGCGACGCGTTTGCAAAACTACAAGCCCGTCATTGACATTATCCCCGCCCGAAAAAAGGGTTCCGCCTTCAGCCCGGATGACCCCGAGATTCTCAAACCTCTTCTATATGCGGACATGATCTTCATGGGACCGGGCAGCCCCACGTATGCGATCCGTCATTTGAAGGATACGCTCGCATGGGACGTGATCCGCGCCCGGCATCGCCTCGGCGCGACCCTGGTGTTTGCCTCCGCCGCGACCATATCGGTCGGCGCGCACGCCTTGCCTGTGTACGAAATTTACAAAGTGGGACAGGCTGTGCACGCGGTCGAAGGTTTGAATCTGTTCGCTGATTTTGGCTTGCATCTTTCCTTCATCCCTCATTGGAACAACGCCGAAGGCGGCGTGGATCTGGACACATCCCGCTGCTTCGTGGGCATGGAACGTTTCAACGAATGGTGCAACCTGCTCCCAAGCGAAAACACAACGCTTGGACTGGATGAACACACCGGCATTATCATGGATCTGGACAGCGGCGCGTGCGAGATCAGCGGCGTGAGTTCCGTTTCGATTGTCCGTGAATGTGACCCTGAAATCCATCCTTCCGGCTTGATTTTTCCATTGAGTGAATTGGGGAAATTTGCCGCCCCTGACCCGCTCGAGAAGGATATACCGGCGAGCGTCTGGGAAATGGTAGTGAACGCGCCGTCTCTCGATGATGATAAGCCATCCGATGAAGCGGTCGCCCTGGCGGAACGGCGTCTTGCCGCGCGCGCGAACAAGGACTGGGGTGAATCGGACAGACTGCGCAAAGAAATCTCTGCCTTGGGATGGACGGTACGGGATGGCAAAGACGGCTATGACCTGGTCAAGACCTAAACCACACTTTCCACCTTCGTAACTGTTCACGACTTTAATCAAAGACAGGTGTTGTAACGAGCATGACACCAGAAATGGCGAAGCCGAAGGTCGAGGCGCTCTTGCGCGAAGAACTGATCACGTTGGTCGATGAAATGGTGAAAGAGATCAGCGAATTGAAAGCGGAGATCGCGCGTCTCAAGCAACCGCCAACGACTTCCAGGAACTCCTCCCAACCACCCTCTTGTGATTTCAAGGCCAGTGTCGGAAAGAAGCGAAAACGGAGCCGGAAAAAAAGGCGCCCAGCCCGGGCACGAGAAACAAGAACGTTCTTTGGTGGACAACCCGGACCAGGTGATCGAAGCGTATGCGGAGCATTGCGAGAACTGTCAGGTGAATTTATGGGATCAGGTTGCTGTGCGGATGATCCGCCGCCAGATCACCGAACTGCCTGAAATCCAGCCGGTGGTGATCGAAACCCGGCAGTACGAGGTGCAGTGTCCATGTTGTGGTGTATTGCAGTGCGGAGAACTGCCCGAAGGCTTGGAAGCGGGACGCTACTTTGGACGCCGTTTGGAAGCGACGGTCACGTATCTGCATCACGAACAACATATTGGCTGCCACAGACTGCTGCAACTCTGCGCCGAGGTCATTGGGCTGAGTTTGAGTTCAGGCGGAGCCGTGGCCATTGTAGAGCGAGCCGGGAAACATGCGCAAGGCGAAGCGGAAGACATTGCCGAACAAGTCCGCCGCAGCCGTGTGATTGGCAGTGACGAAATGGTCGGAATTGGTGGCAATGGGTGTTTGTAGGCGATAACTGCGGGTATCACCTCATTCAGCCCAGTTGCGGCTACGACGTGATCGAGGCTTTCATGCAGGAGTGCAAAGCTGAAGTGTGGGTCTGCGATTGTTGGAAAGCGCAGTTGAATGCGCCTGCTGGAGTGTGCCAGATCTGTTTGGCGCATCAGATCCGCAATTTGCAGGGTCTGATCGAAAAGCGTCCCTGCGTGCGCTGGGTCAGAGACCTGCAAGCCTTGTTTCGCAAAGCCATTCATTTGAGAAATCGCCGGGAGCAACTGACAGAAAACGGATACAAAAGACAAGTGGCGAAAATCGAGAAGCAAGCAGACCGGCTGCTGAAACGCACCTTCAGCGGCAGCGGCAGAAACCTGCTGGATCGGTATCGTAAGTATCGAGATTCGCTCTTTGTCTTTTTACATCGGCGGGAGGTGCCTGCTCACAACAATGCCTGCGAACGCGCCTTGCGCCCCTCGGTCATGCATCGCAAGGTCATGGGTAGTTTTCGCTCGGATTGGGGAGCGCAAGCCTATGCCGCCTTGACGACGGTTCTGAACACTGCCAAACGCAACGGGCAAAGTGCATTTCAAAAATTAGTGCAGTTGATGGGCAAGCCCGTTTTGCCTTTCCTCCGTCAATCAGTTGTGGCGTGAATAGTTACAAAAATTCAATTCCGAGTGGACAAACTCTAGCCCTCACGGATAAGAGCCTTGTGGATCGCAGCCTATTTAAGACCACATGGCTAGCCTTTTGAGCTAGCCATGTGGTCTACAGTCGGGGTGCGCGGATTTGAACCGCGGACCTCACGGACCCGAACCGTGCGCTCTACCGGTCTGAGCCACACCCCGATTACAAGCGTGCGAATTATACCTGATTTTGCATAACAGGCGTCATGGATTTAGCAGCACTTCCTGGCTGTAGACATAGAACAAGCCCGCTATGCGGTCGTCGTCCTGGCGGATGGTCAGGCGCGCAAGCGTCGGTTCGTTCACCTTGTATGGGATCGTCGTTTCGAACAACTGCGGGTTGATGTTGTCCACCGTGAGGATTCGCAGACCGATGGATTTGCCCGCCGGGTCAACCAACTCGAGGATGACCGGCTGAAGGTTGGAGGGCCATATATCGCCTTTCACGTTCAGGATTCCGCCGGAGCCTGATTCTGTTTTCGACGGATTGAACACACGCACAGGCTCAGACGGATTCCCCGGCGTTGTGATCTCGCCTTCTCCGGAGGAAAGCAGCAAGACCCGCACCGAACTCAAAACCTGAATCCGGCCCGCCTTATCCAGCGAACTGACCGTGATGCGTCCCAACTCGCCTGTCGCGCGGATCTCGAAGGGAATCCGCATGGATTGGTATACGCCTTCGTTCGATGTGGGAACGCGCTTGAGGGTGCGGGAGAGCAAACGACCATCCTCCCCGTACAGGTCCACCTGCATGGATTCACTCTCGCCGACCTTGATATTCATGCGGAGCAATATCGGCGAGACCACCTTGGACATCGGTCCCGGCGAGAGGATTTGGATGGCGGCAAGGCTGTGCCCGTGTATGGATGTCGGCGTAAAGGTCGGCAGAGGTTCCGGCGTGAACGTGGGCTCGGGCGTCAGGGTGGGCAATTCAATCGGATTGGAGGCGACGAAGGTCTGGGTTGCCGAGATGCCCGCAGACTCAGCGGTCAACGCGATGACCGTCGGCAGGTACTCAGGCGGATAAGGCGTTGGGACGGGACTCGAGTTTGGGGAAGCGCAGCCAGCCAAAAGTCCAAGAAAAGAGGCGAGAAGCAGGATGTTCCGTTTCATGATTAACTCACCTTACGCAGAACGTCCCGAAGGCTCTCGTGGAACGAGACTGGGTTGCAGGAAATCCTTCGGGACGGTGCGTAACATCAGTGATTAAATCAAAAGTGCGTCGCGCAATGCCCGAATCGTCACAAGCACCGTCGTCTTGCGGGACGCACAATCGGTCAAAATCTATAAGCCATAGATTTCGCTGTATTTTTTCGTGAGATAACGGACGTATGGCTCGGGGGTGATCTTCGAGCCGGTCACCATTTCGACAAGAGTCTGCGGTTCATATTTCCTCCCGTGCTGGTGAACATTTTTGCGAAGCCAGCCAAGCAGTTCGCCGAATTCTCCCTTGCGAATCTGGTCATCGAGGTCGCGAATGTCATCTTTGATCTTCTCCCACAACTGTGCAGAGACGAGGTTGCCCAGCGCGTACGTGGAGAAATAGCCGATCATGCCGCCGGACCAGTGAATGTCCTGCAGGACGCCTTTCGCATCGTTCGGGGGCGTGACGCCGAGATATTCCTGCATTTTTGTGTTCCACATTTCAGGCAGGTCTTTTATGGCGACCGCGCCTTCGACCATGGCAATCTCCAATTCGAGGCGGAGCATGATGTGGAGGTTGTACGTGGCTTCATCGGCATTGACGCGAATCAAAGACGGCTCGACCTTGTTGATGGCTCTGTAGAAGGATTTCAGGCTCACACCGTCCAATTGTGATGGGAAGGTCTTTTTGAGTTTCGGGAAGAAGTGTTCCCAGAAGGGCAGCGAGCGACCCACGAGGTTCTCCCACATGCGCGATTGCGATTCGTGAACCGCCAGCGATGTGCCGCTTTCGAGGGACGTGCGCTCATACGCCGGGTTGACTCCCTGCTCGTACATGGCATGACCCGACTCATGCATGGTGCTGAACAACGTCGCCATCGGCTTATCCGCTTCGAAACGCGTGGTGATGCGGACATCGTTCACGCTGAACGTGGACTCGAATGGATGCGGGGCTTTATCCTGCCGTCCTCGGTTCCAATCGTAGCCGAATTTCGTGACGATCTCAACGCCGAAATCCCACAACTTCTTTTCGTTATATTTTCTGTAGAGAAAATCGTCCTTCACTTGTCTGCTGGAGGCAATCGCTTTGATCAACCCGACCTGCTTTGGACGCAAACCATCGAAGATGGCTTTCACGTCGGCGGTCTTCATGCCGGGTTCGAAATTATCCAGCAGGATATCGTAGGGATGATCGGCGGACGGGAAGAACGAGATGTACTTCTTTACAAGTTCAAGGACTTTTTCGAGATGCGGCTGGAAGATCGAAAAGTCCGATTTGCTTCTTGCCTCCCTCCAGGCTTCGAATGCCTTTGAAGTCACAATCGCCTGCTCGACGATAAATTCGGGCGGCACGCGGCGGGCTTTGTCGTAATCGCGCGCCGCAACGCGGATCATGGCAGCCTCATCCGAGTCCGGGTCTGCGCCCGCGAATTCCCGCTTCAGGTCTTCGAGCAATCCACCCGCCTCGTCGGATATGAATTTTTCCTGGGCGATCTTGCCGAGCGTGGCGAGTTGCCGTCCGCGCGCCTCCGCTCCGCCGGGCGGCATGTTCACCTGCTGGTCCCAGCCCAGCACCGAGGCGGCGCGATTGAGGTCTGATACCTCGCCGAGCAGTTCCTTCAATTGATTCAATTTTTCAGACATGGATTCTCCTATGTATATGTCATTGCGAGCGTTTGCAGCGAAGCAATCCCCTCATAAGCAGGAGATTGCTTCGGACATCGCTCTCGCAATGACATGGAATTTACGATACCTTCCATCTCAACGGTTCACCGCGTAGAGCGGACAACACTTCGTTCGCAATGTCCTCGGACGCGCGGGACTGCGCCTCAGCCGTCTGCGCGCCGATGTGCGGAGCGGCGATCACGCGTGGATGTGAAACTGCCTCCGTTAGACCGGGCGGTTCCTTCGCGAAGACATCCAGCGCCGCGCCGGCGACCTTGCCGCTGTTCAACGCCGCCAGCAGCGCGGACTCGTCAATGATGCCGCCGCGCGCCGCGCACACGATCCGCACGCCATCCTTCATTTGCGAGAACGCCAACGGACCGACCATATCGCGCGTTTGAACATTCAGCGGCAGGTGAAGCGAAATGAAATCGGACCACGCGTACAAATCCTGGATCGAGACCGGTTCCGCGCCGCGCCGCTTGATCTCCTCCTCCGAGATCAATGGATCGTAGGCGATGACGTTCATCCCAAAGGCAGAGGCGCGCTTCCCAACCTCCATTCCAATGCGACCGAAGCCAATGATGCCCAGCGTCTTGCCGTTCAACTCCACGCCTTCGAGTTCCTTCTTGAGCCATTGCCCCTGTTTCATCGAAGCGTCGGCGCGGGGGATTTCGCGCGCCACCGCGAGCAAAAGCCCGAACGTCAATTCAGCCACGGCAAGCGAGGTGGAAGTCGGCGCGTTGACAACGGTAATGCCGTGTCGCTTCGCGGCTTCGAGGTCAATGTTGTCCACGCCCACGCCTGCGCGTCCGATCACTTTCAGACGCGAAGCGGCTTCCATAACGGAGGCAGTTACCTTGGTCCGGCCGCGAACGATGAGCGCGTCGTAATCGGGGATCGTCTTGAGCAGGTCGTCCGCTGAAATCCCACTTTTGTCGTCCACCTTTGCAGAGGCACGTAAAATGGACTGGCCCCGTTCGTCCAGTCCGTCGGTGATGAGAATGTTGTAATTTGCCATGCAGATATTTTAACCGATGTAGGTGCGGGGTGACCCCGCACCTGCAATTTCATTCGTAACGCAACGCCTCCACCGGCTCCAAACTTGCGGCGCGGTTGGCGGGATAGATGCCAAAGAACAGACCGACCGCCGCGGAGAAGATCGTGGCGAGCAGGACGGCATCCATACCCACAACCGGCGTAAACGCTGTCCCGCTTGCCTCAGCAATGCGTCCGACGATGAAGGAGATCAGCCAGCCGAACATGATGCCGATGATCCCGCCGATGAGACTTAGCAAAGAGGACTCTGTGAGAAATTGAGTCAATATGTCGCGCTTGCGCGCCCCGAGCGCCTTGCGCAAGCCGATCTCGCGCGTCCGCTCGGTGACAGAGACCAGCATGATATTCATGATGCCGATGCCGCCCACGAGGAGGGATATGCCCGCAATGCCGCCCAAAAAGATGGTCAGGATGCCGGTGATGGATTGGAACGTCGCCAGCAGATCCTGTTGGGTGAACACGGTGAAATCATCCGCGCCGATGGGCGTGCGATGACGCGTGCGCAGGATCTGGGAAATTTCCTCCGCCGCCTGCGGCACCACATCGCCGCTCACCGCCTGCACGAAGATGATGTCCACGCGGTCACTGGTGCTGCGCCGGATCAGGCGCGCCTGCGCGGTGGTGAACGGGACCATCACCACGTTATCCTGACTCCCGAAAGAACCGCCGCCCTTCGACTCCAACACACCCAGCACGCGGAAGGGCTGCCCCTCGATGCGGACTGTCTCACCCGTGACTCCATCCGCGTGACCGAATAATTTTTCCGCCACCTCGGGTCCGAGCAGCACAACCGAAGCGCGTCCCAAAATATGTTCCTCGGTGATGAATTCGCCTTCAGTTATATTGTAGTTCCGCACCTGGAAATATTCCGGCGTGACGCCAAAGATTTGGGGGACGGCTTGTTCGCCGCCAAAGGAAACGGTCCCGCTTCCCTGCAAGGCGGGCGCGACCGCCTCCACCGATGGCGCGGCAAATTGATCGCGCAGGGCTTCTGCATCGCCGAGCGTGAGCGGTTTGGGATTGCGAATATTGTCGCCGGGGTCGCCGCGGAAGACGAACAACAAATTGGTGCCGATGCCGCTGATCGAACCGGTGATGGACGTCTCCGCCCCTTTTCCAACCGCCAGCATGGCAATCACCGCCGCGACGCCGATGACAATGCCCAGCACGGTCAAACCGGACCTGAGCTTGTTCCCGCTTAAACTTTCGAGCGCTTCGATAAAGGCTTGTGCAAGGGTCATACAGCACCGTCCAGTAACCCGTCGCGCAATCGGATGATGCGCCGGGCATGCTCTGCGATCATGGGATCATGGGTCACGATGATCAGCGTTGTTCCGTATTCCTTGTTCAGGGTGAGCAGCAGATTCATGATCTCCTTTCCCACTTTCGAATCCAGGTTGCCGGTCGGCTCGTCCGCCATGATGATGGCGGGATTGTTGACGATGGCACGCGCAATGGCGACGCGCTGCTGTTGCCCGCCGGAAAGTTCATAGGGACGATGGGTCATGCGGTCTTCCAAGCCCACCGCCTTCAAGGCTTCGATTGCCCGTTCGCGGCGGCGTTCCGGGTTGCCCGAATAGCGCAGGGGCAGTTCCACATTCGTAATGGCAGTCTGGCGGGAAAGCAAATTGAAACTCTGAAAGACAAAACCCACTTTACGGTTGCGAATGTCCGCCAGTTGATCGTCATTCAACGACGCAACCGCTTCGCCATCGAGAAAGTATTCCCCTGAAGACGGACGATCCAGACATCCAAGCGTATTCATCAACGTGGATTTGCCCGAGCCGGAAGGTCCCATGATCGCAACCACCTCGCCGCGCGCGATGTTGAAGGAAACGCCGCGCAGCGCGTGGACCTCCACCTCGCCCATTTTGTAGACCTTGGTCAGGTCGTGTGCCTCGATAACGTGCGCCGACATGACTATCTGCCCCCAAACGGACCGCCCGGTCCGCCCTGGAATTCGACCGGCGGATTCAGGATGACGACAGCGCCCTCCTTGACATCGCCGCTCGAGAGGACGCTCATCGTATCGGACGAAGCCCCAAGCTTGATTGCTGTTTTTACAGATTCACCGTTCACCAACAGATAGACCACACGCTCCCCGTCCACGAGACGAACTGCGCGGTTGGGAATGAGAATGACGTTTGTGAGTTCACGAACCGTGATATTCACTGCGGCGGTCATTCCCGGCTTGACGTGCTGATCCGCATCAACAAGTTCCACCGTGACCTTGAAACTGACCACGCCCTGCACCGACGCGCCGGTCTGCCCCACTTCTGCGATCACGCCATGATATTCCCTGCCCAGGATGGCATCGAAGGTGAGCGTCACAGGCTGACCGACGGAGATGCTGTTGATATCCACCTCGGAAACCCCCACGTCCACGAACAGGCTCGACAGGTCGTCAATGCGGAAAGCCGCAGCCCCCGCGCCGACCTGATCGCCGGGAAGCGGGGAGGATTCGGTCACAATGCCGGAGAAAGGCGCGATCACGCGCGCCAGGTTGAGGGCGGCTCGAGCCGCTTCCACGCGCGCCCGTGCGGCGGCAATCTCGGCAGCATTCCCCGCGCTCAGCCGGTCAAACTCCCTTTGCGCATCCGCCTCCTGCGCCAGGGCGAGATTCAGCGCGGCGCGATATCTGGCGGCATCGAGTTCCGATGGTTTTCCCAAATACCAATTAAGGGCGGCTTGTTTTCTGTCCCGCTCGAGTCTGGCATTGGTCAGTTCCAGCAAAGCCTGCGCCTTGAGCGAATCCCCATCCGGGCGATTACTGACAAAGTTGTAGGCATCCTCAGCCAGAGAGATCCGTTTATTTGCAAGATCAATCTCCGCCCTGGTTTGATCGAGCAGATCATCGGAAGCGCGCCGATAATCCAGTTTTGTTACGTCCTTTTGGGCGTCTTCGACAGCCTGTTTTGCAATTGCCAGGTTTTGCTCTGCTCGTGCCAGGGCGGCATCCGAGTTGATCAGGTTATCCAAAGCGATTTGCGCGTTCGCAAGGTCAGCCTCCGCCAGGATGATGCTCTGGGGGAGCGACGACTTGGACAAGAATGCCATCACAAATCCCTTGGGGACGTTATCGCCAACCTTTACGTTGACGGTATCCACGATTCCAGCCGCCTGCCAGATCAGGATGGCGGTCTGTTTCGCGCGCACCGTGCCGGTCGCGCCGATGGTGGCGGTCAGGTTTCCGCGTTCGATGATTGCCGTCTGGAACTGGGTGACGGTAGCCGCTCTGGTATTACGAACGTAAAAAAAGATGGCTGCTCCAGCCAGGATGATCAAGGATATGATCGTAATTCTTTTTGCCATTGTTTTCCTCCACGAGGGGTTGCCTCAACCGCAAAATTCTACACCACAATTATGAATTGACCGTGAAGAATATGTGGGGATGATACGAAACTCTAATGCAATATCGTGACGATTGTCGTCCAGTTTGGTGACATTTAAGCCTGTGGGCTGAAATTGGGTTTGGGTATCATCATGTGGCAACCCTTGTGCAGCCATTTCCGGAGGAAACAATGCAGTATGTCCCAAGCGAAACCCTGACCATTGACCGCAAAGCGCGCGCCAACATGCCCTTCAACGATCTCGACCTGCGCCAGCCCGAGGCGCGCAGGCGCGACTTCGACGATGTGGTCATTGGTTTCAGCCCCGAACGCGCCATGCTCGAGGCATCCCGCTGTATTCATTGCCCGGATCCTGCTCCCTGTATGCTGGCTTGTCCGACGCACAACGACATCCCCTCCGCGATGTGGTTGATCGAACAGGGGCGCTTCACGGACGCCGCCAATCTTTACCATCAAACCAGTTCACTCCCGGAGATCTGTGGACGCGTCTGCCCGCACGAACAGTTGTGCCAGGGATCGTGCGTGCTCAACAAACATCACATGCCCGTGCTTTGCGGCGGATTGGAAACCTTCGCGGTGGATTACAAGCGCCGCCACGAGGGGCGGATCATCCCGCTCGCTCCGCCCACGGGAAAGCGGGTCGCCATTATCGGAGCCGGTCCCGCCGGTTTGGGCTGCGCCGATCAACTTGTCCAGCGCGGACACGAGGCGACGATCTTCGAAGCCAAGCCCGCCTCCGGCGGGTTGCTCGTCTATGGCATCCCCAACTTCAAACTCCCCAAGGACGTGTGGCAGGAAAAATGGGAGGAGTTCGGGAACGCCGGCGTCAAATTCGCGCCAAACACCTACATCGGAAAAGATAAAACGATTGACGATCTCTTTGCTGAAGGATTCGACGCGGTTTTCATCGGGGTCGGCTCGGAAGTGGACGCGAAAATGGAGGATACGCCGGGAACAGACCTCCCCGGAGTCTACGAAGCGACGGATTTCCTCATCCGCGGCAACGTGGACCCGAGCCTGCTTCCGCCGGAGATGAGGAAACCTCTCGAGGTCGGCAGGCGCGTGGCTGTGATCGGCGGCGGCGATACTGCCTCCGATTGTCTGCGGACGGCGCTGCGGCTCGGCTCCGAGGAAGTGACCTGCCTCTACCGCCGCACTGAAAAAGAGATGCCCGGCGGAAAGAAAGACCGCCAGATGGCAAAGGACGAAGGCGCAAAGTATCGCTTCCTCACCCAGCCCATCCGATTCATCGCAGGCGAGGACGGGAAACTCGCCGCAGTCGAATGCATCGAAATGAAACTTGGCGAACCCGATGCGAAAGGCAGGCGCAAGCCGGTGCCCGTCGAAGACTCGAACTTCATCGTCGAATGCGACACGGCGGTGCTGGCGCTTGGCTATTGGCCCGATCCCATCATCGGCAAGACCACGCCCGATCTCGAAACACACAACTGGGGTCTGGTCAAAGCGGACAAAAACACCGGCGCAACCTCGCGTGAGGGCGTTTTTTCCGGCGGCGATTGCGTGACCGGACCCGACCTCGTCGTCACCGCCATGGTCGCGGGGCGCAAAGCCGCCTGGGCGATTGACGTGTATTTGAACAACAAAAAATAGAAAAATCTGCTGAGGGCAGGTGCTAGGCAGGGACACAGCGTCGCTGTGTCCCTGCTGTTATATAATGCCCACGATCACGAATTGCGCTTTCCCGCTTTTAAAAAAGCGCAATTCGTGACCGCCTTGGGTATAATTTCTTCATGCTTTATCGTATCGGGCGAATTCTCGATGTTATCAGTATCCTCCTCGTGCTTGTACTCATCGGCGGCGCCGACTCGCCCCGCCTGACCGGCGATACCGACCGCGTCCGCGTCCATACGCGTGAGATCGAATTCGACTATCCCAACTGGATATGGGATGCATCATGGATCAAACTCCAGCAGAGCGCCATCCACACGCCGTATATCTTCGAGCGCGGCACGAACAAACAGATCGTCTTCGAATATCTCCGCGCAACCGAACGTCTCATTCGAACAGAAATACAGATCGAACGGATCTTCGCCGACCCACAGATCACGGACAAGGATGGCGCAAGCGCGTTCCTGCGCTCGCAACGCGATGAACTCTTCGCGCGACAGGCGGCTCTTGCCCCGTTCGCAGAAGCAGTTTTGCAGGGTCAGGTTGCGGAGGCGCTTGCGCACTTCGATCTCACCACAGGCGGACAGCCTCTGCCTCCCGTCCTCTATCACAGTTCACCCACACCGCTTGCGCTCATCGTCGCGCCGCGCCATCTCATACAGCAGATCGCGAACATTTCCATCCTGCCCACGCTCACGCTCGATGAACAGATCCGCCTCGAGGACGAAGTGACGGCAAGGCTCGACGTTTCCACGCTCGTTGTGCCGGTCGGCGGCGTCGGCGTTTACCCCACCATGGTGATGGAGACCACAAATCTGTCCTGGCTGCTCAACACCATCGCGCACGAATGGTCGCATAACTACCTGAATGTCCGCCCGCTGGGGCTCAACTACAACACAACGCCTGAACTCCGCACGATGAACGAAACGACCGCGAACATCGTCGGGGATGAGATCGGACAATACATACTGGGACGACATTATCCCGAACTGCTCGCTTCCTCCTCCGACCTCAGCCTGACCGCGTTCAATGATCTTCATCTCCCCTCGATCGGACTCGACGACACGCCTTCCCTCGACTTCCGCGCGGAAATGCACGAAACGCGCGTCACAGTTGATAAATTGCTCGCGGAGGGAAAGGTCGAGGAAGCCGAGGCATACATGGAACAACGCCGGTTGTTCCTCTGGCAACACGGATTCCCGCTTCGCAAACTCAACCAGGCATACTTCGCCTTTCACGGGGCATACGCCGATGTGCCCGGCGGCCCGGCAGGCGAAGACCCGGTCGGACCGGCGGTCCGCGCCCTGCGCGCCCAAAGCAAATCGCTGGCGGACTTCGTCAACACCATCGCGTGGATGACCTCCTTCGAGGAATTGCAGCGAGCAATCCAATGAGAGGGTGCGTCGCACTCGACCGACCTGATTAGGCGTGGTGCGACGTACTCAAGTCCACCATTCGGGACAAGACATGCGCCCTACATTCCTCCTTTCCTCTTTCATCTTTTTTCTCCTGATCGCCTCCTGCGCCTCATCCCCTCCGCCGCCCGTCAACCCGACGCCCACACTTCCATTCGACATCATCATCCCAACGCCTCCTTCCTGCACGATGATTCACACCGAGCCCACCCCGGGACCGGATGCGCCGTCCATCATCCCGCCCGAGAATGACACGGACCGGGCGCGCGGCGCGGAGAATCCCATTGTTACGATCCTGGTATACAGCGATTATCAGGATGTGCGCAGCGGATTATTCGAGGAGGTTGCCAATCAATTATTGATGGAACACCCGGACGAGGTGCGCGTGGTGAGCCGCCTCTTCCCGCTGTTGAGCGTGGACGATAAAGCCGCTCTCGCCGCGCAAGCCGCCGAAGCCGCAGGTGAACAGGGCAAATTCTGGGAGATGCACGATCTGCTCTACGCGGGACAGGAGAATTGGATCAATTTATCGGTGGAGGATTTCGAGCAATGGGTCACCGCGCAGGCGTCGGCTTTGGAAATGAACGTGGATCAGTTCAAGTCTGATCTCAAGCGCGAGGACATCGCCGCCAAAGTCCAGACGGCATGGGAGGAGGGTCAGAAGATGGGGTTGCCCGGCACGCCGCTTCTCGTCATCAACGGACAGATCTACGGCGGTCCGCGCGACCGCTCCAGCCTGAACGACATCGTGCGGTTGATCGCGCTCGGCAGGCGTCAGTTCACAGCCTGTCCGCCATTGACGGTTCAAACGACGAAGCAATATATCGCCATCCTGC
>CAYQOF010000005.1:22773-30717 GCA_964419035.1 uncultured Anaerolinea sp. | reverse complement strand
TCGATCCTCGCCATGGATACGCCCATCGTCATCTTCGACGAGCCGACGACGGGACAGGATGCGAGGAACATCGCGCGCATCTCGCAAGTGATCGCGAAGTTGAGGGAGCAGGGCAGGACAGTTATCACCATCACGCATGACATTGATTTTTGCGCGGAGAATTTCGAGCGCGTGATCGCCATGTCAGAGGGGCGGATTTTGCTCGATGGCAAGGCGAACGATGTGCTCGGGCAGGAGGAGATCCTCGCGCAGACGTACGTGGACCCGCCGCAACTGACACGATTGGGGAAAAGGCTGGGGTTCAGGAAGACGGTCAGAAATCAGGAGGAATTTCTGGCAGAGTTGAAGGAATAATTCCCAGAAGGCACTCCGCTTCGATATGCCGTTCCCGCGCGAGTTCCTCGATTGAATCGAACAAATCATGATCCGGTTTCAGGCGGAAGGTATAATTCTGCATGGCTATTCCTCCAGCGACATCAAACTGTCACACAATCAGTTATCATTTTTGCAAGGCGCAGAACGGGCGTGACGCGTTTCAATGTTCGCTCATGTAAAATTGAACCATCGGAGCCGGTATGAGCAATTTCAACGTCAAGGTCTGCAAAAGCATCAAGGAAATCGAACCCGAAATCTGGGACGGCATCGCCGCTGGACGCGGCTTCCAAAGTCACCGCTGGTATACCTTCGGCGAACACGCCATGCCGGAGTGTCCTCCCATTTATCTGATCGCATGGAACGGCGAAACGCCTGTCGCCAGCGCGGCGCTGTTTCGCGTGCACAACGAACCCCTGCCCCTGCCGGAGGTGGCGCGCCGCTTCATGTCCTCCATCCTCAAACGCCGACCCCTGCTCGTGTGCCGGTCGCCGTTTGCGGACACCTCCGCGTTGCTGCTGCCCGGCGTACCTCTCCGCGACGAAGCGCTCCCCGCGCTCACACAAGCCGCGCGGGACGAGTTCAAGAAACAACGCTGTTCCTTCCTCATCTTCGATTACCTCCTCACCGAACAACTCAAATACCCGTCGTGGACCCCGGACTTCGAGCCCATCGCCGTATCCGAGCCGGGCACCTACATGCCTGTCATCTGGGAAAGTTTCGAGGAATACCTCGAAGCAGGCGATAAACGCGACCGCCAGCACTACAAGCGCACTCTCAAGGAGGCGCGGGCGAACGGGCTCGTTCTCACGAAGCACAAATCTGTCCCCGATATGGACGCCGCGCTCTCGCTCGTGCGCAACGTGTCCATCTGGCATGGCTCCGCGCCCAACCCGTGGACGCGCGGTTTGCTCGAGAATTTTTCGATGATAGACGGCACGTGGTTCGAACTCCGCAAGGAGGGCAAACTGATGGGGTGCGGCGCGGTCGTGCGCGATAACCGCTTCCAACTTGCCACCGCGCTCGGTCTCGAAGACGATGTTCCGGGAGGGTACTTCCTCCTGCTCTACGCGGCGTTACAGGATGCCATCGAGAACAAGGTCAGGCTCGTCCGCTTTGGCAGCGGCGCATACGACGTCAAACGCCGGCTGGGATTGCATCTCGAAGACACGAATCATGCCATGATCACAATGGCAGGCTTCCCGTTGCGCGCCGCGAAGCGTCCTGCCTCCGCATAAATCCAGATGTTCCTCGGAATCCCCCAATCCGCCGCCACGTTTATCTCCATCCTCCTCTTTTATGCGATGGACTTCGCGCTCATCCGCCGTTACGACAAACAAAGGTCGGCGAGCGGTTCGGGCAGGGCATGGGATTTCACATTGTTCATCTTCGTCGCAGCCGCCGCGCTGGTTTTACAGCCCGTCCTTCTGCCCGTCATCAGTTTTCGCACAACCGAAACATGGGGATTGATCGCGCAGGTCATCGGCGTCATATTGATATTCGGTTCGCTCGCCTTGCACGTTTGGTCGCGCGCGTATCTCGGGCGGTATTACGCGGAGCGCGTCGAGGTCCAGCCCGGGCATCAGGTGATCGAAACGGGTCCGTACAAACTCATGCGCCACCCGGTCATCACGTCCTTTTTCGGGATCGCGACAGGATTGTTTTTGATCAATCCCGCGCTGACGACCCTCGCGGCTTTGCTTTACACGATTTGGGATTTCAGGCGCGCCGCCCGGCAGGAGGAGGACTTGCTCGCGCAGAACCTGCCCGGCTACGCGGAGTATGCGCGTCGGACTCCCCGCTTCCTGCCGCGCGTGCGGAGGAGCCGATGATTCCCTTCGAGCGTTTCCTCGAACTCCCCACCGAGGAAGTTGCCGCGCTCGTCAAAGCGACCGGGCAAAAGGTGGTCGTGTTCCCCGTCAACGGGACGCGGCGCTGGTTCATGCTCGAACACGCCGACAAAATCGGGGATGATTTTTTTGAATCCTACATGGATGCCTCGATCAAGAATCACATTGCCTTATGCTCCATGATGTACGATCACGGCATTCATACGATCCTCGCCCCGGTCTTCGGCCGCGAACTGATGCGGCGCGGCGACGAATACACCCAGCGCGTCGGAATCAACGGCTTGATCCGCACCGCCAGCGACAGGAATTATCGCGAGTTTTTCGAGAAATACGATGTCCGCGTCCGCTTTTACGGCGATTACCGCGACGTGCTGACCGGCACCCCCCACGAACACGCCCTGAAATCCATCTACGAAGTAACAGAAGCCACGAAACACAACCATGCTCTTCGCCTGTACTTCGGCGTCTTCGCCGATGAAGAGACAGGCACCATCGCCCGCCTGTCCGTTGAGCATTATCTCGCGCAAGGCTCGATACCGGACAAGCCAACTCTCGTGCGGAAATACTACGGCGAAGACCTGCCGCCCGCAAGCATATTCATCGGTTTCGACAAATTCAGCGTGTTCGACATGCCGCTGCTTGCCACCGGCGAGGAAGATCTGTATTTTTCCCTCAGCCCATCGCCCTACATGAACCAAAACCAGTTGCGCGCCATTCTGTACGATCACATTTACGTCCGCCGCACACCCGAACCGGATTACGCCAAACTTTCGAATGAAGAACTCGATTGGTTAAGGGAGTACTATCGAAACAACGGGGACCACGCGTTCGGCGTCGGAAAACTCAAGTTCAACCTCTGGCTCCCAGAGATCGGGAATGTGACATGACGGATCTCATCGCCAAACTCATCGAGGAGATCGGACCCGGTCACATGGCAAGCACCGCCTACGACACCGCCTGGGCGGCGCGGCTCGGCGAAATTGACTGGGTCATCAGCAGCCACGCGCTGACCTGGCTTGTCGAAAACCAGTTGCCCGACGGTTCGTGGGGCGCGTCCGCGCCGATGTATTATCACGACCGCGTGATATGCACATTAGCCGCCATGATCGCCCTCTCCTATCGCGGGCGGCGTGGGCATGACAAGACGCAGATCGAAAACGGCAGGCTCGCACTGGAACGCATCGTGGGAAGCGCCACGTTGGGATTGCAGTCCGATCCCAACGGAGCAACCGTCGGCTTCGAAATGATCGCCCCCACACTGGCGGCTGAAGCGGAGAGGCTGGGCATCATCAAACATCAGGGAAACCGCATCCTGGGTCGTCTATCCAGACAACGCGCGAAAAAACTCTCTTATCTTCAGGGAAAGATGATCAGCCGTCACGTCACGATGGCGTTCTCCGCGGAAATGGCAGGCGTTGACGGGCAGCACATGCTGGACGTGGAGAACCTTCAGGAGAGCAACGGATCTGTGGGAGTCAGCCCGTCGGCAACAGCGTATTTTGCAGCGTACATCAAAAAAGGCGATGCTGCTTCGCTGAGTTATCTGCACAGCATTCTCAAGCCCGATGGCGGACTGCCGAACGTCGCGCCGTTCGACGTTTTCGAGATCGCATGGACGCTTTGGAACCTGAGCCTGATCCCCGATCTCGGTCACGCGTCGAAACTCAAACCGCACCTGGATTTTCTCTCGAGGGCATGGACTCCCAGGCGCGGCATCGGCTTCGCGGCGGAGTATTCCGTAAAGGACAGCGACGATACGGGGCTGGTTTACGACGCTCTGTTACGATACGGCATCGAAAAGGACCTCGCCAGTGTACTGGCATACGAGGAAAAGGATCACTTCCGCTGTTTCGATCTGGAGGTCAACCCGTCCATCAGCGCGAATATCCATGTGCTGGGCGCGCTCAGGCAGGCTGGCTTGAACGAAAATAATTCATCTGTGCAGAAGATCGTCAACTTCCTGCGAAGAGCCAGGGGCTCACATCCATTCTGGGTGGATAAGTGGCACACCTCGCCCTACTATGCCACAGGTCACGCGGTCATTGCCTGCGCAGGGATCGCGAACAAACTCGTCAGTGAATCGGTTGAATGGATCCTGAAAACACAGAACAGGGACGGTTCGTGGGGCGCCTACATCTCGACAGCCGAGGAGACCGCCTATGCCATCCAGGCGTTGTCGGTTTGGAATGAAAAAGTTGCCAAAGTCCCCAAGCCTGTTCTTCGCAACGGGGCGCGCTGGTTGAGCGAACACATGGATCGAGCCTATCCGCCCTTGTGGATCGGCAAATGTTTGTACAGTCCCAATCTGGTGATCCGCTCTGCGGTCATCAGCGCGCTCGCGCTGGCTCGGTGATATTAACCATGAGAGCATATCTCGACTGCATACTCTCCGTCCCCGCTTCCGACCCCGACGATTCACGGCGCGGCAGGCTGCTAAACATCCTCCTGCTCGGCACCGGCATCGCGGCAGCATTGGGATTGGTCGGGATTCTCATAGACAACCTCACGAGGCGGGATACCACCCCGCAGGAACTTGAGATCCTGCTGTTCGGCATCGCCGTTGTGACACTTGGAGTCTTCGGCATCCACCAGATCAACCGCCGATATTCAGGGCGGCTGGCGGCTCTGCTCTTCCTCCTGCTCCTGACGGGCATCTTTATACTCACCGACACACCCGAACAACTCTCGAGCGGGAGGTCCCTCTTCCTTTTCACGCTTCCCATCATAATCTCAAGCCTGATCCTCGCGCCCCCAGCCAGTTTCCTGTTTGCGGCGCTCAACAGCGGGATCATCACCCTGCTGGCGGTATCACTGGGTCAGGCAATTAACCTCTTCGGCATCATTGGCTTCTTCATGCTGGCGCTGGTCTCCTGGCTTTCAGCGCGCAGTCTGGAGGGCGCGCTGCACGAACTGCGCCTCATCAACGCCAACCTGGACCGGGTCGTCGAGGAACGCACGCAAGCCCTGGTCGAATCCCTGGGCCGTGAACGCATCGAAGCGGGACGCAACCTGGCGATCTTGAATTCCATTGCAGACGGCGTGATCGTCTTCGACAGGTCGTGGAACGCGACCATGGCAAACCCCGCCATCACGAGCATGCTCGGCGTGCCGCTCGAAACGATCATCAACAGGAACTTCCGCGAACTGATCGAACACCCAATGCTCGCACAACCCAGCCGCGCGCTGTTGAATGCCATGATCGAACACGACACACAACCCATCGGTCCCCGCATCGAATGGGGCGACAAGACCCTCTCGGTGAGCGCGGCGCAGATCTACGATAACCGCAAGGATGGCAGCATCAACATTGGCATCGTGCTCGTCTTCCGCGATTTCACGCGCGAAGCGGAGGTGGAAAGGCTCAAAAGCGCGTTCGTCGCTGTCGTCTCTCACGAACTGCGCACGCCGCTCAACGCCATTCTCGGTTATGCCGAAATGTTCAGGGAGGCTGTCTACGGTCCCATGAACGACAAACAGATCAATATGGCGAAGCGCATCATCAAGAACACGCAACGATTGCTCGGTTTGATCAACGACCTGCTCGACCAGGCGCAAATGGAGGCTGGCAGACTGGTGATCAAGATGGCTCCCGTCAGACCAGCCGATCTGCTCGAAACCCTGCACGATCTGATGGACAAAACCGCCTCGGACAAAAACCTGAGGCTGACCAGCGAAATTGACGAAGATCTCCCCAGCATCCTGATCGGCGACTCGGCGCGCCTGCAGCAGATCCTCGTCAACCTTGTCTCCAACGCCATAAAGTTCACAAACCAGGGTTTTGTACATGTAAAGTTATACCGCCCGCTGGAGAGCGGCAGCACATGGAGCATCATCGTCTCGGATACCGGGCAGGGCATCCCCGAATCGGAACTCCCACACATCTTCGATACCTTCCACCAGGTGGATGACACCGCGACGCGCCTGCAGGGCGGGATTGGGCTGGGACTGTCCATCGTCAGGCAACTGGTACACCTGATGAGCGGAGAGATCACGGTCACAAGTAAACCCGGGGCAGGCACAACGTTCACCATCTCGCTTCCCCTGACTGTTCCCGAAGAAACAAAAGTGAATTGGAGGAAATTATGAGCGTATTGGCTCTCATCATCGAAGACGACGAAGACCTTTCGGAAATCTTTGCGGAGGCTTTGCGCGGCGTCGGCTATGAAGTGGAACAGGCGGCGGATGGAAAAGTCGCTCAAGAAAGGTTGAAAAGTGGACAGGCTCCTTTTTTGATCCTGCTCGATATGCACCTGCCTCACGTCTCCGGCGGCGACCTGTTGACCAATATCATCAAACAGGATGAGCGTTTCGATAAGACAACCGTCATCATCACCACCGCCGACGCGCGCATGGGCGAAGCGTACGGGGACCTGGTGGATTTCGTGATGATCAAACCCATTTCCTATGTGCAACTGCGTGATCTCACCAACCGCCTGAAACCCAAGGAGTAACGCCCCTTGAACCGCTTAAAAGAGCAATGGTCGTCATCGAAGGCATACCGCGCCCTGCTCCTCGCGGCGATCGTCTACGCGATCCTCAGGCTCGCGATACAGGTTTTTCTTTTCTCGGACGCGCTGCGTCCCGAAGCCGTCGCCGAGGGAGTACAAATCTCGGCTGACTTGCAGCAATCCTACATCGCCTCCGCGCAGCGCTTTCAAGCGCGCGAAGACTTGTACCTGAAAGGCTCGCTGGAACACGTGGAGGCGCACTATCTTTACTCACCCGCCTTTGCGTTCTTCTTCAAACCCATTCTGTTGCTGCCGCTGCAAATCCTTTTGCCGCTGATGCTGGTCGTCCACGTCGCGGCGTACGCGTTGTTATACCTCTGGTGGGCGCGCATCTTCGAGCGAAACAACCTCACGACTTTATCCCGGCAATGGGCGCGGTTACTGCCGCTCTATCTTGTGTTCTCGGTCTTTTGGGACGACCTGGCGTACATGAACACGTATATCCTCATCGCCTTGTGCGCCACATTGCTGATTGATGCGATCCTAAATGAGAAACTTGCCTGGGCATCCTTCTGGTTGGGCGCGGTCATCCTGCCCATCAAGCCGCATTGGGCTTTCGCGCTCGCCCTGCCCCTCCTGCTCGGACGACATCGCTTCTTTCTCAAACTGGCTGCCGGGTCGGCGCTCGCATACCTGATCGTTGCCGGGATCACGATCGCGGCGGGCGGATTCGAATACGGCATCCGACAATATCAGGACTACTTTGGATTCCTCGCCCGCCTCACGCGTGACTATCCCTGGTGGGGTCCCGACAAGCCTTTTCTCGGCTATAACCATTCCGTGATGCAGATCGCGCTTTATTATCTTGGCATATCCACATCCAACATGCAACTGGCAGCGATCATCAAACTCATCCTGCTTGCGCCTCTCGGATGGGTCGGCGTGAAGTTCCTGCGGAATCCCCTCAATAAGGCGGGAAGCGAAATCCCGGAAACAGCGCTGGCGTTAGCCTTTGCGCTTTATCTCGGAGCGTTCATCTGGCTGGATATGGTCTGGGAACTTTCATTGGGCATGGTCATTTTTGCATACCTGCTCACAACATTCGAACAAAGATGGATCAAGTTCGTGTCATGGATATTGTTCGGCTTCTACGCGCTCCTGGACATCTGGCGGCTGGCAAGTTACATAGCCCTCGGGGACAGCGTTCTATACAACGACGCCTACGTGCTGACCGATCCTCTCATCTATGTTCCGTGGATCATGGTCGTGCTGCT
>CAYQOF010000005.1:20610-22673 GCA_964419035.1 uncultured Anaerolinea sp. | reverse complement strand
TAATACTGCCAGCAGGAAAACTTTTCCCCGCCCGGCGTTTCGACCGTCACAGGGAAATTGGAATTGTCAATCTTGTACGCGTCCAGTCTGACATCAACTTCATCCAGCGCGCGATCTGCATTGAATCTCGAAAGATGAAACGACTGCCAGGGATACGAGCGGGCATCCTGTTCGCGATCATAACGCTTGCAAGCCAGCGCCGCACCGACCTTCTCTCTGATTTGAACGGGCAGCGAAGTGCTCGCAAACGAGGACACCAGGGCAGGGACTGCATCATCGGACAACTCCAAAAAGTAATTGGCGTCCAAATCCGCGCCGCTCCGGGTGGACGAGGAACCAGCCGAGCCGTTAATTTCACGTTGGACGTTTTGTTTCACGATGAATGCATCCACGTTCAACAGGTTGAGCGAGATCACAAACCCAAGCGACACCAGTATCATTGACAACGCGATCTGCCGTTCGCGGCGAAGGATTTCAAGAACCACCACCGCAACCAGCAAAAGGGCGAGCCAGATCATAAAAACATGCGTGTACGTCCGCAGACGCGAAAAGCCATACGCGGCTTCATACAACACCAATCGCTGAAATGCCGAGACGAGCATCACGATCACCAATGCGACGAGCGATACGCCAAAGCCCGAGAAGACCCGTTTTTGCGTTTCCGTTTCGCGGCGGGTGATCGCTCCCAAGCCGAGCAGTAGCAGCAGGCTGAAGAACGCGACCGCCACAAGCTCACCGAATCCACGGCGGGCGTATTCGGAATACGTGTATCCCTCGATGTTGATATTCGCCTGCCCGCCAAAGAAGTATTGGAACTGGACGATCACAAACGCGGCGAACAAAACCAATACGCTTCCCAGCACAATCGTCGATTCAGTGAACCCCAGAAATGCCGGGACGAGCGTTTTCTCTTCGATCTTTTCATCGGATTTTTGCGCGGCGTGCAGGTACGTCCCCGCAAGGGCATAGGCAAAGACCAAAATATAAACCAGACGGAAAATGTATTCGGGCAGGTTTTCGATGTTGAACAGATCAATGAACTTTTCGAATCGGTCTGCGAAAATTGGATCCGCTGATGAAAGTAAGGATGCAAAGATGGCGATGACCGGAAGCGCGATGACGATCCCGCGCACAACAGGCCAGACATGCCTGCCCCGCCTCGGACTCCCCTTCGATACACCTTCGCTACTCAGGGCATCGCCCTCGGTCTGTTCGCGGCGCACCTCAGCCGCGAATCCCAGCGGACGCGCGATCACGCTCCCGAACAGACGGAGATAACCGAGGATGTAATCAAGCAGGCTGTAACGAATCCATTCCCCGTTGCGATACGTCAGCGTGAAGACTCCCATGAGGAAGAGGGTCATCGCAACCGAGAGGAAGACCGTCATCGGTTCGAGGCGGAGAAAGGTCATCGCCGCGAGAAAGGCAATGGGGATCAGGAGCAGGCTCGAGCGTCGCGCGAGGCGAAGCCCGTCCGTCTGCAAAAGATAAATGCCTGTGACAAGACAAAGCGTCACGAAGAGGAAAAAGTTGACGCCCGCGGGCTTCTTCCAAAAAAGGAAATCGAACGCCCAGCCGAGCAAAATGACGATGGTCCAGAAGCGGTTTGGGTTGGCTTTCATGGGAACCTCCACGATGAATTTTTCCAAGCATAGCCCCGGCAGGCTTGCGAGGACTCTCAAAAGGTATCAGGATTTCGCAGTTTGGAGGATGCGTCGCACCTGCCCAACGGGGACTCGACCTTTCTCTGGAGAATCGTCCTGATGAACCTGCGGCGCGGTCAGAAAGTGCGACGCGCTCACGCGACCGACATTACAATTTGGTGAGAACGATACGGCGGCTATTGACATCCATTTTGAAGTGTGACATACTACCGGCATCGTTCGGGGGGATCACAATTCATCGCCATCCTATAGAAAGGAGGAGGTGATGTCCAACATGGATAGTAGTATCAAACCCTGCGCTGTGGCATCCCTCCTCAAGTAAGAAATAGGAAGCCACAGCGCGCCACGGATGCCGCCCACGTTTGGGCGGCATCCTGGTTTTAAGTCTTTACCGCGAAG
>CAYQOF010000005.1:0-20510 GCA_964419035.1 uncultured Anaerolinea sp. | reverse complement strand
CCAAAGGAAATGCCCATGTTGCGCGCGGTGAGAACGGCATCGCCGTTGACGTTCACCTGCTTGGGAACCGCGAGCGCCTCCTCGAGAGGAATATCCACGACCTGCGCGTTGCGCAAGGCGACCATGCGATCGAACCCGCCCCGCGCCGCCAGACGGACCGCCGCCGCGCCGTATCGCGTCGCCAGCCAGCGGTCGAAAGCCGTCGGCGTGCCGCCGCGCTGCAAGTGACCAAGCACGGTTACGCGCGTTTCGAATCCGCTCTCCTCGATGTATTCCCCCACAACCTGACCGATCCCTCCCAGCCGCGGCACGTAGACCTCGTCTCCGCCGCGCGAAAAGACCTGCTCACCGCCGGCGGGTTTTGCGCCCTCCGAGACTGCAAGGATGCTGAAGAGCGTGCCGCGAGCGGCGCGTTCACGGATCTTGGCAACCACCGCTTCGAACTTGAACGGGATTTCAGGGATCAGAATAACGTCCGCGCCGCCCGCCACGCCCGCGTGCAGGGCGATGAAACCCGCGTCGCGCCCCATCAACTCGAGCACCATCACGCGGTGATGGGATTCGGCTGTGGTGTGCAAGCGGTCAATTGCTTCGGTGGCGATGCTGAGGGCGGTGTCGAACCCGAACGTGACCTCCGTGCCGCCCACGTCGTTGTCAATCGTCTTCGGAACGCCGATGACCGGCGCGCCTTTTTGGAACAATTCATGCGCGATGTGGAGAGTCCCGTCGCCGCCCACCACGATCAGGGCATCCAGTTCGAGCCGTTTGATTCCCGCCACAATCTCATCGGAAATATCAATCGTAACCTCTTTGCCGTCACGGATCACCTTGCGCGCATACGGGTTGCCGCGATTCGCAGTCCCGAGGATCGTGCCGCCGCGCGGCAGCAAGCCGCGCACGTTTTCGACGCCGAGGGGAACGATCCCTTTTTCGTCAATGAAACCGTCAAAACCGTTGCGGACGCCCAGCACCTCACAGCCATAAACAAAGACGGCGGTCTTCACCACGGCGCGGATGACCGCATTCAATCCGGGCGCGTCGCCTCCGCCCGTCAGGATTCCGATTCGCTTCATTGTCTGCTCCTTGTTCGTTCAATCATACCGCAGTCTTTCTTGCATTCAACCGTATATCCCCATATAATGAGCGACATGGAACAATCCCCTTCACGGTCAAGATTACAAACATTAACACGCTGGTTCGTTCCCCTGGCGGCGATCCTTGCCTTTTCGGTCTGGTTTACCATTGCGCCGCCGGGTCTGCTCGGCAAGGCGGACGCGGTCGGTTACGCCGTCTGTCACCGCATTGACGAGCGGTCGTTCCACATTGGCGGCCGTCAACTGCCGTTGTGCGCGCGCTGCACCGGCGAATTTTACGCGGCAGGCATTGCTCTGCTTTTCTTTGGGATCGTCAGCCCGAGGAAGGGCGGAATGCCCGGCTGGAAACTCGGCGCGCCGCTCGCGCTTTTCTTCCTTGCATTTGCAATTGACGGCTCGAACTCCTACCTCTACCTGCTCAAGCAAACGTCGCAGGGCGCGCTCGATACCATCCCCAATCTGTACATCCCAAACAACACACTACGACTCTTCACGGGAAGCGGCATGGGCATCGCGCTGGCTTCAATCCTCTTCCCCGCCTTCAACCAGACCGCGTGGAAACAATCCGACCCAGCCCGCGCGCTCGACTGGAAAAAACTTGTCATACTCACAGCCATCATCCTCGTGATCAATCTTCTCATTCTCACGGAAAATCCCATTGTTTTGTATCCCATCGCCATCATCAGCGTCCTTGGCGTTCTGGCTTTACTCGTCATCGTCTTCAGCATGGCATGGGTGCTCATCATGCGCGAGGAGAATGCCTTCGACTCACTCAAACAGATGTGGATGCCCTTCCTCGCCGGGACGACTCTCGCGCTTTTGATGATCACCGCAATTGACCTGCTCCGCTTCCGACTCACCGGAACCTGGGGAGGCTTTCCGTTGGGCTGATTCTCGCTTTGGGCTTCGCTGAGAATGCAAGAAGCCGAGAATAGTAATTGCGTAATTGAGACTGGAGATTAGAGAATTGGAGAATTGAGATTGGAGAATTTATGGAATTACTGACCGGAATCTTTACCGCCTTCGGGCTATCGGCAAGCGCGGGGTTGAACGCGTACATCCCGCTGCTCATCGTCGGTCTGCTCGCCCGCTACACAGACCTGCTCAACCTCAACGCGCCCTGGGATACGCTCTCCAACCCGTGGATCATCCTCCTGCTGTGCTTCCTCGTCATCATCGAACTGCTGGCAGATATGACCCCGGTTGTGAACCACATCAACGACGTGATCCAGACCGTCGTCCGTCCCGCCGCGGGAGCCGTTGCCTTTGCCGCCAGCGCGAACGTCGTGACCGACGTCAGCCCCGTGCTGGCTCTGGCTTGCGGTTTGCTCGTCGCGGGGACCGTGCACGTCGCCAAGGCCGGGGTGACGCGTCCTGCCGTCACGGCAGCCACAGGCGGCGCGGGAAACGTCCCGGTATCCATCACGGAGAATGTCACGTCCACGGTGCTGTCCATCGTCGCGGTCGTCCTGCCGATCCTCATCGGGACGCTGCTCGTCGTTCTTGCGGCGTTCGTCATCTGGCGCATCTGGGCAAGGATGAACAGGGAAACAGCCTGATATAATCAAATCATCATTCCACGCATAAAGGAGAAGAAATCATGAACGAACCGATGCCCCCCGTTGCTGAAGAACCAAAAAAGAAGAACAACACTGTCCTCATCATTGCCATCGTGGCAGTCGTGGTCCTGTGTTGCTGCTGTATCGGCGCGTGGGCTGCCTGGACTTACGGCGACGCGATCCTGCAGGGATTGAACTTCTAATTCGCGCCCTGAAAATCCTCCGCTCACAGTGGAGGATTTTTATTTTCAAAGCGGGTTTGCAATTCTCCCAGTCCGCTTAATGCCCTTGATCTCATCCCATCGTCCAAACCCATGTTTTCGAACTCGTCTTCATCGAGGACGGTCTGTTTCCCACTCACTGACACCCAAAGATCCAAAGCCAGATCAATGTATGACACAACATCATCCTCAATTACAGCAGGTTTACCGATGTTGCAATACCAGCCTTTGATCTGTCCATCGTCGTGGTCGTAGATCTCGAAGATGTTGTACCAGCGGTCGGTGTAGAACGTTTCCACGAAGCGGTCGTTCTCCTTCAACACGACATCCATGAACGGCGTATCGGGACGGTTGAAAAACGCTTCAAGCACAACGTGATTCGGTTCACGTTTCAATACCACGCCATCGTATTGCCATGTCACCTCGCCCGCGAGGTTTTTCTTTTGCACCGTGACCCGCAGGGCTGCTGCGCTTGCTTTCATCCGAGACATTCTACCCTAACCCGCGCTTCGATCCTCTCCCCCACCTTTGGCGCATCCTTCAAGTAGACATGGATCCCGTTGTCGAAAGTGACTTTGAAACGATCCTGCTGGAAGACGACATCCACAACAAGTCCAGTTATTGAACCCACCCCGCTTCGACTACGAGCGACACGATCACTCGCTCTCCGCTCAGCGCGATCATCCGGGCGCGCCAGCAAATGGACTTTATCTCCCCTCGAATGTTCGTGCCTGCATCTGACAGCAAAGACTCCAAATCTACTTTCCACCCTTCGACCTTGCTCAGGGTAAACTTTCCACCCTTCGGCTTCGCTCAGGGCAGGCTTTCCATCTCTCGTATTCTCGATTACTTTCCCTTCCATCACCTTTCCAAGCCCCAAAAACCCCGCCACATACGCGGACCCTGGTTTCGTCCACACATCGGAAGGCGTTCCCTCGCGGACGATTTTATAGTCGTGAAGAATCAATATTCTATCGGAAATGGCAAAAGCCTCCTCCTGATCATGGGTGACATAGATCGCAGGAATATTCGTGCGATGCAAGATCGAACGCAATTCGTTGAGCAGATCCTCGCGCAGAGTCCTGTCCAATGCGCCGAGGGGTTCGTCGAACATGAGCAGGCGGGGACGAATTGCCAGGGCACGCGCCAATGCCACACGCTGTTGTTCTCCGCCGGAGAGGTCGGTCACTTTTCTTCGTTCAAATCCTTGCAGGTTGACTAATTCTAAAGAACTGGCTACACGCAAATCAATTTCGTTCTGTCCCATGCGGCGCATTCGCAAACCGAAGGCGACATTGTCGTAGACGTTGAGGTGAGGAAAAAGCGCGTAGTCCTGAAAGACCAGGCCGAAGTCCCGAAGATGAGGCGGAGTCGAGGTCAGGTCAGTGCCGTCAAAGGAGATAAAGCCCTCTTCCGCATCCTCCAATCCCGCGATGATCCGCAATAACGTTGACTTGCCGCTTCCCGACGCGCCGAGCAGACAAACCGTCTCCCCTTCCCCAACGGTGAAGGAGATGTCTTCGAGGAGCGGTTTGCCCTCGTAGGTTTTGAAGATGTGATGAACTTCGAGCATGTGATTCTCTTTGAGTTGTGCGCAAGAGAGCGCACACTACACAATCTAAAATTCTCCCGAATGGGGCAGGCGGAATTTTTCGATGAGCAGAATGCTGACGAGAGTGAGGAGCATGAGAATGGTCGCCATTGCCATTGCCTGACCGTAGTTGAGTCCGCCGGGCTGGGAGAGGAAACGTTCGATGGCAACCGGGATGGTCGGATATTCGGGGCGTGAAAGGAGGAGAGTCGCGCCGAACTCGCCGAGGGAAACGGTAAATGCAAAGGTCGCGGCGGAAAGAGTGGCGCGGCGGAGAATGGGCAGGTCAATGTTCCTCCAGACTTCGAGCGGCGACGCGCCCAGCGAGGCTGCGGCTTGACGCAATCGTTCAGGGATGGAGGCAATTGCAGGCTGTAATGCGCGGATGACGAAGGGCAGCGCAACAAGCGCATGCGCGAACGGAACCAGCAGCGGAGATGTCAGCCACGAGCCGAACGAAAGGATGAATCCAAGCCCGAGCATGACGGCGGAGGAACCCAGCGGGAGCATAATGAGCGGGTCGAGGACTTTTTCGAGGCGTGTCGGTTTGGCAAGGGCAAATGCAGCAGGGAAACCAAAAAGAAGCGAGAGAATTACAGTGGCAGAGGCATACGTGAGTGAATTGAAAGCGGCTTGAATCGGCGGGACGTAGAAGACCGAGCCGCGCCGATTGACAAAGAGTTCGGTGTAGTAATCGGTCGTGAATCCGTATTGGACTTCGCCGCGTTGACCGCGGTCCGCTTCGAGGCGGGTGAGGGAACGGATGGGGAGGGAGGAGAGAGGAACGAGGAAGAAGGCAGTAAGCAGAAGGCTGAGCGCAGTGACGAAGAGTTTTTGTTTGATGGTTTTGGGTCTTTGTTGCGTGTTGCGTGGGGAGAGTTGTTGCGTATTGCGTATTGCGTACCGCGTATACATGAGCGAGAAAGCGAGCGTACAGAGGAGTTGAATGACAGAAAGCAAGGCAGCGAGGGGGAGGTTGAGGAGTTTAACGGCTTGCAGGTAGATTTCCACTTCGAGGGTGGCAAACCGCGATCCGCCCAAAAGGAGGATGACGCCGAAGGAAGTAAAGTCAAAGAGGAAGACCAGCAAGGATGCAGCAAAAAGGGATGGACGAAGCAGAGGCAAAGTCACATTCCACCAGACGCGGAAGGAGTCCGCGCCGAGGGAACGCGCGGTCTGCTCGAGTTTGGGGTCGAGGCTGGAGAGGGCGTTGCCGACGATGCGGATGATGATGGTGGTGTTGTAGAAGACGTGGGCGAGGAGGATGGCTAAGAAAGGATGAAGGATAAATGATGATGGATGAATGTTCTGTGCAAAAGAAGAAAGAGGAAAGAGAGAAGAAGAGAATTGGAGAATTGTGTTGATTAATCCGCGTTGACCAAAGAGGGCGTTGAAGGACGCCGCCACGACGACGGTGGGCAGCATGAACGGGACGGCGGTCAACGCGCGGAGGAGGGATTTGCCGCGAAAATCGCAGCGCGCGAAGAGGTATGCGGAGGGAAGTCCGAGGAGGAGGGTGAGGAGGGTGGAGAGGAATGCCTGATAGAACGTGAAGCGTAACGCGGAATATGCGATTCGTAAGTTTTCGGGCGTGAAGACTTCGAAGGTGAAAGTGAGGGAGAGGATTTTGGAAAGAGGAAAGAAGAAAAAGACAGCGAGGAAAGAGAGAGGGAGAAGCCAGAGGAGGATTCTGTTTAACCGCAGAGACGCAGAGAGCACAGAGAAATTAATAAATCTCCGTGTCTTTGTGTCTCCGTGGTTGAGTGATTGATTCATTGGTTACTGGTGGTCTCGATACAGGGCGGGATGACCCCGCCCCTACTCGACTACCGATATTACTTCATCACCACATCCGTCCACTCTTGAATCCAGCGGTCGCGGTTGGCGGCGATTTCGGAGGGAGAGAGTTGGGCGGTCTGTGCGGGAGCCTGCGCGTATTTGACGAATTCCTCGGGCAATGCCGCGTTCGGGTTGACAGGATAGACAAACATTTGCAGAGGCACATCCTCCTGGAACTCCTTGCTTAGCATGAAGTCCACGAACTTTTCGGCGAGGGCGCGGTTTTTTGTCCCTTTGAGGATGCCGACAAATTCGATCTGGCGGAAGCAGGTATCGGGTCCGATGATGGAGGCGGTGGGCGCGTCGTCGAGCGGAGTCTCCGCGTAGACGACTTCCGCGGCGGGCGAAGTCCCATACGAGACGACCATCGGCTGCGGACCGCGTCCCGATGAAGCGCTGAAGTTGTTGTAGTAGGCGGTCTCCCAGCCGTCCACAACGACGACGCCGTTCGCCCTAAGCGCGCGCCAGTAATCGAGATACCCATCCTCACCGAAGTGCGCGACCGTGGCAAGCAAAAAAGCCAAGCCAGGCGACGATGTTGCGGGGTTCTGAACGACGAGCAGATTCGCATACTCGGCTTTGGTCAGATCCTCGAGGGATTGCGGCACAGACAGGGCATTGTCTTCAAAATATCTTTTATCGTAGTTGATGCACACGTCGCCGTAATCCACAGGCAGGGCGCGGTCCGACGGGTCGAGTTTGAACGCAGCGGGAATTTCCTGCAACACAGGCGAAGCATACGATTCGAATATGTCCGCTTCGAGGGCGCGCGAGAGGAAGGTATTGTCCACGCCGAAGAGCAGGTCGGCGAGCGGCGCGTCTTTCGTGAGGATGGCGCGGTTCAGCATCGAACCTGTATCGCCGCTTTGCAGGAAGACGATCCTGGCGTTGTTCGCCTCTTCGAATGATTTGACCACGCCTTCGCTGACGGAGAACGAGTCGTGAGTCATGAGGGTGAGGGTTTGAGGTATTCCACTCGCTCGAGGCGCGCAGGAGGAAAGAAGAAAGAGGAAAGTGGAAAGCAGGAGAGTAATTTTTTTCATGGTAAACCTTTCGAGCATATTTGAGACTAGAGATTGGAGACTGGAGACTGGCGGCGGTGGATGACGAGCAGCAATCCCGATTTGATTTCGATGGAGGCGACATCCGAGATCATTTCGTTGCTGATGCCGCGCGTTTTTTCGGGATATAACGTTTCGTCGTTCAACATCCATTTCAATCCTTTCGTTTGGATTCCGTGAACGGGAGCGCTCCATGGGAGGAGAGAGACGATATCGCCGCTTCTGCCCTGGACTTCAACCTGGTTCCCCTTCGGGGACTTCGCCCGACAAAAGAGGATTTCCTCCAGCCCGTCGTCAAGTCTAAGGTCAAGGGTCGAAAGTCGAAGGTCGGTGAGGAGGGCGATGTTGGCGAGGGACTGGTCGAGGCGGCCGCCGAGCGCGGCGAGGATGAGGATTTCTTTCGGTTCGAGTTCGAGCGCGCGGCGGACGGCAAGTTCGAGATCCGTTTCGTTTTTGTCGTGAGGAAACAGTTCAATCGAGACGCCATCTTTTTCCAATTCCTGCCATTGACCTTTCTGGATGGAATCCAGGTCACCGATGACGAGATTCGGAGTCAAGCCCAGCGCCAGCGCGTGACGCGTGCCGCCGTCCGCGCAGAGGATGAAGTCATCGTCACGCAGGAGGGAACGGGCTTTGTCGAGGTTGGGCAGTTCGCCGTTGGCGAAGATGATGATGCGGTTCATTGCAACCTTCTCTTGCTCCCGCGCTTCGACTTCGTTCCTCGCTTACGCTCGTCACTCCGCTCAGCGCGAGAGAGTGGAAAAGAAAAATCCTCCGAGGGCGGAGGATGGTTGGTGGTGAATATATGTTCCCTCCGCCAGTATGACCTGGATCAGGTGTTGCGGGTCGAGCGCTTCACGCTCCTCTCAGTCCCATGTTGCGGGACTCCCCGTTCGGTTGTGCAGTTATCCTAATGCGATTTTGGTTTGTTGTCAATTCATAAAAGAGGAAATTGCTCTCTGCCCGCGCTTCGTCTACGCTTCTTTCCTGACTTTGTTTTCATCCTGAGCGAAGGGCATGGCGATGATTGCGACGCCCACTGATGAAGGGCGCTCCGCTCAGCGCGATGGATCAGCGCACGCGGCGCTTCCACTCCTCTTTCATCTGCAGTTCGCCGGGGCTGACGCCGGAGTCGAGCGCGAGGAAATCGGTCAGCAGGCGGTTGAATTTTGCCGCCTCGTCAATCATCGGGAAGTGACCCGAACCTTCGAGCATGATGGGGTGGATGAAGGTGGACGCAGCCGATTCATAGGAGGGGATCGTGATCGCCGGGTCCTTCTCGCCGTAGACGAGCAGGCAGGGAACGTCCAACTCACGGAACGCGCCAAAAAGATTATCTGTCTGCAGAGCCGTCATGGAAGCCGCGATCGCTTTCACGTCCGTTTTGGACGCGTCCGACAGTGCGGCGGCCGCCTCCGGGGTGCGGCTGGACAGCCACTCGGTCAGTTCCTGAGGCGAAGCGGTCCGCAAACGGGAATTGACCGCCTCGATGCTCAAGGGACAGTTGACCGCCATGACACGATCCACGCTCTGCGGAAATCGCGTTGCAAAAGTCATGCCGACCAGCGCGCCCAACCCATGTCCCACCAGGGCGATCTTGCCAATGCCCATTTCCATAAGGAAGCGGTCAAGCAGGGAGGATTGCTGTTCGAGCGAATAATTCAAAGAGTTGTGAGCGGTATCCCCAAAACCCCAAAGGTCGAGCGCGTAGGCGCGGTAGGAGGTCGAGGCGACCTGCATGGAAGAGATCCAATATTTCCACGAGCCGACCCAGCCGTGCATAAAGATGACGGGACGGCCGCGTCCCAGCACCTCGTAATGCACAATGGAGTTATCAAGAAGGATGGCGCTCAAACACTACTTCCCAAATTTGGCAAGAATGGCTTTCACACGCGTCGTCAACTGATCGGGAGCAAACGGCTTGAGCAGGTATTCCTCCGCGCCCGCCTCCAGTCCCTGCTGGATTTCGCTCTCCTGTCCCTTTGCCGAAAGGAAGACAACGGGAATATCCTTCAGATGCGGGTCTGCCTTTATCAGTTTGCAGGCTTCATAGCCGGTCATGCGCGGCATGCGCACATCCATGAAGATAAGATCAGGGCGGACCTTCGGGGTCAGGTCTACAGCCTCCTCGCCGTTGGTCGCGGTGAACACCTCATATCCCGCAAAGCGCAGGGTGAATGCGATCAGGTCGCGTATGTCACGTTCGTCTTCTGCAATCAATATTTTTGCCATTCATGCCTCATTGTTTGTCATGTACAGGCAGGGTGAACGAAAAGGTACTGCCCTCGCCCGGCACGCCGCTGCTCTTCATCCAGATGCGCCCGTTGTGCATCTCCACGATCTGTTTGACGATGGAGAGGCCGAGTCCGGTTCCCGGCGTCGCCAGGACCAACGGGTGTTCACCGCGATAGAAACGTTCGAAGACACGATCGTGATCCTCGAGCGCGATGCCCACGCCGTTGTCCTCCACATCCACCTGCACTTCGCTCCCGCCGTTCAACGCATGGATGTGAACGGTGATCGTCCCGTTTTCAGGGGTATAGTGATAAGCATTGAAGATCAGGTTCGCCATGATCTGGCGCACGCGTTCGATGTCGCCGTAGACGCGCGGGAGTTTTTTCGGCGCGTCGAGCGAGAGAGCCATTGGCTTGTTCTCCTCCTGGGAACGTCTCAGGACATCCTCGATGACCTCCTCGGCAATTTCGCGCAGGTCGAGCGCCTGCGGCGAGAGGGTCACACGCCCGGATTCGATGCGGGATACATCCAGCAGATCGTTCACCAGGACATTCAGGCGCTCCGTATTGTTCTTGACGATCTTCAGGAAGTGCGTCTGATTCTCGTTCAGCGCGCCCGCCGCGCCCATGAGCAGGACATCGGTGTAGCCGCGAATGGACGTCATCGGCGTGCGGAGTTCGTGACTGACCGTCGCCACAAACTCGGATTTCAGCCTGTCCACTTCGACTTCATGCGTAATATCGCGGAAGATGGACACCGTCCCCAAAAAGTCATTCTGCAATATGACCGGCGCAAGATGCACCAGCACGATACGCCCGTTTTGCAAGTCCAATTGTTCCGCAAACGTCTCGCCCTGCTGGTACACCGCGGGCGACTCGGACCAGTCTCGAATCGTCTGCATCCACGAGGCAGCCGCCTTTCCGAACAACCCGCCAAACACTTCGAGGGATTGCCCAAGCACACGCCCCGCATCAAGATCGAGGATCTTTTCCGCGGAACTGTTGATGAACGTGATGCGGTTATTACTGCCCGTCACCAGCACGCCGTCCGCCACCGCCTCGAGAATGGCTTGTGAGCGGCTTGCATCCTCCTGTTCACGACGCAGCATGTTGCCCAACCGTTCCGCCTGGTCGCGGATGAGTTCGTAAAGGTGGGCATTGTTGATGGCGACCGCCACCTGCCCCGCAATGGCTTTGACCATGTTCAGGAGTTCCGGGCTGAAGTAGCCGGGCTTGCGATGGAAGACCATCAACACGCCGATCACGTCCTCCGCCACGAGCAGGGGCATGGCAATTGCACTGCGATGTTCACGCGAGGAGGGAGTTTTCACCCAGCGCGGGTCGGCGAGAAGATCGTCAATCAGAGCCGCTTCGCGGTTTTCCATGACCCAGCCCGCCAAGCCCTCGCCGATCTTCAGTTTGAACCCGCGTCCCTCCCCGGAGAACTTTTCGGTAAGATAACCATAACCGGCGCGGTAATGCAGCATGTTGTCGTCTGCGCCGCGCAGCATGATCGTACCCTGTTCCGCTCCTATGGCATCGTTGAGCAGGGCAAGCGTGCGGTTCAGGGCGCGGTCCAGATCGAGGCTGGCGGATACCTCCGTCAGGATGCGCAGGAGGGTTTCGGTGTTTTGCTGTTCGCGCTGCAACTGTGCTGTGCGTTCCACCACGCGCTGTTCGAGTTCCCGCGCGAGGCGCTGCGTCTCGTTGAACAGGCGGCTGTTCTGGATGGCTGCAACCGCCTGGTTCGCAAGCGTGCTGAGTATCTGGAGATCCTCCTCGGTATACACGTTCGGCTGATAACTCTGCACGGATAACATGCCGATCGTCCTCCCTCCGAGAATCATGGGCACGGCAAGAATGGAGAGCGGCGTCTCGGGCTTTCCGAACGCCACGCCGCCCATTGCTTCCACAGTGTCGGCGCCATGCACCACCAGGGGTTCGCCTGCGGCAATGACGCGGCCGCTCAAGCCCTGGCCACGCGGGATACGGGTGATCGGGGAACGCCTGTCGTCGTCCACAAGATAGACGCCCTCGATCTCGTTCGTCTCCTCGTCCAGCAAACTGATCACAAAGGACTCGACCGGCATCAGGCGTTTCGCGGCGCTGTGTACGGCAGCGTAGATCTGCTCGGGGTCTAGGTTCGCGCTGACTTGATAACTCGCCTGGTTGAGGATCGAGAAACGTCCTGCAGTGGATAAGGTGGATTGATACAGGCGCGCATTCTCAAGGGCAATGGACGCCTGGTTGGTCAACGTGCGCGCCAGTTCGATCTCCGCGAGGCTGAACCGCACCGAGTCGCTCTGATGGATGAAGACCAATGCCCGCAGGTTTGCGCCGCTCACAAGCGGCAGGATGAGAAGCGATTGCGTTTCCTCCCCCAGAAATTTGGTCAGCGGGTTCAGGTCTGGTTCCGCTTTGACGGCATCCGTCGAAAACACTCCAAGCGATTCCTGAAGGCGCTGGAAAATGGGCGCGTCCGGCAACTTTTGTGGCAGTTTACTCTTCGTCCTGGGGATGGAGATTTTCCAGACCGCGTCCCTGCGTTCGAACACCGCCACGGAAACGCGCGCCGCATCCAGGGCTTCCTGCAATTCCTGCGCCGTCAACTGGAGGATCTTCTCCTCATCCAGCAAGCCGCCCAGAGCGGAGGAGAAGCGGTTGAGGAGCGCCAGACGCTGGGAGCGCTCGTCCAATTGCGAGGCGCGGCTGACGCTATCCTCGAACAGGCGCGCGTTTTCGAGCGCGACAGCCGCCTGGCTCGCGAAGGTCGTCCCAGCCTGGATATGTTCACGCGTGAAGAAATAAGCCTGCCACTTTTCGAGAGCCAGCACGCCGATCACTTCATTCTTGGAAACAAGCGGCAATCCCAGCCACGAGAGGCGGGGCGCCTCGATGTTCGGGAAGCGCGGATCCTGCCGCACATCACCGACCGAGACTCCCTGCCCGGTACGGATCATCTCCTTGAACAGGGCGCTGTCTTCCACCGCCAGGGTCAAGCCAAGTCTTCGTTCAGTATCCGGGAAGCCGCGCGCCGCGGCGACCGTCAAGCGATCCTTCTCGCGCAGCCATAACGTGGCTGTGTCATAAGGAATGACCGGCCCAAGTTGATCGAGAAGCAACCCAACCAATTCACGGCTTTGCAGGCTCGAGGTGAGGGTTGTCGCCGCAGTGGTGAGCGCCCCCAGCTGCTCGGCGCGTTCCTGTGTGGTCCGCACGAGGCGCACATTTTGCAGGGACAAGCCGACCTGCTGGGAAAGTGAAAGGAGCAGGGTCTCATCCTCCTCCCTGAAAGCGGCGGGGGTATTGAAATTGTCCAGCACGAGCACGCCGATACATTGTTCCGCCACCTGGATCGGGATCAACAAACTGGAAACGGGCAGCCGTCCGCCGGTCGCCTGACGATAGAGCAACTGCCCCTCCGTCGAGAAGACATAGTCGCGGGCGAATTGCACCTCGTCCACGCGCAGGGGACGTTTCGATTCGAATGCCTGACCGGGCAACGACACGCCAGCCTGGTAGACGATGCGCATCATCGTTTCATTATCAGCATAACCGGAGACCGCCTGGGGGGACAACTGCCCGGCATGTTCATCCCACACGAGGACGACGCCCGCATGTGCAGACGGCAGGGCGCGCCGCGCGCTTTCCAGCAGGGACTTGACGATCCGATCCGAATCAAGCCCGCGTAACTGGCGGCTGAAATCGAGCAGGAGATTCACCTCCTGCAGGCGGCGCCTGGTCTCATTGAGCAGGGAAATGTTTTGCAGGATCACGGAGGTCTGCCGCGCGATCTGGTGATACACCTGAAGGTCCTCGGCGGTAAACGAGGACATCGGTTCGGGGCTGACCGCCATCATTGCCGCCAGCGTCCGTTTTTCGATCTTGATCGGCAGACAGACCACCGACTTGGCGCGCAGAGCCGTCAATAATGTCGTATCGCGCCATTCGAGATTCTCATCCAAATTCGAGATCAGGATGGCTTCGCCGCTCCGCAGACAAGCCCGAAGCGGATTCCGCTGCCCAAACAACGCCTCGGGATTGGTCGCGCGCGGGACGCTTCCCAACACGTGTATCAAACGCGCGCCTTCGTTTGCCATCTCAGCCACCATCGCGACGGACATGCCCAATTGCGTAAGCGTTTCACGCGCCAGCGCCTGCAATGCCGAGGAGGCATCCAACTGGCGGCTGACGGATTCCGTAATGGCAAGCCCGGCGCGCACGCGCTGGGCGCGTTGATCGAGGTTCTGTATGGCAATGGTCTGATCCAGGTCTTTTCGCAGCAGGGTCGGCAGGTCGTTCTGTGTGACATTGATCAGGCGTTGTTGTCGTTCCAGTCCCGATGAAAGCGACTCAACCCGCGCGCGTAACGCCGAAAAACGCGAATGACTCAGGATCGCGAGGGAGGCTTGCGCGGCGAAGATCTCGAGCGTTTCGATGGCGGCGCGGTCGGGTCTCAAACCGTCACGCGGCGCGTCGAGGCTGATCAACCCAAGCGGATTGCCCTGATGGTCCTCGAGCGGAATGAGCAGGAAATCATCCGGGTCCCAGGCATACGGCAGCCTTTGCGCCGCGCCATCCGTTTCGAGCGTCACCATGTGCACATCCGCAGGGATGATCGGAGCCTGATCCACCGGAATGAAATAGGAGCGGCTGATGCGGAACTGGGGCTTGAGCATTTGACGGATGCTCGAAAGCGGTTGTTTGCGCGACATCAATTCTGCCAGCGTCTCGGGCGAGAAGCCGATGCCGGTCACGCGTCGCAGCAAGCCGGTTTCCGATTCGTAGATGCTGATCAACACCACCTCGAACGGCGTCGCCTCGCGGATGCTGTTGGCAATGGAGCGAAGCAATTGTTCGAGAGGCTGTTCGAAATTCAATCCGGCGCTGGTTTCGGTCAACTTTGTCAGCGTCTCTGCCCGGCGGCGGAGAAGTTCGGCGCGCTGGCGTTGTTCCTGGTAGCGCTGGACATTGCCGAGCGCGACAGCCGTCTGTGCCGCGAGGGTCTCCGTCACTTCAAGGGAAGCCCGGTCGAAGAAGCCAGCCTGCCCGGAATGGAGATGGATCAGCCCAGCCGTCCTTCCCTGATGAATGATGGGAACGATCATTGTAGATTGGACGCCCTCGTGCGCGGGGGTTTGGGCCGGGTCAATCACCAGTTGCGATCTTCCGCTGGCGATGACCTGTTGCTCGAGCGGGGAGAAAGTCTCAGGGAGGGGACAGCCGAGGGAAAACGCGACAGGCGGCGGGGAGGCTGAAGCGTCCACGTCGAAGAGCAGAATGGTCCCGCACTGCGCGCGCGTCGTCCGCAGGCTTTCATCACGCACAACTTCGAGCAGCGATGCGAAATCCGTCATCGAGTTGAGTTCGCGGCTGACCCGCGCAATGGATGTGAGGTGTTCGACGCGCCGGCGGAGGGTCTCATCGGTTTGCGCGGCACGCGCCGCATCTTCTATGGCAGAAGCGATCTGGCCCGCGGCGGTGGAGATGACCTGTAGATCGTCATCGTGGAAGAATTCAGCCTTGCGGCTTCCGATCATCAATTCACCGAGGCTTTTATCGCGGACGAGAAGAGGCACGACCACAGCGGATTCGATCTGCAAGGCGGTCACAAGGGGACGATAACCCGGCAGTACACGACGGTCGGAACTGAGGCGGCCCGAGAAGAAGGGGGTTTGACTGCCTGAGACCGTGAAACGGTATTGCGAGGCGTCCATGTGCAGACGGCTGAGGGCGTTGACAGCCTCGGCTGCCGCGCCCACCACCGATTCACGATGCAGGCGCAGTTCGCCAACCTGTTCATCGAGGAGGAAGAGCGCGGCAAGATCGGCTTGAAAGAGATTTGTGAGTTCCTGCACGCCGAAAAGCAGTATCTCATCCAGCGATGCAGCGGACAACGCCTTGCTTGCGATGCGCTGTAATGCATCGGAACGCAGGGCGCGCCGGCGATTCTGTTCGACGATGACGGCGTTGTTGATGATGCCGGCGGATTGCTGCGCAACCGTCTCGATCAACCTCAGTTCCGCTTCAGAGAACTCGCTCGAGGAGCCCCGATGATTCGATACCTGGAAATATCCGATAAGACGGTCCTCGGAGATGAGAGGCGCGAGGACGGATTCGCGCAGGCTTGCCGCTTGAGCCAGGGTCTGCAATCCCAGATCACGCCAGGTCTCATCCTCGGCGGCGCTGCGGGCGATGATCGCCTTGCGTGCGAGAATGATCCTTTCGGCGCCGCCGCCCTGCTGGACCTCCGTGCGATAGATATCCACAATATGGGATGGCAATCCCTGGAACGGGGCTTGCGCTTCAAGGGTCCTGGTCTCAGGATCATAGAGCAGGAAACCGATCACGTCCACGTCGAAGAGCGGCGAGACGCCTTCGATCAGGCGGCTGATCAGGTTTGTGTAATCCCCCGATACGCCGAATGCCTGCGCCAGGCTGGCAAGACTGCTCAGTTCCGCAGACCGCGCCTGCTCGGCGGCATGGAGCAGGGCATTCCGCACCCCATACGCGGTTTGCGGCGAGACCAGTTTGAGCAGTTCCAATTCCTCCTCGCCGACCATACCGGGGGAGAAATGACCGATCTCCAGCGTGCCGACCAGTTCATCGTCCGCGATGAGCGGCGCTCCGATGTAGGATTGAACGAAGGAACTTCCATTATTCGATGGCAGGGATGGGTCCAACGCCTGCATATCCCGGATCAGCAGGGGTTTTCGTTGGCTGACCAGGAAATCCGTCAGCCCGCCGAACTGCGAACGATCCGCGCGTTGAATGTTCGAACCGCCGGAGGGCGCAAGTGTGAAAGTTGTCAAGGTCTGATGGGAGGCATCCCAGGTTTTTACTTCGAGCAGGTCAGCCGGGACAAGTCGTGAAACGTTCAAAAGGATCGCGCGCAGCGTCTCCTCGAGATCGAGGCTGGCGGTAACATTCCTTCCGAAATCCGTAACGAGTTGCAAAATGGATGAATCCGCGCCCGCCTCGGTAATGCCTTTGGAAAGTTCGACATTGCGCATGGCAAGAAGCATCATGAGGTAGGGTCCCGGCACGTGATAGGAGGTGACCTCCGCCAGACGCCCGCCCACCGACAGGCGTTTATATCCCTGACGCGCACAAAGTTCGAGGAATTCCTCCGCAGGGCGCGTGCGATGGATCAGTTGCTCAAGATCCAAAGGCTCTTCGGGGCGCAGACCGAACCACTCGCGGGCGCGGTCATTCAGGTATTCGACCCGCCCACCGGATCGGATGAGCAGAATCGCTTCATTTGTATTCGACGAATCGGAATCGGGGGAAGGAAAGGAGGAGTCAGTCCGCAGAACAGGCAACAGGTTACCCGATGAACGCCGCAAACCGACAATGAACAACACCGGCACGAGAAGCGCCAATGCCAATATGATCAACCCGAGGCCCACGTCCAGCCCGGCAAACATTCTCGAAGATCACCTTATCCGCCAGCCGCGGGATCCTGCCGGCGGGCTTCAGCCGCCAGTTCAGTGATCTCGCGAATATCGGCAAATGAATGGTCACTGGGCGATACGACGCCCACGGACATCGTCATGAAGGGAACCTTGACCGTTGTGCCGTCCGAGGCGGGCGCCTGCACAAATCCCTGCTCGCGGTCCATGAAGTTGTAATGAGTCTGCACCTCCTGGGCAAACCGTTCCTTCAAACGCGACTTGATCGCGGGGGCTTTCTCCTCGGCAGTGATGATGATGAAGTTATCGCCCCCTGCGTGACCGATGAAATCGGAGGAGGCGCCCAGTTCATCCACCACCTCGCCGATCAACATGGCGGTAAAACGCAGAACGTCGTCGCCAGCCACGAAGCCATAGACATCCTTGAAAGGCTCGAAGGCGTTGACGCGCGCGTCGAGCAGCGCCCAGCCCTTTTCCCGAATGACGCGGCGCAGTTGCTCCTCGATCAGGCGCCCGGCGGGGAGTCCGGAACGGGGATCGGTCAGGCTCTCGCGTTCAGAACGTTTGATGGCGCCCAGTACGCGTAACTTGAGTTCCTCGATATCGAACGGCTTGGTGATGTAATCGTCCGCGCCCAATTCCAAGCCCTGCAGTTTGTCGCTGCGCTCGTCCTTCTGCGTGAGGAAGATCACGGGGATGTGGCTGGTGCGCATGTTCGTGCGCAGGCTTCGGCACACTTCATAGCCGTCAATGTCCGGCAGCATGATGTCCAGCACGATCAGGTGCGGGAGCGCCTGCCTGGTCCTTTCCAGCGCTTCGTTACCGCGCATGGCGACATCCACATCGAAGTTCAAGCCGCTGAAGTAGATCTTCAGCATGTTGCCGATGTCGGGGTCGTCCTCCACAACCAATAGTCGCGATTTTGCCATATTCGTCCTCCAATGTTACGTTTGCGCTGCGCGCACGAGGCGCGCATTCCGCGCATTGCGGCGCACCGCCTCGATCTTTTGGGGCGTCACTTCCCGCTCGAACGAACGGAACCCGCTCAAGCGAAAGCCGTGCTTTTTGGCGATTGCGTCTATTTCTTCCACGCGTTGCCTGGTCAGATGTTTGCCGAGCGTATAATCCTCGAAACGGCCCTCCAAAGCCAGCGCCATCGTCTCTGCCATGCAGGCATACGCCTTGCCCGGCGGGAAGCCAAAGTTAAAATGGAAATCAACGGGTCCTGGCACATCCACCATTCCGCCGTCAATCACTAATATATCATCTCTCACCGCCGCCACCATTGCAGAAACATCACGGGGGCGGGCAACATCACAGACCACACTGCCCGGCTGCAAATGTTCGGGGTGAACAACCTCATGGACTGCGCTCGTCACAGTCAGGATCAATTGGGACTCCTTCAAAACGTCCATCTTCGTGCTGACGATCAGTTCGGCTCGCGCGCGGACGCTTCGACTCGGCTCAGCGCAAGCCCGGAGCCTGTCGCGCAGTTCTTCGAGCGAATCCTGTCTTCTGCCGATCAGATACAACCGCTCCACGTTGTCCGCCAGCAGTTCCGCGCAGACCTGCCCGATCGCGCCCGTTGCGCCAACCACAGCCGCGGTCGCGCTTCCCAGCGGAATGTCCATCGCCCAAGCCGCCTCGCGGATGGCATCCACCGCCACCATCACCGTGTACGAATCGCCGGTCGTCACCGGCACGTCGAGCGCATCCGCAATTGTAATCCCTGCGTCGCCAATTACGGAGGTGAATGCGCCCAATCCCAGAATCTGCGCGCCGAGTTTCTCCGCAAGGCGTCCCGTTTGTATAATCTTACGATAGACCGCCCGCTCCGGCAACTCCATCATCCTTCTTGGGGTATAGGGACAGGCGACAAACCAGCCCTTGATCTCCCTGCCCGTCGCCTCGGATGTGATGCCTTCGATCTCGGAAATGTAAACAGGCGGAAAAAACGTCGAGAAGAAATCTATCTGTCTCTCGTTGAGCACGCGTCCCAGAAATGGGAACTTCCGGCTGACATCCCGTTTGGGATCAATGGGATGAATGATGAATGCAAATGTATCCATATCTCGACCCGGGTCCCGACAGTCCTGCGACAGGCTCAGGACAAAAGTTCAACCGCCTGCCCGACAACCACCGGCTACCACGATTCCAAAACGGCTTCCTCGTCCCTGGGCGGATAGAGCCGTTTGTGCAAACCGGCAAACCTGAATTTGTGATGATCGCTGTCCTCGTAGCGGACATCCCGATCAATGACGCGGCGATCCCCCGAGGCTACCAGCACCACATCTGATTCGATGGTACGCGCAGGATAGACGATCAAACCCGAACCCAGACGGCAGTTATGTCCCACCGCGCTTCCGATCACCGGGCGGTTCGAGAAACCCAATTGATCATTGCCATCCCGGGCGCGGATCGGCGCAGGGATTAGGTTGTAGTCTGTGAAGGTGGAGCCCGCGCCGATGAAGGTGTTGCGTCCCACCACGCACATCTGCATGCAGGTGTTCTGGGCGATCATGCTGTTCTCCATGACAGTGGTCATGAACAGGGCGGAACGGAAAGGCAGGAACGTCCCATCCCCCACAACCGAGAGCATCAACTGCACGTCCTGCGAGATGTTGACGTTACTGCCAATGATGCAGTTCTCGATGACCGCGCCGGCGTTGATCGTCACGTTATCACCGATCGTCGTAGGTCCGTGAATGATGGCATGAGGGTCAATCACACAGTTTTTGCCGACCTTGACCAACTCGGAACACTCGAGGATCTGGCGGCCTTCGTAGAGGGCTTTGCTCAGGATGCGCAACTTGAATCCCAGGTCCTCGTTGAGACGTTTTTCGAAACGCGCGCCGCGCGCAAACAGACCGAAGACCACGTCCGCAATGAAGATGTGGACCCAGGAGTCAATGGCGATCAACGCGCGCAAAGGGACTTGAAAGGTCAGGTCGCCGCTCTGATCCGCCATGTAGGTAGGGACGTGGTAATAGCCAAGTTCGCGCGGTTCGAGCGGGATGACCAGCGGCTCGACATCCGCAACGGGACCGCGCGGGTAATACCACAAATCCGCGAGATACAAACTACCGGCGAGCGTGTAGGATGTGGCGAGAGGCAGGGCATGTTCCTTGAAGGCCGGGTCTTCCGCGGAGAACGCGGCGCGGACAGCGCGTCCCTTTTTGCGGGCGGCAGAGATAAAGGCGTTGATATACTCCTCGTCGAAGAACAAATTGTCCTTGTAGACGAGCATTTCTTCGCGCACAAGAGGCAGGCGTTCGCCCGGCTTCAATTCCTGTTCGCGTGTCGTGTAGGGCGCAAGCACGTTCCGTTGATGCAGCCAGAGGGGATGGTTCTGAATGCGCAGGTCACGGGCGCGTTCGTTGAAGGGTATGATGCGATGCAGGTTTTGAAGGATGACTTTGAACATGGATGACGCCAATTATTCCACAAAACCGCCAAAGCAGGGGCGGCAGGTCCCTGTTGAAAACGATACAGAATTGTT
>CAYQOF010000004.1:31724-33554 GCA_964419035.1 uncultured Anaerolinea sp. | reverse complement strand
AAACCTTTAACGCGAACGCCGCGGAATGAGCGCCGATATTACCCCATCCCAACCATATCAATCAAAAACGCGAAATCCGATGCGACCTCTTTGAGGAAGTCGTAGCGTCCGCTGGCGCCTGCGTGACCCGCGTCGAAGTTGGTTCTCAAGATCAAGGTGTTGTTATCGGTCTTCAATTCGCGCAGTTTTGCCACGAATTTTGCGGGTTCCCAGAATGCCACGCGCGGATCGTTGAGTCCCGTTGTGACGAGCAGGTGCGGGTACTCCGCGGCGCGGATGTTATCGTACGGCGAATACGACATGATGTAATCGAAATATTCCTTGTCGTCGGGGTTGCCCCACTGGTCGTATTCGAATGTGGTCAATGGGATGGTCGCGTCGCTCATCGTGTTCATCACATCCACAAACGGGACGCCCGCAATGACCGCGCCGAATAAATCAGGTCGCATCGTCACGCACGCGCCGACGAGCAAACCTCCCGCCGACCTGCCAGAGATGGCGAGTCTTTCTTTGCGCGTGAAATTCTCTTTGATGAGATGTTCAGCGCACGCGATGAAATCGGTGAAGGTGTTGCGCTTGTTAAGCATCTTGCCGTTCTCGTACCAGGCGCGTCCCATCTCGGAGCCGCCGCGAATGTGTCCGAGAGCGAAGACAAACCCACGGTCCAGAAGGCTGAGGCGGTTGGAGTCAAAGGATGGGTCCAGGTTCGCGCCGTAAGATCCGTATCCGTAAAGCAGAGTCGGATTGTTCCCATCCCTCTTCAATCCTTTTTTGTAGACGAGGGACATCGGGACTTGTGTGCCATCTGACGCGGTCGCGTACATCCGCTCGGACTCATATTGAGCTGGATCGTACCCACTGGGAATTTCATCTCGTTTGACGACGGTCCACGTATTCTTGTTGACATCGTAATCAATCACGGACTTGGGCGTGACGAGCGATGTGTATGTAAATCGCAGGATGTCGGTTTTGTATTCGGGGTTGCGCTGCGGGATGATGTTGTAGACCGGCTCGGGGAACTCCACGTAATGCACATCGCTCAACGCGTCGGTGTGGGAAATGCGGATTTGTTTGAAGCCGCCATTTCGTTCGTAGAGAACGAGGAAATCCGCGAACGCGTCCATGCCTGTGATGAGCGTGTCGGCGCGGTGGGGGATGACCTCCGTCCAGTTGTCCTTTGTCGTTTTATCGAGCGGAGTCTGCATCAATTTGAAGTTCTGCGCGTTCTCGTTGGTGATGACGTAGAAACGGTCGCCCGCGTGCTCAACCTGATATTCGATGCCCCGAATGCGCGGCTGGAAGACCTTGAACTCGTCGGTCACGCCGTCGTTGGGGATGTAAACCCATTCATCGGTGATAGTGGAGTGCAGGAATGCCATCACGTATTTTTTACTGCGCGATTGAGCAAGCCAGAGGAAGAAGGTATCGTCTTTTTCTTCGTAGAGCAATTTGTCGGTGGCGGGGTCTGTGCCGAGGATGTGGCGATGGATGCGATACGGTCGCTGCGCCGCGTCGAGCGTGACGTAGAAGAAACTTTTGCCGTCGCTCGCCCATTCCACGCCGCTGTGACCGTACACGTCGCCGAAGGTGTTGGTGAAGATTTCAGGGAGCAACCCGCCAGTGACGAGGTCTTTGATGTAGAGCGTGCAGATCTCGCGCCCGTCCGCATCCACGGAGTAGGCGAGTTTGGTCGCGTCGGGGCTGACGGCGAACGCGCCGATGCGGCAGAAATTGTTCTCGCCGACGAGCGCGTTCTGGTCGAGCAGGATTTCTTCGGGCGCATCCAGCGATCCCTTTTTGCGGCAATAGAACGGATATTGTTTGCCCGGC
>CAYQOF010000004.1:30365-31624 GCA_964419035.1 uncultured Anaerolinea sp. | reverse complement strand
GGGCGCATCCAGCGATCCCTTTTTGCGGCAATAGAACGGATATTGTTTGCCCGGCTCGTAGCGTGTGTAATAGAAATATTCGTTGTCCTTTTCAGGCGCGGACTCATCGTCCTCCTTGATGCGTCCCTTCATCTCTTGAAAGAGAATCTCCTGCAACGCTTTGGTGTGACCTGTCACCTCTTCGAGATAGTCCTGCTCGGCGTGCAGGTATTTCAATACTTCGGGGTCTTCCTTGTAGCGCATCCAGAAGTAATGATCAATGCGCGTTTGACTGTGCTTCGTGATCTCTTTCGGTCGTTTCGGGGCGATGGGGAATGAGGTCATGAGGATTCTCCTACGATTGATTGCTGTTGTACTCCGTCATTGCGAGGGTGTTCTTCCCGAAGCAATCCCTTGCAAGACGGTGGAGATTGCTTCGTCGGGAAGAGCGCCCTCTTCGCAATGACGAAAGCGGGGGAACTTATTCTTGTACGAACCCTAACCACTGAAACACAGAGAAATTATTATGGTCTTCGTGACTTCGCGAAGCATACTCGAAGAGCGCAGTGTCTCCGTGGTTCAAAATGAGGTTATTCCTTCTCATGTTTGATGCCTTTGCCGAATTTCTCAAGTTTCACGATGCGCGCCTTGTCCCGTATTCTCCACGGGACGATCTGCCTGGCGTGTTCGCGGCTGTCCGTTTCGATGATCGCCCAGCCGGTGTGGTCGCCGTCGTGGCAACCCCATTCGAAGTGATGGAGGTATCCCGCCGCGTGGATTTCCTTGATGATGGCGTCACAGTCCGCGGCTTCGTGCGGGGATTCGACGAGGTAACGATCCATGTCAATCTCTCCTTGTGTATGGATAAATGGATGACGGGATTATATACCCAATAACCGATCAGTCAAAAACGCATACTCGAACGCGACCTCCTTCAGGTAATCATATCTTCCCGATGAGCCGGCATGACCCGAGTTGAAGTTGGTCTTCAGCAGGAGCAGGTTGTCGTCCGTTTTGAGTTCGCGCAGTTTTGCCGCGAACTTGGCTGGCTCCCAATATGCCACGCGCGGATCGTGAAACCCGCCCGTCAAAAGAATGTTCGGATATTCAGCCGCGCGGATGTTGTCATACGGCGAATAGGACAGCATGTAGTCGTAATGTTCCTTGTTTTTGGGATCTCCCCACTCGTCGTATTCGAGCGTGGTCAACGGAATGGTCGGGTCGCTGATGGAGTTGACCACGTCCACGAACGGAACCTTGCCGATGACCGCCTTGAACAG
>CAYQOF010000004.1:0-30265 GCA_964419035.1 uncultured Anaerolinea sp. | reverse complement strand
AGGGTCGGGTTGCTTCCGTCCAGCGTCAAGCCTTTTTTGTAGGCAATCGAAATGGGGATTTGTTTTCCATCGGAGGCGGTTGCAAAGATGCGTTCGCAGACGTAATTCGATTTGTCGAAGCCGTTGATCTGATCCACCTTCTTCACATCCCATTCGCCCGTGTCCATTTTGAGGTCAACCACCGTGTGCGGCGTGACGAGCGAGGAATATTTGAAGCGCAAAAGATTCGAGTTGAAATCCTGATGCGACTCGATTTCAAAATGATACGTCGGTTCGGGAAAATCCACATAATGGATGTTGCTCACGCCATCGGGCGCGCTGATGCGGATGCGTTTCAATCCATTTTTGCGCTCGTAAAGCAAGAGATGGTTCTCGAAAGTGTCCACGCCTTCGATCATCACGTCGGCGCGATGGTGGACGACCTCCTGCCAGTGTTCCCGGCTTGGATTTGAAACAGTCGCCTTGACGAGTTTGAAATTCTTCGCGTTTTCATTCGTCGCGATGAAGAAAGTTCCCTTGTGATGCGCGGCGTAATATTCGAGCCCATGCCTGCGCGGTGAAATGATCTTCAACCCGCTCTCGGGCTGATCTGCAGAAAGAAAACGCACCTCCGTTGTGAGTGTGCTGTGACAGTCCAGGAGGATATAGGCGTCGTCGCGCGTCTTGTGGAAATACAGCGAAAATGTCTTGTCATCTTCGTGGAATATCATCGCATCCTGCGACGGGTCCGTGCCGAGCCTGTGCCGAAACAACTTGAACGGCCGCTGGGCTGAATCCAGCGCGGCATAAAATATCGTCTCGCTGTCGTTCGCCCATTCGATGCCCGTGCGGACGTACACGCTTCCGAACGTGTTTGGTATGGTTTCAGGATAATACGAATTTGCCGCCAGGTCTTTGATGTAAATCGTATACACTTCGTTTCCATCCACATCCAGTCCGTACGCCAGTTTATTCCCATCGGGGCTGACGCTGAACGCGCTTACGCTGCAAAACGATTTCCCCTCCGCCAGAGCATTTTGATCCAGAAGGATTTCTTCGGGATAATCCATCGAGTCTTTTCTGCGGCAGAAGATGGGATATTGCTTCCCCGCCTCCGTCCTTTGATAATACAGATACCCGCCTCTTTTCTCAGGGACGGTTGAATCGGTTTCCTGAATCCTTCCCTTCATCTCGGAGAACAATGTCTCCAGCAGGGATTTCGTGTGACCCATTGTCTCCTCGATGTGATCCATGTGTGCGCGCAAAAAATTCATTACTTCGGGGTCTTCGCGGTTGCGCAGCCAGAAATAATCGTCTACGCGCGTTTCGCCATGCTGTGTGATGTGGTGAGGTCTCTTCGGGGCAATGGGAAAAGGTGTCATGCCAAACTCTCTCTATTCAATTGATTTTTATGTTGCTCTTTGTGAGCAGGGGACAGGCGGGATTATATCCCCGAAGCAGACGGCTGAGCCTGTCTGTTCATGATTTTGTACGTTTTCTAATGTTACAGGCAGTTGCAGCCATTTCCGCCCTATAAATTGGCGTGTAGCCAGATATGGATTCATGTAGAGCGAGACAGGAGCCCGCTCTACAGATCCAACATGAAGCGGGCTTCAGCGTCCCGCGGTGACATTATTCATAAATGCGATAACTCGTCACATATTTCTTGTGATAGACCGAGATCCACGCCGCGTCGCTCTGGTTGCCGCCGAGACAGACAACGTAGTTGCCGATGTCGCCGAGGTAGAACGAGACGTGCGCCCAGCCGTCGTCCCACAGGAATGTGGTCACCGCGCCTCTCTTCGGCGGGAGGGGACTGGCTTTGCCCCAACTCCGCCACGGATTGACGAGCGCGGAATTCCTGGAGGGAATTCCCACCTTCTCGATGCACCAGTTGACGAACCCTGCGCACCAATCTATTTCATCGGGCAGGGATGGGTATTTCTGCGCCAGGTCGGTGCTCATCAGATATTCCACGATGCGCGGGTTGTGCTTTGACCCGGGGATTTCCTTTGTGCCAAACTCTGCGAAGGCAACCGGCAGCCAGCGAAATTCCTCATTGCTTTTCTGGATGGCGACCTCTCCCAGCGGGGCAAGCCGTTCGACCGGATACCAGCCCGATTCGCCCCAGGCGTTCGTGCAATGCTTCCACCTGCCATCCGCCGAGATCTCACCCACAATGACGACGCGGTTGAACTTCAGATCCGCCACCTTCGGATGATTTTCTCCGGGACCTGCGCGCATGAACAGCGAGTCCGTCAGGACGCGATGCAAACCCGTTGCAGGGTAATCCGCAGGGGAGGCAAAGAGATCGTTCTGCTCCATCAGGTATTTCGAGGAGCACCATCCCGTTTTGTTATCGGCTGTCTTTACATTGACCCACGCCCAGTCCGGCGTGGCATTCAGGTAAACAACCCTGTCGCCGCGATGGATCTGCCCTTCGATGGAATATCCCGTGCCGGGGCCCGATCTCACATTCAGCGTATCCGTCGTGACGATCATCAGAATATCGTCCGGGCTGGTGGGAGGCGGGGCGGCGACCTTCGTCATGTATTTCAATGAAGCCCAGCCAACCGTCCCGCTGGATTTGCGTACCTGCGCCCATTGATTATCCGTGGAGACAGCGAGTCCCTCCACCATTTCGCTTTTCTTCAACGTGCCGATGACGGCGTAATTCGTGCCGGGTCCCTGACGCAGGTTCAAGGTGCTGGCGTCCACGCGATAAGTCGCTTCGGCGGGAGCGGGAGGCGTTTCCTCGATCAGTTCGAGGAAGCCCCTGTGGCTCCAGCCTGTCTTGTTATTCTCGGCGGTGAAGTGCACCCAGTCGCCCTGAATTTCATCGCCCTGGATGAGGTCGTTCTTGTACAGCGCCCCAATGACGGAATGGTTCGTTCCGGGACCTGACCTGATTCTCAACACATTTGCGGTGACGCGGTAGTTTGGCATGGGTTATCCTTTCATGCAATCACGTTGGTCTCGATACGTCTTTCGTCTTCCCTGCGCTCCATCCAGGACTACTCGACCGCCGAGTGGAAGAGCGAGAGAAGTGGATGATTTGGCGAATTGTACCGCATGGCAACGCGAAAAATCCCTTCTCCATTATTCGGGTCATTCCGAAAAAGGAAGGGCGATTGATTGGGCAATCCCGGAGTTAGCAGTTGCTTGATGAACAGTAGCAGACGGTCTTCTGATTTTTTTTGTCGTAATAACAATATTTCTTCTTCTTTTGTCCACTCACTAGGCAAAGGCATCCCACACTGTATCCCATGAGGGGACTGCCATAAAGGACTGCCCTCACTGCAATGACCAGATTCTCGCCAGCCGCATCCTGAAGGGAAGCCTTGGTCCTTTCGTACAGGTGATCGAGATATTCGATGGGCAACGGATGATTGGCAAGCGTTCCTTTGGTTTTTTCCATCCACTCCTCTTCGGTCAATTCGATCTCGTCGCCTTCCATTGCGCAATCCAGGGCTTCGACGTACCCGAACTCCATTTTGTGGGGCAGGGTGGATGAGTCTGGTGTGGACGCCTCCCTGTCGTAACTGACGCCCAAGCCAACAAGCAATGGGGAGTATTCGAGCTCGCTGAGGCGGTCCTTGATGCTGTCCTCAGCAGCTTTGAGCGCCGAATAGTGTTTGTCCGCTGGTACGGGAGGTGGATAAGCCTGCTGTTGCTCGTTCATATTTTTCTCCTTTGGCATTAAAAATGGGGAGGTCCGCATTTGGGACACATGCTGAATTACTTTTTCACTCTTGCCGATTTGAGTTCCTTGATGATCTGTTCGATTGCATTCCTGGAGTCTGGCAGAGAATCCGCCAACCTCTCTAAATCGGAAATGACATTCTCCCGCGTTTCCTTGTTCAGGTGGGGGATCACACCGCGATAGGTTTGTATGGCATCTTCCGTCAAATCTGCCTCCAGTTGCACCTGACCCAGAAGGTGATAGTAGAAGAACTCGTCTGGGTTCAAAAGGATGGCTTGATTGAAATCTTCAATGGCTCCCTGAGGGTCGTTCCAGGATTGCCAACGTGCAATGCCGCGAAAGAAGTATCCTTCCGATGGGTTGAGTCTGACCGCCTCTGCGAGGTCGCTTTCCGCCAGTTCACGGCTGGGCTGGAGGTCGGATCGGTTGATATACACAGCGGCGGCAAGCAGAGGTGGAATGCTCTCATCCATGAGGAGTGTCGTATAGTCCATCATTGCATTTTGGAAATCGCCCTCCATCGTATGGAGAATGCCGCGATTTAACAGCGCGGCATATTGTTTAGGGTTCAGGCGAATTGATTCCGAGTAGGCTTCGATGGCTTTCTTTGGGTTTGGATTTGGATTCTCCTGCGTGGTAAATGTTCCGGGGTCATATAGGATTCCCTTTAGAAAGTAGCCTTCGGAAAGGTCTTGCAGATTACCTGTCTCCAGTCCCTCTGCCGCGCCGCGCGCCACCGCGGATTCGATCTTTTGTTGTGCCACCTCCACTTTGCCTGCCTCGAAAAGGATCTCGGCAAGGATGAACTCTGTCAGGTAGCCAAGATGCGCCGTCTCGAATTTGATGAAGTTGAAATCCGCGGTCTCCTCCGAGGGACGATATGAGACATCGCGTCCGGTTGGATCCCAATTTGGAACCTCGATATGCACATCGTAGACCACATTGCGCCGGCCCCAGATGATGATGTCAGCGTGTGTCCTCTCAGCGAGTTGCAAGGCATCCACTCTCAATGAGACGGGTTCCGTAGATCGGCAGACTTTAAAATTTTTGTCGTCGAGATTGCTGGACAGAAAATCGTGCAGGTAATCCACGATTCTGATCTCCGGCTGGATGCCGCTCTCATTGAAATCCACGAGAAGCACGAACAGGGCTTCGCGTCTGTTCGTGCCGTGGCAATTCTCCAATCCCAGCAATTCATTCTGCATCCAGGGAAATTTCGTAACTGTCTGAAATGACGCGGTCAGCAAAACTGCTGAAATAATGATGAATTCGAGCCTCCTGCGGAAAGGGGAGAATGAATAAGTGCGAATGCTGTAGGTTCGAAGCGGGTCGAGTAAACTTCTCCAAAACGGAATGTGTTTTCGGGTTTCTCCCACGACAAAAAGGCCGCCTGCTGAGAGCGCCGGTTTCTGGCGTGTGATCTGTGGCAGTCGCCAGCCCAACAGCAACAGGGACAGGATCAGAAAGGTCAGCGTAGCGGTTGTGACCGGGTAATCTCCCGGCGCAAGTCCCAGCATTGCCAGAATGAATGCAATGGCGACCGGGACATAACCTGCAGTCTCCTTGAAGAGACCGAATATTGATTTTAGGAAGGGGGATGTTTCAGAGTCACTCATCTAGACCAGCCCATGTCATATAATGACTGTGGCAGAAACACTATACAACAACTTACAACAAAATACAACATCAGACATTATCGGAAATAACCGTCCCGAAGGTTTTTGGGGCAGAATATGAAAGGCTGATGGCAACCTTCGGGACGTTTTTGTAATTGCCGAAAAGTCAATTTAATTTTTCTCTTCGGCAAATCGGATCGCGGAGTCATTTGCGGGCGAGTAACTGTTTGCAAATGTGATAACAACGATCGGCTGGAGTCTTGATAAACTATACATGGAACAAAATGCTCTAAATGTTGTGAGACCAACCCGTTTCAGGGGTCGAACCTGAGGAGACCCAGAGGGTATATGTCCAAGGAAAGAATTTTCATTGCAGAAGGTGACAGCCGCGCCGCCCAAGAGATCGCCGCTAGTCTGGAGGGTCTCGATTACCTCGTCGCCGGGCAGGCGGACCGGGGCGAGATCGCAGTCCAAATGGTTGAGGAATTGCGTCCCGATCTGGTTTTGATGGATGTCCATCTTAAAGGTCAAAGAAACGGAATTGAAACGGCAAACCACATCCATTCCAAACTGGATATCCCCGTGATCTTCATCGGCACGCATGCCGATACGCTCACCTTGCGGACTGCCATGCTGGCTCAGGCTTACGGTCTATTGCTCAAGCCTTTCGAAGCGCAGGAACTTAAATCCACAATCACCCTGGCGCTCTATAAACACGGCATGACGCGCAAATTGCGCGAAAGCGAGGAACGTTACGCTCTGGCTCTGCGCGCCGCCAACGACGGCATTTGGGACTGGAATTTGAGGACCAGTGAAATCTATTATTCCGCCCGCTGGAAGGAGATGCTCGGATACAAGGAAGATGAGATTGGATCCGATCCCAATGAATGGTTCAAACTCGTCCATCCAGATGATCAGAAGCAGGTTCAGGCGGCTCTTGTTTCGCATCTCAAAGGGTTGACCCCTCACTTTGAACGTGAGTATCGAATAAGGCATTCCAACGGCGAATATCTGTGGGCGCTCAGCCGCGGGCTGGCTGTGCGGGATGCAAGAGGCGTTGCATCCCGCATGGCGGGATCGCAGTCCGATATCACCGCCCGCAAACTGGCGGAGGAGCGCCTGGCACATGACGCCGTGCACGATGCGCTGACCGGGCTTCCCAACCGCGCCCTCTTTCTCGACCGCTTGCAGAATCGCCTTGAACGCACGAAGCGCAATCCCGATGACCTGTTCGCGGTCATGTTTATTGACCTCGACCGTTTCAAACTGGTCAACGACAGCCTCGGTCATGCCGTCGGCGACCAACTGCTGGTCACTGTAGCCAACCGCCTGAAACAATGCCTGCGTCCCGAGGATACGATTTGCCGATTGAGCGGTGATGAGTTCGCAGTCTTGCTCGATACGGTTAGGGATGTCAGCGATGTGCGGCGGGTGGCGGATCGAATCAAGGGACAGTTGCGGACGACCACCATGCTGGGCGCTGTAGAACGATCCCCGACTGCCAGCATCGGCATCGTCATGTTCCAGAGGGGGTATGTGAACGCCGGCGAACTCCTGCGCGATGCCGATACCGCCATGTATCATGCCAAGGCGCTGGGCGGAAACCAGCATCAATTATTCGACAAATCCATGCATCTCAGCGCCATTGAACTGATACGGCTCGAGGGAGAATTGAAGCGCGCCGTCGAACGAAGGGAATGGCTCATTGAGTACCAGCCGATCATTTCACTTGCCAGCGGCAAACTGGTCGGGGTGGAAGCGCTGGTGCGCTGGGTGCATCCGCACAAAGGCGTTCTTCTCCCGCAGGACTTCATTCAGGTGGCTGAGGATACAGGGCTGATCCTGCCCATCGGGGAATATGTTCTTCGCAAAGCATGCGAACAGGCGAAAGCCTGCCGGGAAGACGGGCGCCCCGGTTTTTGGGTGTCTGTGAACGTTTCGGCGCGCCAGTTTCGGGAGAAGAACCTGGTTGAGAAGGTGAACCGAATCCTTACAGAAACAGGCTTGCCCAGCGATGCCCTGCGGTTGGAGATAACGGAGAGCGTTGCCGTACAGAACCGGGAATATACCATCAGGATCATGAACGATTTGAATGAATTGGGAGTCCGCACTTCGCTCGACGATTTTGGAACCGGGCATTCCTCCCTCGGTTACCTGAAGCAGTTTCCGCTCAAGGTCCTGAAGATTGACCAGTCCTTCATTCAGGATATACAGCTCAATCAAAAGAGCGAATCGCTTGTCAAGGCGATCATTGACATGGCTCGTTCCCTTGGACTCGAAGTGATCGCCGAAGGCGTGGAAAAGGATGAGCAACTTGCATTTCTGCGTTCGCAGTTATGCGACAATGTGCAGGGATTCCTGCTCAGTCGTCCCATGTCCGGGAAGGAATTGACCAAATTCCTCAGATAGACCTGCAATGAACGTGTCATGATCCCTCATCGAATGCAAGGGTATGGGAGTGAGTTTCATTGTAAAATTGGATCGCTCATGAACAAACGAGAACGAACCCGCGCGGGAAAGGCTTCATCCTTCCTCCTTTTGCTCCTCCTGTTGCTGGTAACGGGTTGTTCAGGCTTGGAGGCGACTCCCAGTCCGACCGCCCCGCCCCAGCCGACGGTGACGCTCATCCCGAGCGCGACCTTTACCTTTACGCCTCCGCCCACTGCCACATCCATTCAACCTGCCACGCCCACGCCGCTGGCAAATTCCATTTATTACATGCTCGTTTTGGACGCTTCAGAGCGGATGAAAGAGCCTTTCGATGGAAAGACCAAATGGGAGGCGGCGCGCGCTGCGGCTGAGGCGGTCATCAAAGGCTTGGAGCCGGAAGCAAACTTCGGCTTGGTCGTGATCGGCGCTTCATCCCCGACCGAGGAACTGGATCTGTGCAATGAGCCTTCCGTCCTGCGGATGCCTTTCACCTCCCAGCGCAACATCCTCAGCCAGATCGGTCAACTCCAGCCTGCGGGAGGAGGCTCGATCTTCACCGCCTTCAATCTTGCGAAGGAGCAATTCAACGGATTGCCGCCGCACAGCATCCGTGTGATCATCCAGATCAGCGGCGCGAGCGATGACTGCGAACGGGACGAGTGGCGGGATCTCGAGCGGCTCTTTCAGACCCGCTCACTGGTTGAGCGACTCTACAGCGAGATCGTCATCCTGGACGACGGCTCGGAGATCAACGCCGGGGCGCTGGCAACGCGCCTCAGCGGTCTATCGAGGCAGGTGAACGCGCAGGCTGTGCAGTCCTTCGGCGGGATGCGGCAAACGACCGACGCCGTGCTTGCTAATATCAGGGATCACATCGCTTCGATTCCGACGGTCACGCCGCCTCCGACCTCGACTGCATTTACAACGCTGACGCCGGTGCCGATCCTCAGCGCCACGCCGACGCTCAGCCCTGCTCCTTCGACGAATACGCCAACTTCCACCGTGACGCCCAGCCCCGCTCCTCCGACCCTCACGCCCACCTCCAGCCTGACGCCGACTTCCACTGCCACGCCAAGCAGTACGCCTGTCCTTCCGCCCTCTGTGACGCTCCTCTCGGTCAGGTATCTCAACGATGGGGTTGGCTGTCAGATTGATGTTCGGGCGCGCGTGAACGGCAGTGATGCGACCGGCAGTTTCCACGTCTGGCACGCAGGTTTGGATCCGCAGGGGGTGGTCTATCCACAGACCACGCTGCAGGTCGGCACGAATTGGGCGAGCGTTTTCAGCCTGAGCAACCTGCTCACGCTGGGAGGTGAGCGTCCCGGGTCGCGTCACGAAGTCTGGTTCGAGTACAACGGCGTCCAATCCAACCGCCTGAAGGATCTGATCTGCCCTCTGCCGCCGCCCTAACCCTGCGATGTCATTGCGAGCGGCGCTCCTTCGACTGCGTTACCCTTCACTCAGGATGAGGGCTGCTCGCAATGAGATTCTCCAAACGGGGGAAATCACAAAACCGACTCTGATGTAAAATCCTATTGCCCGTATGTCTCATCGGCGCATCTTTACCCGTCGGAATCGGACCTCCCGCATCCGTCTGCCTCTTGGCTTGTTCCTGGTGGCTGCCGTGATCGCGCTCTGCCTTCTCATCCCGGTCGATCCGATCAACGTTGCAGTGATAAATGGTCCCAACCTTGAAACTTCGACCCCTGCGCCAACGCGCACGCCTGCCCCCAAGCCGACAAAGGAGCACATTGGACGCCTCGTCTTCACCTGCACGCGCGGCGACTTCAACCAGTTGTGCATGGTCAACGCGGACGGGACGGGCTATGTGCAGCTTACGGATACCGAAGCGCACAATTACTATCCCGTTTATTCGCCGCTGGGAGGTTCCATCGTCTACGCCTCGAACCAGAACGGCGGCGTGTTCGATCTTTTCCTCTTCCTCTTCGACGGCGCGCGCCTCATCCGCCTCACCGAAAATATCGGTAACGTCGTCTCGCCGAGTTTCTCGCCGGACGGGATGAAGATCCTTTTTGCGAACCGCGCCGGGGAAGGTCCCACCTCCCTGTGGACGGTGGATATTACCGGCGCGAATCCCAACCTGCTGTTTGCGGGTCCCAACACCATCGTTGCCGCAGATTGGTCGCCGGATGGGAACACAATCGCCTTTGCCATGGCGGTGGACCGCCCGAATGAGTACGAGGTCTTCCTCGTCGGGGTGGATGGGACGAATGCACGCCGATTAACCTACGGCTTGGCGGGAATCGGCGGCAGTCTCGACTGGTCCTCCGATGGAAGATACCTGCTGATCTACGCGGGTCCGCAGGGCGATAAGAACATCTTCCTCGTTGACGTGGAGGGCAAAACCGCCGCTCAACTCACGAACGGAGGCAACAACGCCTCCGCCTCCTTCTCTCCCGATGACCAGTGGATCGCCTTCAATTCTCTGCGAAATGACAACCAGGCTGACCTGTTCATCATGCGCCCGGATGGGACGGATGTACGTCAGGTCACTGACCACCCCGAACCGGATTGGCAGCCGAGATGGGAACCCTGATTTCATTGCGGCTCCTGTCCCGGGCGCCGCGAAGGATCCGGGAAGCGCTCTCCTCGCCAGCAGAAGTTTGATCTGGAAAAACCGCCCTCGCTCTGACATAATGCGGATACAATTGATAAAATTGGTCCTGCCAGCGCCGATGAGGAAATCATGAAAAGAATTTTATTCGTCATTCTATTGATTACCGTAAGCGGATGTTCCGCGTTGCCCGAGGGGCTTGCCTTCCTGCAATCGCCTACGCCTGCGCCCACGAATTCACCGGCCCCGACGGTTACCTTGATCCAGCCGCGCGAGGCAACGAATACCCCGGACCTTTTTGCCATCAACACTGAGGAGCCCACAACCACGCCGCCCACCGGGACGCCGGTTGTCACCAATACGCCCACGCCCACTCACACCCCTACAATCCGCCCGACGATCACGCTCGCGCCGATGGATCCCAGCCTGTTCACACCCTCACCCAACATTTTCCTGTCCGTGCAGCGATCCACCAATCAACTCGTTTGGGGAGGCGCGTGCGACGGCGCGCGTTCGATCCGCTTTATCGTCCAGGTTGCCGCTCCGAGAAGATTGAGATACGTTCTGCTGTTCTATCGTTTGCAGGATAAATACAGCGGACGCGGCACGGAATGGGGCGGGGGCGCCATTATGAGCACCAACAAGCAGGGCGCTTATTTCTATGACATCGAACTGGATCAAATTCATGATTATCGGAAGTTCGAGGATGCCTGGCTGCAATACCAATTTGTCGGCTCCACCGCCAGCCTCAAGGTTCTGGGGCGCTCCGTCGTGGATCGCACCAGTATATCGCTCACGCATTGCAAAGTTCTCAATCCCTGATGGATGTCCGCCGAAAGGGTTATCCCATGAAAAGAATTGTTCACATGCTCCTGCTCTCGATCCTTCTGGCTGGCTGTGCCTCCCTGCCTGATATTGCGCAATTCATCTCCACACCCACGCCCCTCCCTGCGGATACGAACACGCCTCAACCTACAGTTACGCTGATCCCGACCAAGGACCTTTTCGCCACCTCCACCAGCACGCCGGTCACCTTTACTCCCACCGACACGCCGCTCGTTCCCGAGGCGGCGCCCACCGACACGCCCACGCCGCGTCCAACCTTTGCGCCGCCCTCCAACATAATTGGCAGTGATTACTTCACGCCCAAGAACGAGGGCTTTCTGGCTGTCCTGATCTCCAACAACGTGATCTACTGGAACGAAGGTCCGTGCATGCCGCGCAACGTCAAGATCAGCGCGTTCGTCGCGGACCAGGTCAATACCGATACGGTGTTGTTGTTCATGCGGCTGCGCGAAAAGAAGAACACACTCAACGTCAGCGAATGGGGTTCGGGCGCGATCATGATCAAGGCGGATAACGGCTCATTCAATTACGACGTGCGCACATTTAATATCCGGCGTTACTATTTCTACAAGGACGCCTGGCTCGAATACCAACTCGTGGCGCTCACCGAAAACTACGAAGTGATCGGACGCACCCAGATCTACGACCGCAACATTTCTCTGGTGAGATGTCAGCCGGTCGTGCCGTGACCTTTCCCCCGGACCTCCTCACGTTTCTGCGCGGGACCCGTAATCTGGTCGCGTTGACTGGGGCCGGGGTCTCACAAGAGAGCGGACTCCGCACCTTTCGCGACGCGCAGGATGGGTTGTGGAAGCAGTACAAGCCCGAAGACCTCGCCTCACCCCTCGCATTTGCCCGCGATCCCAAACTTGTCTGGGATTGGTACGCGTGGCGGCGTGAAGCCGTCAAATCTGTGCGCCCCAATCCCGGTCATTACGCGCTGGTGGAGATCGAGAAGCGTGTTCCCCAATTCATCCTCATCACCCAAAACGTGGACGGCTTGCATCGCTTTGCGGGAAGTAAAAACATGCTCGAACTGCACGGAAACATCCAGCGCGTGCGCTGTTCGGAATGTCATACGTTCGCTGAAACGTGGGGCGACGATACCGAATCCGTGCCGAAATGCGGGGTCTGCGGCGGCTTGCTGAGACCGGACGTCGTCTGGTTTGGCGAGGCTCTGCCGAGGGATCAACTCGAAGCGGCGGTCGAAGCGGCGCGGACGTGCGAGGTCTTCTTCTCGATAGGCACGTCGGGAGTCGTCCAGCCTGCCGCGTCGCTGGCGTTTGCGGCGCGCAACCGCGGCGCGGTCGTGATCGAGATCAACGCCGAGCCGACCCCGCTCACCCCCAAAGCGGATTATTTCTTTCAGGGCAAGTCAGGTGAGATTTTGCCGAGGTTGGTCGAAGTGGTTTGGGGGTAGGGATTGTGAGGCGCGTAATCACAGAGCGTGCAATTCGAGATGGTCGAAATGGAATGTGGCTTGCTCTTCTTTCAACGGCTGGTCAGGGGAACACCCTGCCGCTCAGCGCTGGCGTGTAAGCGGGCGATCAAAGTGAATTTCAACTTGCCTGATATTTTAATCTACCCCCGAATTTTGCAGTCTGTTTTGTAGCCTGGGTTGCGCGATAATAACCTTGCGGCTGACAAAATCTGTCAGACAAAATATGTGGAGGATCATGCACGATGAACCCAACCCAACCCAACCCAACCCAACCATAGAACATCCTTTAAGCGGGCGTGAATGTGAAGTATTGGAACTATTGGCGCGGGGACGCAAAAATCGCGAGATCGCGCTGGTTCTCGAAATCGAAGAACGGACGGTTCGATTTCATGTGGGGAACATTCTCGATAAACTCAACGTGAAGAACAGAACCGAAGCCGTTTATCATGCGTTTAAGAAAGGGTGGATCACTGATTGATTTGGATAATGTTTCTCTATTTGATTTGAAAAACTGGCTTAAACGCCAGTTGTATTCGCCTCTGGAGTTTGCTATGATGTCATTGATGAAAACACCAAAGCGGGAATTGACTGTATTTTCCATGATCCTCATCGCATTATTGGTTGGGGCTTGTGGGAATGTTGCGCCTGTCCCAACTGCCACCGCGACGAAATTGCCAAGCCACACGCCAATTACTCCCTCGATTACCCTCACGATTGCACCAACAATCACCCTCACCGCTACTCAAGATTTCTGCGACTCAGAACAATGGCAAGACAAAATTCAAATTCTTTCCAATGACCTCCTAATGGCATTGGAGCCAGGGGGACCTACCCTTTTCGACCGCATTCTGGTGGAGCAGAATGTAGCATGGGCTGACTTTCGGCAGGAGGATCATAGCGAGATGAGGAGTGCTGGAGTTATCTTTCATGAGACTGCTGCTGGTCCCGAATGGGGCACAGGGATAAATCCAGCCGTAATTCTGGTGACCTATGGCGTAGAACGGAATTGGGAACTTCCAGCGAATGGCGATCTGGTATCCGAGGTGGAAAACATTCGCGCGGCACTCTTTCAGTACACGTCGGAATGGGTTCATGGACAGGTAGACCAGAATCAGTACCCAGTGGCTAATGGCGCCACCTATGTCTTATATCACTATTTCAATGGCGATCTATCCAAATTGCAAGACTGGTGTCACACTTATGTGCGGATATATGGTGAGTCGCCTTTGAAGTGAAGATTTTTGACAAGTAATTAGGAGGTCAAAATGAAAGCCATTTGCATCCAATCAAAAATGAGTTACACAATTATCTTAATTCTATTCCTTGGAGGATTCAGTTTCCTTGGATGGAAGAATGTTGTTGCACAAGAGTCGTTGCTTATTCTCTCTGATGATCTTTTGACGGCATTGGAGCCAGGGGGACCTACCCTTTTCGACCGCATTCTGGTGGAGCAGAATGTAGCATGGGCTGACTTTCGGCAGGAGGATCATAGCGAGATGAGGAGTGCTGGAGTTATCTTTCATGAGACTGCTGCTGGTCCCGAATGGGGCACAGGGATAAATCCAGCCGTAATTCTGGTGACCTATGGCGTAGAACGGAATTGGGAACTTCCAGCGAATGGCGATCTGGTATCCGAGGTGGAAAACATTCGCGCGGCACTCTTTCAGTACACGTCGGAATGGGTTCATGGACAGGTAGACCAGAATCAGTACCCAGTGGCTAATGGCGCCACCTATGTCTTATATCACTATTTCAATGGCGATCTATCCAAATTGCAAGACTGGCAATCAAATTTCACAGCGATATTTGGAGTTTCCCCAACTCAAACTACCGACAAGGTTTCAACATTTACAGCCACAAGCAGTAATGTTGTGGCACCTTTTCTCCAGCGTCCCTTTGATCAATTGGCTTATCCCTTTCGTCATATTACCTCATTCTTTGATCATCATTACCCCATCTATACTTTTGAATCGGATCGAACGGACATGTTCCGTTTCGATGGATACAGTTTCACTGGAATTCCATCGCCAGATAACTGTGGATATGGCGGTGACACAGGCTCAGGCAATTACTGTTACAGCGGTCACCCCGCTTATGATTATGCTATTAGCGATATTTCGGTGAAAGCCGCAGCGGCAGGATATATTGTTGAATGCTTCAGTGATTATGGAGCACTATGGATTGAACATGAAAATGGGCTAATCACATCCTATCTACATATGGACCCATTATATATTCCAAACGGAATACTCTGCTCGGATGTCAGCGCAGAGAGGCCATATGTAGAGCAGGGGCAAATTATCGGCAACGCAAGCAACAAGTCGCCCAACCCGATAGGAGATCACTTACACTTTGGTGTAGGATATGAAGCCAACATTGGTGAGCGCCAAAATATTGACCCTTTTGGCTGGTGGGGTGATGTGCCCGATCCGTGGGAGAGTTACGATGGAACTTTGTTTGATGGATTGAAAAGTTATTGGTTATGGCTTGGGGATGAAGCGGGAGATGGTTATCTCACAGTTGATAATATGGAAACACAGGCACAGTTGTTCAATCCTCCTTCTTCTGGGAGTGATTGGAATCATTTGAATGCAGGTTATCAAAATGATTCTTGGTGGTCCTATCTAACTCATTATGCAACTTTGCCTCCAGATCCAAGTTCCAAAACAAGTTCGATTTATTGGGGCGTATGGGGAGTAAATATCGAACAACCTGGAATATATGAAGTACAGGCTTACTGGCCGGCGGACCCAAATCCTGCAGCCGATCCTGTTCCCACAAAAAAAGCGACCTACTCGCTGTATTATCATGACACACAGGGTAACATTCAATCGGTTACGCTTTATGCTGATCAAAGCCGTGATGCAGGTCAGTTCACAACGTTATGTGCAGTTCCGTATGAAAATGATCCGAATGGATGTCCGCAATATCCAGAAATCCAATTTGGATCGGGAACAAGTGTTCTCATCTTGCGAGATTCTACAACTGATACGATACAAAGTGGAAAATATATGGTGTTTTTCGATGCCGTTCGATGGCAGGATGTTACACCATCCATGCCAACGCCGACACTGCCGGCAACAAACACGCCATTACCCACATCAACACCCAATCCAATTTATCAGGGGGCAATACCCAGCCAAAATAATGGAGGGCCTGCAATTGTAACGATTTCGAATCTCATCCCGGGAATGCAATATAGAATTGTCGTTTCGGGCGTTGTCAACTATAGTTCTTCCATCCTGGGCGATGCGCAGTGGAATAACTATCAAAACCCATACGGTTGTTTTTGTCGTTATGGGCCGGCAATACGTTTTAATGAGGTGGCTCTTGCCGCACAAAATGGGCAGACGGTTTACGACCCGAACCATACCTATACATTCCTTTGGCTTGCAGATAGCACGCAATTGCAAATGTATGTCGGCGATTCGTATTACGCCGATAATTCAGGCTCGTTTAGTTACCAAATATTTGAGAATGCCTTTCTCGGCACTCCTACTTCCATACCGACTTCCAGCGGTCCAACGCTCACTTTCACGCCACAGCCAACCCCAGCATCAAGTTGTCCGTGGGAACCATGGTTTTATTGCTCGGGTTCGAGTGGCCAATCAAACTCACAACAATTCAAGTGGATGTCGTTGGTCTCATCGAATTTAGTCAGTTCCATCGAAGAAATTACCCTCGATGTTCAACTTTTCTACCGTGTACGAGATGAATTATTGAGTCTTACACCACAGGGTAATGCATACATTGATTTGTATTATGAACATGGTCCCGAAATTGGCGACTTGGTGCTGGCAAATCCTGCGTTGTATCAAGAAGGATTGATTTTGCTGCAAGATTGGGAACCAAAACTACGCGCCTTGTTGGATGGGCAGGGTAATACCGTGTTCATCTCACAGCAGGAAGTTGATGCTGTAAATAGCTTCTTGTTGAATCTTGAATCAGGTGCGAGCCTCGAACTCCAAACTGTTATTCAACATGAGAGATTAGATCTGAACATGCAAACGCTGGTTGGGTTGACAATGAGTCATGCATGGGCGGAGATCAATGCCGGCGGAACTCCCACTCCGACCACCACATTCACGCCAACGCCTACATTTACCCCAACTGCGACCGCCACGAAGACGGCAACACCCGCATCGGTCTTCCCAAGCACGGGCATTCTGGACAACTTCAATCGGGCGAATGGAGCGATTGGCAGTAACTGGTCGGGCAACACCGCTGGCTACAACATTTCATCGAACAAACTCCTCGTCAAATCCAGGAATGCCAACCTCGATATCTACTGGAACAACGCGTATTTTGGACCCAACCAGGAGGTCTATTTCACCTTCTCCTCGATCAGCGCAACAGCCACCGATCAGGATCTGATCCTCAAATCCCAAAGCACGAGCGGCTGGGGCTATGGGTTTATCGAAATCTGGTACGACGCGGTGGGGAATCGCGTCCAGGTGTGGACGTTCGATCAGGCACAGTCCTGGGTACAGCACGGCGCGGATATTCCTGTGACGTTCGTGAATGGCGACCAGTTTGGCGCGCGGGCGCGGGCAGATGGCACAGTGGAAGTCTATCGGAACGGCGTCTTGCTGGGCACGCGCAATGTTGCTACCTGGCCCCACTATGCCAGCGGCGGCTATCTGGGCATCTGGTTCGGAAATGCCAAAGATGTATTGATTGATAACTTCGGCGGAGGAAACGTGCCGTAAAGAAATGGTAAAAAGGCAATTCATCGAAGTGCCTCTTCGTCCATGCCACTTCCTCCGTTTGGCTGGCGCGGTGCGCTTATTGACCGGATGTTTCGTTCAGACGAGTTTCAATTCTTATAGGAATCCATCTTCCGTCGTCGGGAAACCTACGGACGTTTGCTCTCTCACGCATTCCAGTCACTGAACCGTTCCGCGAGCGTGGTGATCCGTTCGCGCATCAGCACGGCGAGAACTCCAAGTGTCAGCAGTGTGATTCCTGCCGCACCAATGATGAACACCACAGACAGGTCCTTCAAGGCGCTGTACAGCACCGTCACAACACCCAGCACCGCGAACCCGATGGGCGCGATCACGAGACTGCGCGAGCGCATCACGATCCCATAGACCAGCACCGCCAGCGACTGCGTGAACAGGATGAAGAAGAAACGCAACTCCGATGTCGAAATCATCTGGATGTAGGTCGTGCCAAGCAGGACGAGTTGCGAGAGCATGCCCATGACGAACGCGCCGGTTTTGCTCTTGGCGCGCACCAGCAGGTAGTGCATGATCATGCCCAGCACCGCCGCGCCGACGCTGAAGAATTGCGGCTCCTCCACCTCCAGCCTGAAGAGAATGGTGAAATATGAGACCAGGTACAACCCGTTGGCGGGGAAAGCCAGCCAGATGTTCTTCCGCGCAAATGCCTCGAACGCATACAAGGTCGCGGCGACGGCGATCGGCAGCGCGTTCTCGACCCCGCCGCTCTGGAATGGCGCCGAGAGCGCGGTGATCGTTCCCAGCCCAAGCCCGCTGAACAGGAACATCTCGTCCCATTTCACCGACAGCGACGCGCGGCGCATGAAATAACTGACTGTGTAATACAACGCTGCAACGACGATCAGGGCGAAGAACAGCCACCCGTCCCAGTTTGCGGCGCGGAATGCAAAGAACACCGAGAGCGGCAGTGAAACCGTGAAGGCGTAACCGAGCAGGCTTTGCCGGTAAAGCCAGGCATACAACCCAAATAACAACGCGTACACGCCGAAACAGACCGCGGCTTCGATGTGCGGGCTGAACAACAACAGCAAAGCGGCGTTGAACGCGGCAATGCCTCCGCCGATGAACTGCACGATCTTTCCCGCCTTGCGTTCCCTGAAAGTCTTTTCGAAGATCACATCCCCGCCCAGCCACACGAGGCTCGATGCCAGCAGAACGTAAGAATCCTGGCGGATGTTGAAATCGTTCAGGACGAGGAACGCCGCGATGCTGAATGGGACATACGCCCCCGCTTCGAACCATCCATTCCGGCTGGATACCGTTTCGACGACGAACAGCGCGCCGACGACCGCCGCGTACCAGCCTCCCGCCGCTTCGAGGTTGACCAACGCGAGAAGTGACACGAGTCCGCCCAGCGCCAGCCCGCTGTAGCGGAAGGTTTCCGCCCACCCGGCAGTTCGTTTGCGGAGAAGGTATCCGGCAATGTAATACGCCAGCGACAAGCCGGTGAAGGCCGGCATCCATGCCTCGACCCTGAAGTGATCGAGCGCGTAGAACGTTGCCGCGGACGCGGCGGCGGTGGAGAGATACCCCAGCGCAGGCGTTTTGTGGATCAAGGCATAGGCGGCGAAAAAGGCTGTGTAAACGGCGAAGCAGACCGCGGCGGCGTCCGAGGCGAGGTCGTTGTTGATGACGATGAAGAACACAGCCGAAAACGTGACCAGCGCGCCGATCCCTTTTGTAATGAGTCCCATGTTTCTGTGTGAAAGCGTGAGGCGGAAGACCGCGTCGCCTGTCAGCCAGATGAGACCAATCCCGAAGAGATAATAGGCGAGTTGAACGATCTTGAAGTCGTTGAGGAACACCATCAAGGCGATGCTGATAAGTGACAGGGCGGGGAATTCCAGGTTGCTGTTGCGGCGCGTGTAAAGTTCGATCATGAACAACGCCGCAATGACCAGCGCGTACCAGCCGCCGGTCGGTTTGAGCGTGAGCCCGGCAATGACCGCGATCAGGGCGCCGAGCGCAAGCCCGCTGATGATGAACATGTTCCCCCATGACCGGGGCGCATCCCTGTGTGTGAGCAGGTAACCCGCCAGATAATATGCAACTGCCAAACCGGTGAGGACCGGCATCCACAGGTCGAGTTCGAAGTGCGCGAGCGCGTAGTGGACGGTCAACGCCAGCGAGGCAGTCGAGAGGTATCCCAGCAGGGGCTGTCTGAAGTGGAGCGCATGCGCCGCGAACAGGAGCGCGTAAACACCCAGAATGACTGCCGCGTGAGCAAGATAGGTCCCGCCTTCGAGCAGCATGACATGCACGAACCACAAATTGAGACCTGTGACTAAAATTCCCAGCCCCAGCAGCGGAACGTTCCACGTGCGCGCAAAGGTCAGGCGTTCCCGGGAAAATAGTTCGGGGACGAGCAGGAGCAGGCTTGCTCCCAGCAATTGGAAGCCGAAGAAGACCTCCGTGTTACGCATGAAAGGCAGCGCGAAGAACGTGAAGTATGCGCCCAGCCCGGCAAGGAGCGCGGTCGTCCACACGTACCAGCGCGGACGAAAAACGTTGAGCAGGGTATAGGTGATGGCTGTGCCGAGGAATGCAGCGAATCCATGGGTGGCATTTTCGATGAGACCCCAGGTAATGGAGACAAGAAACAACGGCAGGGACAGAACCAGCAGCGGGAGGTGATACTGTCCCGCCTCCGGGCGTTTGACGCGGCGCGCGGCTTCGCTGGCGAACGCCATGAGCGCGCCCCACACACCGAACCCCGCGATAAAGGCGGTCGCCGAAGCATCGAAGGCTGTGAGCAAAAGCAGGGGAACGGGGAAGAGCGCCGCGGCAGACATCCACGGGAAGAGAACGAACGGGAACAGGATCCCGCTTGCGGTGTAGAAGGAGGCGGCGAACAGCCAGATCAGGGTGTGCGCGATCCAGCCGTTCGCGGAGATTCGCTCGACGAATAGATTGATCCCCACCATGTTGAAAGATAGAACCAGGGTGAGGATCTGCATGAGTTGCGCCGCGAGGAAAAGGGGCTGCGCAAAGGGTTGACTTTTCCAGTTCCTGAGGAGGCGCACACCAGTCAAACCAGCCAGGCTGGAAAAGCCAGCCGAAAGGAGAGACCAGGATGTCGTCAGTTCCAACGCGCCCACCAGCCGCAGGAATCCGAGAGCGAGCGCGGCGAACGCAGCAAGGCTGAACATGCGCGATCCATAAAACCACGTACCGAACCCCCAGATGAACGCCATGACCAAGAATATGGCGGACCAGTATCCGTGTCCGCCGCGCGCGGAAAGGTTCAGGTTGTCTGCGATCACGTTCGCGTCAATGGGGAGCAGGAAGGAAAAGACGATGGCAAACGCAAAACTGGGCTGGGGCAGGCGCTTCTTGAAGCCGATCGCACCACCCGCAAAGGCGACGGTGGCGATCAACAGGATTGGCAGACGCGCAGCTTCGACCAGCGCGGCAAGGATCGCAGCCGCGGCGATCACGAAGAACGCGCCGAGATATAAATAGATGCGGATGCTGGTCTCGCTCAGGAGAACTTGCGTGAGCGAGGGGCGAGACTCCGCCGGTTTCGCGCTGACATCGTGCCCAAAAGGTAGCGGAGGCGCAGCAGGCGAGGGTGCCAATGCGGTCGCAGCCGGCGCAGGAGTTGAGGCGGCTGGTTGTGCCAATTCTGGTTCCACCATTGGTTCCGGCTTATCCACCCGCGGCAATGTGACTGTCTTGATCGGTATGCCGGGCTTGAGATCGAAATCATACCGTCTACTGATGATCTCTGCCAGTTCCTCGTCGAGCAGTCCGGCGTTCCGCCACTTGTCAATTTCCTTTAAGATCACCCCGCGATCATATTTTGGCAGGCTGGAGAGATTCGACGCAACAAACTGATTTGTCTTGAGACTCAACGCCTCGAGCGCGGACTTTTGCACCGCGCCGCTGGCGTTCGATGCCAGTTTTTCCAGTTGAAGAAGGATGGCTTCACTGCTGAAATCGGTGGCTTCCAATTCGCGAAGGGCGGCAAGTTCGCGGGTCTCATCCCCGCTTTTCAAGTCCGCGAGGATGCGGTTCAAAGTTTCCTGGGCGTTTTGCATCGTCATGAGGTTCTCCTTCTCCCTGTGAAATTAAACCCGTCTGGTCCAATTTCGTTCCGGGATTTTTTTCCCATCCTACCTTTTCCCAACCGCCAAAGCCAGATTCAAAACTGCCAGAAAGCGCCAGGTTAAAAAACTGCTCCCACCAGGTTTCGAGCCCGGTGGGAGCGATGTTACTTCAACACTACTCCGCCTCTCGCGGGGATGGTGAACTTAAGCCGCTTGTCCTCGATGATGACCTCGGATGCCTCGCCGAAGATCGGACTCGGAACCTTCTTCGCTTCATACGTGACGTGAATCTGCTGAGGCGATTCTGACACATTCACCGCCACGACAAATGTTTTATCGTCGAGCGAGCGCGAAAAGGCGTAGGTGCCGTTCGCCGACCACAAGCGCTTGAAAGCGCCGCGCCGCAGCGCGGGATTCTTTTTCCGAAGCGCGATCAACCCCTTCACGTAATCACGCAGATTCTTATCCCATTTATGCTCCTCCCACGGGAAGGATTTGCGGCAGTTGGGATCGTGTTTACCATCCATGCCGATCTCGTCGCCGTAATAGATGCAGGGCGCGCCGGGATAGGTGAACAGGAAGAACCACGCCAGTTTGAGCGAGTCCTTGTTCCCGCTGACGCAGGAGAGGAAACGCGGTGTGTCGTGGCTATCGAGCAGGTTCATCTGGGCGCAGGTGATGTCCTTTTTGTACAGCCCCAGGTTGTGATCAATACGGTCCGCGAATTCGTGCGCGTCAATGGAATGTTTGATGTCGTGATAATTGGTTTGCTGGTGCAGGACTGACAGATCCAGGTATTTCCCGCCGAAGAAGGCGATGACTGGCTTGGTCACATCGTAGTTCATGATGGCGTCGAACTGGTCGCCCTGCAGCCAGCGGCGCGACTCATGCCAGATCTCCGCCACGATGTAGGCTTCGGGGTTGATGGCGCGCACCCGCTGACGGAATTCCTGCCAGAAGGAGTCATCGTCTATCTCCTCTGCAACGTCCAGCCGCCAGCCATCCGCGCCGAACTTGATCCAATATTCGGCAACCTCGAAGAGAAATTCGCGCACCGCCGGTGTGTCCGTGTTGAATTTGGGCAGGGCGGGCAGGTTCCACCATGCGCCGTAGCCGATGGCGGTCAGGCTGGGCTCTTCATGCGCCAGAGCCTTGATCTCATGCGGACCGGGATACGCGCCCCAATGCTTTTTCCGACCGAGGCGTTCCGGGTCGAAGTGAAACCAGTCCTTGTAGGGAGAGCCGTCGCCGCATTCCAGCACGTGATGGAACTGCCAGAAGCCGCGCGAGGCGTGGTTGAAGACGCCGTCCAGAATAACCCGGATATTCTTTTTATGAGCCTTGTCGAGCAGTTCGCGGAAGGCGTCGTTTCCGCCCAGTAACGGGTCCACCTCATAATAGTCAAAGGCGTGGTATCGGTGATTCGAAGCGGAGGCAAAGATCGGGTTGAGATAGAGAGCCGTGACCCCCAGGTCCTTCAGGTAATCCAGTTTTTCAGCGACCCCGTACAGGTCGCCTCCCTTGAATCCGTGCGGGGTGGGAGGAGAGTCCCAGGGTTCGAAGGGCAGGTTTCCTGCGGGATTGCGCGGGCTTTTTGCAAACCGATCCGGGAAAATTTGATAGAAGACGGCGTCCTGTACCCAGTCTGGCGCGGTGATGGTCATGAAATTACCTCTTTGTTTTAATTACCTTACACTTTCAAAATCGGGACGCTGATTCACGCTGAAAACGCAGATTTTTATTTTTGAATCAGCGAAAATCAGCGTTTTTCAGCGTCCAAGAAGCATTGTGTAAGGTAATCAGCTCTTTGTTTTAGATTCAAGCAGGACAAGATACTCTTGTCCTGCTTGTTTGATTCTACTTCAATTTGTCTGCGCGTACAAAAACGCCAACGAAATTTCCATGTTCATTTGACGATTGCCCCGCTGAACGGCGGGAGGACGATCCGCTTCACGCGTCCCTCAGCCTGAATCCTGCAATTGGAATTGGTCGTCAGCAATGAGCTTGACTCTGCCACATCCAACTCGAACTCCATCGCCTTCTCGGAAATATTCATCGCACACAGGATACTGTTCCCTCCATCCGCGCGGCGATAGACGAGGACTTCCTCGGTGACGAAGATGTTGTTGCGTGTTCCGTGTCTCAGAGCGGATTCGGTTTTCCGTATCCGAATCAGTTCGCGATAGAGCTCGAACAACTCCCTGTTCTGATCATCGCCCCACAACATGGGCATGCGCGTCTCCTCGTGGGTGGCGCGTCCGTGCTGCATGACGTCCGCAGGCTGGGAGAGTCCCACCTCCGTGCCGTAGTAGATGACCGGCGCGCCGGCAAGTGTGAACTGGCACATCGCCGCAAGTTTGAGTTTTTGCACGTCATTGTGCGCGACCCATAAGAAGCGGTTCATGTCGTGGTTGTCGAGGAAGGACGGGCGTGAGAAGGATTCGGGGAAGTAAGCTTCGTGACGGTCAAGGAATTCTGCGAATTGTTTCGCGCTCCATTTGCCGAATGCGAAGGTTTTTCGTAATCCTTCCAACAACATGAAATCGAGCGTGCCGTCCATGCCGCCCTCGAAGGCGAGTTGGGAGTCGGGCGGGTCCACGGCTTCGCCGAAGGTCCACGAATCAGGCTTGGTCGTGCGCGTGACGCGGCGGAAGTCCGCATAAAAGTCTGGAGTCGGACCGATGCAGTAGTCCACGCGGAAACCGTCCACGCCGAACTCCAGCCAGTATTTGGCGGCATCCAGCACGTGCTGGCGGGCGGACGGATAACGCAGGTTGATCTGCGGCAGGTTCTTTGCAGTGAAGAACTTTTTGTATTCGTGGGGCCAGCGCTCGAAGGTGTACCATCTCACGTATTCGCTGTTCGGGTCTTGCGTGGCTTCGATGAACGTGGGGTGCTGGTTCGACCAGTGATTGGGGACGAAGTCCATCAGGATGCGGATGCCGCGATTATGCGCCCGCTCGATCAATTCTCTGAAATCCTCCTGATCGCCGAGGCGCGGGTTGATCTCGAAGAAACTGGTCGCATCGTAGCCGTGATAACTGGGGCTGGAGAAGATGGGCGTGAACCACAGACAGTTGATGCCGAGTTCAGCGAGGTAATCCAATTTCTCGATGATGCCGTTGAGCGTGCCGTTGCATTTGAGCGAAGGCTTGGCTTCGATCTGCGGGAAATCTCCGCTCGTGTTGAAAAAGCGGTCGGCGAAGACCTGGTAGATGACCGCGTCCTTCGTCCATGCGGGAGGCGGGTCGTCGTCTGCGTAGAAGGCGTAATACGCGCCGTTGTCGGCGAAGGTCTCCTCCGCGTCCCCGCCTGCCGCGACGCGATAGCGGACGACGGTTCCCGCGCGTTGTGGAGGAATCTCTCCGCGAAATTTGCGGATGTAGCCCCAGAGGAAGGTATCCCATTCGGATTCGATGGGTTGCAACTGTGTCGCGTAGCCTTTGGATGCAACGCCGTTATTGCCAACGGGGTCGCTTCCATCGTTCGTCCAGTAGATCCAGGCGCGGTCCTGGGGGTGGTCAGGACCGAGAGTCAGGTCAATTTGAATGGGCTGACCAGGTAACGGGTCACGCGGGAGGCGTTTGTGGTTGTGTGTGATCCCGCCGCGTGTGTCCCGCAAATGCGCGAGGCGTGATTCGTCTGTGGCGAGCGTTCCGAAGATGAAGTCTTCCATTGAAGTTCCTTGGCGGGTTTTCAAAACGGTTTATGTGCGTAGGGGACGTTCTCCCCTGGCGCCGCCCGCCAGGGCAGGTGTAACGTCCCCGTCGGCGTAAGAGAACGCCGAGTACGCTATTTCGTGAGCCGAGTACGCGCTATTTCGTGAGCCGAGTACGCTATTTCGTGAGTTGGATGATGAAGATGCTGTACGGTGGGAGTTCGGCGAGCGGGACATAGTCATCCATGCCGCCGCGCTCGTTGGCGGTGAGAGGATTGATTGTCGAGGCGTCCAGCAGGGATTTCGCGTTGTAACTCCCCGAAAGCGGACCGAGGGCGAGATCGAGTTTGTACCCGTTGACGGGCTGGTCGTCAAGGTTGAAGACGATCAGCAGGACCTCATCATCGAGCACGCGCAGATACGCCGCCACCTTGCTGTGACCCACATTGGGAACGTAGGTCTGACCCACGCGCAAGGCGGCATGTTCGTTGCGGAGATGGATGAACGTGCGATACGTCTCCAGCAGGGAATTGGGGTCGCCTAACTGGTTTGCAACGTTCACTTCTGTGAAATCGGGGTTGATTGCCTGCCAGGGTATGCCATCTGTGAAGCCCGCGCCTGGCGTGTCAGCCCATTGCATGGGCGTGCGGATGAGTTCATCGGGCTTGGTGCCGACCATGCCGATCTCTTCGCCGTAGTAGATGAAGGGAATCCCCGGCGCGGTGAGCAGGATTGCGGCGGCGGCTTTGGACTTGCCGAGAGCGTCGCCGATGCGGAATTCGGTCATGGCGCGCGGCATGTCGTGGTTGGTGATGAAGTTGGCGTTGTCCTGTTCGGGGAAATCGCGCACGGTACTTCGCAATGTGAACCAGACAGACGTATTGTTTCCCTCCTTGACCGATTTTAGGATGGCAGTGGAGAGGTCGAAGTTGAACGCCGAATCGAGTTGTGTGTTGGTGTTGACGTAGCGTTTCACCGCGAAATTGCCCGTCCACGCCTCGCCGACGGTGAAGGCTTGCGGATTGAGACCCCGATAGTATTGCCCCCATTCCTCGAGATAGGTGTGATTGGCAGGCGAGTCAGCGAGGCGGTTCTCCTCTTCCACGAGGTAGCGCACCGCGTCGAGGCGGAAGCCGTCCACGCCGACATCTTCGAGCCAGAATCTGGTGATCTTGTTCATTTCCTCGCGCACGGCGGGATTGGCGTAATTCAGATCGGGCATCTGATCCCAGAAGATGGCGTAGTAGTATTGCCCATTGCTGGCGCGGTACCAGGCTTGCGCGCCCCAGGGACCGAGATAGCCTGGGTCGGTTTCGCTCCACACATACCAATCGCGGTAAGGACTGCCCGGAGATAATGCGGACTGGAACCACGGATGTCTGCTCGAGGTGTGGTTCATCACGAAGTCCATGATGATCTTGATATCGCGGGCGCGCGCCTCCTCCAGCAGGCGTTTGAAATCCTCCATGGTGCCGTAATCGGGGTTGACCGCGTAGTAGTCGGTCACATCGTAGCCGTGATAGGAAGGCGACGGGTTGATGGGCATGAGCCAGATGCCTTTGATGCCCAGGTCTTGCAGGTAATCCAGTCTTGCGGTGACGCCGTTGAAGTCGCCGACGCCGTCGCCGTTGCTGTCGTGGAAAGAACGGACGAAGATCTCATAGAAGACCGTGTCATGCCACCAGGGAAAGCCTGCCGTGCCCGCGGAGGAATCTGGCGTCGCGGTCGGCGTGGGAGGGGGCAACGTGACGGTGGATGTCGCTGTCCCACAGCCTGCCAGGAGTGAACAAAGGAGGACGATCGAGAAAGTTTTGATAAGTGATTTCATATTTTTACGGTTTTGCATTCGCGCTTGGTCTTTCGTTCGAGATGTTTCCCCCGACCTGCAAACCGCTCGGCACGGATTCGGGGATGGTGTGACTCAGATCCAGCGCGCTGGGGGAGGTGAGCGAATCGAGGAAGACTAGGATCAGGCGGATATCTTCATCCGAGAGTCTCACGCCTTCGCTGGCGTTCTGCGGCGTGTACCACTGTAGAATGGCGGCCAACGTCTCGGGCTGATCCTGGCATTTGTCTCTCATCAACGCGGTCAACTGGCTGGCATCGTAGTTCTGCAAACCGGCGACAGGATCGAGGTGATGGCGCACGGTCGCCTCGAGCGTGGTGAACGCGCCGTTGTGCATCCACGGTCCCGTCAAGGCAACGTTGCGTAACGGCGGCGTGCGGAAGGCGAAGCGGTCGCAGTCGTTGCCTGTCTCGCGGGCGCGACCCAAATCGAAGGGTTGTTCGCGTCCCTTGCCATCGCCGATCTGCGGCACAGCGAGGTTGTGGAATTTCTGGTCGGTGAGCAAGCCTGTCGAATGACAGGTCGCGCAGCCCGCTTTTCCATAAAAGAGAAGCGCGCCTCGTCTGGCTTCACTGGATAACGCGGTCTTGTCGCCTTGAATGTAACGGTCGAAGGGAGCGTCTTCGAAGGTGAAGACGGCGATTTCGTACGCGGCGAGCGCGTTGGCGGCGTGCTGAAAGCCGAGTTCATTCTGCGGCACGTCAGGATATGCGGCGTTGAACAAATCCACATAACCAGGGATCGCCAGCAGGCGCTTCATCAACGCCTCCCAGACGGGGCGCGACTTGTAATCCACGATGGCGGCGAGTTCGTTGGGCTGGCCGAAGATGTCCACGTCGCCGCGGTTGCCGCGCATTTCATCGCGAGAGGTGACGGGGAACATGGCTTGCGCCGCGAGCAGGCTGTCGAGTCCGCTCGGGAGGCGGTCAGAGGCCGGGGTGTGGAAACCAGTTTCGGGGCTTGCGGTGAGCCGTGTCGAAGTGTCCTCAAAGACGCGCCCGTCCCAGAAGAGCACATCCAATTCCTCGTATCCAAGATTGAACAGCGGCTGGGCATTGCGCGGCACGAGTTCGCGTGCAGTGCCAAAGTTCCGTTGCTCACCTAATCCAAATCCATTGGTGCCGATTGAAACAGAAAGGTTATCACCTGTGCCAAGATCGGGATGATGACATGTCGCGCACGAAATATCGCGGTTGCCGCTGAGTTCGGGATCCCAGAACAGCGCTTCGCCAAGTTTCACCAATTCAGGTGATGGCGGCTCGGGATTGGTGGGCGGTTTAACGTTCGCCTGATCCATCAGATAGGCAAGTTTTGTGTCAGGGTCGTTCGATAATGAGCGCAGGTTTGAGATTTTCAACGTGCGAAGATAATCAATGAATGATGGCTTGCTCAAAACTTTCGCAACTTGATTCGTTGGCAAGGTTTGTAACGCTGTTTCGCCGTATTGGATCTTGTAACGCTGATCCGCTTTGACGTTTTGGATGACCTGCTCCTCGCCGTTGCTCCAGCGGATGCGGACTTCTGCGCTTCGCTCCGCCCCGAGGCCGAAATACTGCGCGAGATCATTTCCCGCCATGACGCTCGATCCACTGATGACCTCCTGCATCTGGGTGATGCCGTTGGGCGTGGTGACATACACGCGCGCGCCAACGGCGTCGCGGTTGACGGGTCCTGCGCCGACCAGTTCGATCGCAAGCCAGTGATTGCTGGAAGTTTGCCCTTGTTGATTCTTGTAGAGACGATAGCCTTCATCGAGATTGCCGACGACCAAATCCACCCAGCCGTCGTGGTCGTAATCGGCATACGCGACGCCGATGCTCATGCGGATGTCGGTTGACTCGTCGTTGCACGCGATGGAGGTGAACGTCCCGTCGCCGTTGTTATGGAAGAGGCGGTTCGCGCCGACATCCTTGTGGTCGGTGGTGTCGGCAATCGCCAGATACAGGTCGCGCCAGCCGTCGTTGTTGTAATCAAGGAAGACCGCGCCCCAACCGATCCCGTTCGCGGCTTGCACGCCGCTTTGTTCGGCGACTTCCTTGAACGTGCCGTTGCCCTGGTTTTGTAACAACTCCATCGGTCCGACGTTGGAATAGTAATAATCCATGTCGCCGTCGTTGTCGTAATCGCCTGCGGCCAACCCCATGCCGAAGACTTTGGCATCGGCATTCGCTTCCCTCGCAACCTGCGTAAAGCACCAGCCATTACAACCCGCGCCGTCGTTGCGCCAGAGTTTATTGCCAATGGGATTGATGAACTCGTCGTTGACGAGATAAATGTCGAGGTCGCCGTCGTTATCGTAATCGGTGAAACTGGCGACGAAGCCTGCGCCCGTCACGCCGCCCATCAGCAGGTCGGTCACATCTGTGAATGTGCCGTCGCCGTTGTTGTGATACAGACGGTCTGTGTCGCCGTCCATTTGGCGTCCGCATTTGGGGTAACACGACCAGTTGGCAATGTAGAGATCGATGAAGCCGTCATTGTCGTAATCGCCCCACGAGGCGGTCTTGCTGTTGTGGTCACCCGTGATCCCTGCCTGCGCGGTGACGTCCATGAAACCGCGTCCTTCCACGTTGCGGAATAGCGTATTTGCGCCCCAGTTGGCGACGAACAAGTCCTTCCAGCCGTCGTTATCGTAGTCTGCGAAGGTCGCGCCCTGTGAGTAGGCGTTCGGGAGCGCGACCTGAGCGTCGAATTCCGAAACGCTGAATGTGCCATCGCCGTTGTTGCGGTAAAGCGTGTTCTTTGCCAGCGGATCGGTCACGTACAGGTCGAGCCAGCCGTCGTTGTCATAATCGCCCCAGGCAATCCCCGCGGACATTTCGATGCCTGCCACGCGGTTATTCACGATCCCTGCCTGACGGCTGACCTCCGCGAAGATAGGCGGCGCATCAACGGGATTCTTGGCTGAAAAGCGGAGATAGCCCTGTCCCAGCAACAGGGCTATCCCCATGATCACCATGAAGATGACGACGAACGAACGCCTCATCTTTTTATTCTTTGACCGCGCCTGCTGTCAAGCCGCCTGCGATCTGATCCTGCAGGGCGAGGTAGACGATCATGATCGGGAGCGCGCCGATCAATGCGCCCGCGGCAAACACGCCCCATTTTTGGTCGAATTGACCTGCGGTGAAGATTTGTAATCCGACCATGATGGTGTATTTGTTCACGTCATTGAGCAGGATGCGGGCGAGGATGAAGTCGCCGTAGGTACCGATAAAGGATAGGATGCCGATGACGACCAGGATGGGGCGAAGAAGAGGGAGCAGGAGATTCCAGAAGATCTGAAAATGACTCGCTCCATCCACCATGCCGGATTCGTCAATAGCGCGCGGGATGGTGTCCATAAAACCCTTCATCAGCCAGATGTTGATGCCCAT
>CAYQOF010000003.1:3595-37529 GCA_964419035.1 uncultured Anaerolinea sp. | reverse complement strand
CGCAAATTGGAAAACTTTTCGGCGCGGGTCGAGGAATTCGCGCATTTTACCTGCTTCCAAACCTGTAAACCTGCCCGGCGGGGGGAATGAAATGCCCGTCCAGCCTGTCATCCATCGTATTCTTTGCCCATGAAGTGAACATTGCAAATTTGCAATATTCCAATTCATGGTGCTGATTATTATTACAGCCCAAAGTCCGACGCTGGAGAGCGTCTCTTACGCTATGAGCGTAGGTGAACGTTCTCCAGCGTCCACCTACCTTGCTCTGTAATGTTATTCAATTGGATTGAATCCCCCATCGCGATCAACTTCTCTCCCAATATCAATGTTCACGCGCTCACACGATTGGGGTCCATGAAATATTGCCACCAGTTATTGTGAATGCCGTTTTTTCTGCCCGCCGCTTTCGGGAAATGCCTGAACCACCAGACATGATGTTTGCGCATGTCCCCGCTGCCCCATTCATCGGATGTGACCGTGCGCGTGATGCCCTTGAATTTGGGAAAGTTATCCCGCCAATCGTCACATTCGCTGAGGACGGGGCGCGGATTGTTCCAATCGTAATCGCGTTCACTGTTCGGCGCGAAGTGGACATTGCCGCACGCGGCTTTCCCAGGGGAGGTCTGCTCGTACCGAATGAAGCGTTTCCACAGGTTGTCCTCTCCCGTTATTTTCTCGAACGTTCTCTCCATGATCGATTCGGCGCGGTGCCCCATGTTCTCCAGCATTTCGCCGGCGCCGCGCTCGAGGGAGAAACCCATGATGACGAAGCGCCGTTTTGCCGCCTCCGTGTTTTTCAACGGGGGCGCATTGCACCAGAAGGCGCCGGGTCCGCCCATGACGGATTCATAGAAACCCGCGTGCGGGAAATTGAAGATCCACACTTCGTCTATTTCCCCTTTTGCGACAAGTGACAGGATATTGAAACGTTCGAGGATGGCGTGATAATCCGCCTCCTGCGGCATGTAGGGACGCGCTGCGCCGCGCGCGACGTCGAGATAGGTCTGCGCGTCGTATTTGTAGCCGTCCACTTTTGCGGGGAAGTCGTCCACGTCGAGGCGCTGGACGATCTGGTAACGCGCCAGACCTCCGCTGGCTTGCAGGATGTCGGACATGAATCCCGTGGCGAGGTCTTCGACGCGGTTCCACCTCATTTGCTCTGAAAGTTTTCTGCCGCCTGCCCTGTCCACGATGGGATCATAGACGATGACGAGGGTCTTGAGAATCGTCGTCAGCGGAGGTTCGGTCTCGTTATCGGGAACAGGCGTTGGGGGAGGTGGAGGCGGCGGGCTTTTCCGTCTGCGGAAGAAGAGGGAGAGGATGAATTCGAGGAGGGACATGGCTTAGAATGACGAAAGAGGAGGGAGATGGAAAGTGGAAGGGTCATGGAAGATTCGTCGCGAAGTAGACCTGGTCGCGTATGGCAAGATACAACGTGTAATTCGGGCTGACCGCCATCGCGCCGACGGGTCCGCGTTGGAAGGGACTGGCTTTGCCTGCGAAACCGGTAACCTGATTCTGCAATTCGAACGAGCGCGGCGTGATGCGGAAAACGCCCTGGTTTCCGGAGTCGAGCAGGAGGATGACAGTGTTGGGTGGATTGGTGAGCGTCATCTGCGTGAAATTTGCATCCTTGAAGACGTCCAGGTCGCGGTGCGCGGCGATATTGTCCACGCGCGGCGCGGGATCAATGCAGCGGGTGGGGGCGTCGGGAATCCGGCTGAAGGTGCATGTGGAAAGGTGACCATCAGCATGAAGCAGGTACAGGTCGTCGCCGCTGACCCCCAGATCAATGGCGTTTTCGATCTGCGGGATCTGGTTGCCGAAGAAGAAATAGGGAGGATCGGTGAACGCGCTGTCCTTACCCACGAAGACCCACACCGCGCGCGCTTCGGCGTCGAGAACGTATAACCTGCCGCCATCCAGGACAAAGGCGGTGATGCGGCTCCAGTTCGTGTTGGGCAGGTCAGGCAGGGAGGCGACTTGCGGAACCTGACCCGAAGCGCAATACAGGAGATTCCCTTTCGCGTCAATTCCCAAAACGCTCGCGCCCAGCGCGTTGATCTTGGGCAGGGCGAGGATATCCACGAGCGCGCCGACCTGGTTGCCGCCATGTGTGCCCGGCTTGCAGTCGAAGGCATTATCCAGTTCGAGGCTCCTGCCCGTAAACGCGGCGCGCAGGACGTTGCCGCGTTCAGCATCGAGCATGTACAGGTCACTTTCGCTCGCGGCTAAACGGCTGATCTGTGTGGAGCCGCCGAGTCCCCCGGTGAAAGCAGGGACGAATTCGAGCCGCACGATGCCCATCAGGTTATCGAGGTTGGCTTGCGCCTCGGCGCGCAGGAATTTCGTTTCGTCCGTCTGGCGGTATTGTTCAGCCTGATCCACGAGGCTGAGCACCCGCATCCACGCGTCGCGCTGGCGCACGGGGTCGGTCTCGCCGGTGGCTTGGCCGCGGGCAATGACCGCCTGACGATAGTATTCATCGTATTGCACGCTTTGACCGAAACGCAGATAGACGACGGTGGCGATGGTCACCACCAGGACCGGGATGACGACCGCCATGAAGACCATCGCATAGGTTGGGACAGTGTATGGCTGGGTGGAATCGGCGTTGGGGAGCAGGCGCGGGATGAACCTCTGCATGAACGTCCCCAGGCGCTCGTTCACGCGCCGCCCGGTCTGGATCCCGCCTGCGACAACTTTCGCCATCTGACGCGTCGCTTCGGCGTGCGCGCCGGGCTTCGGCCTGCCCACATAATGCGGCGGCGACCCGATTTGATCGGGTTTCTCATCCTCCGCCGGTTCATCTTCAAACTGACGTTCGATCTTCGGCTTTGCTTCGATCATCGGTTCGGATGGTTTTGCGCGCGGGATGGACGGCGGGAAGGCGCGCGTGGCCGGCGGCGGGGTTTCCTCCATCGGGTAAGGAGCCATATTTTCCGGTTTCGGCGGGATCGCGTAGGCGGATGGCTGTACGTAGTGCGCGGCGAAATCCGCGAGCGAGTCAAGTTCCTCTTCGGTGATGGAGGGAGAAGAGACTGGAGATTGGAGATCGGGAGATTGGGAATCGGGAATTGGAGACTGAGATACTGGGAATAGTGGTTCGAGCGTTTCAGGCGCGGTGGGTTCCTCGATAACGGGAACGACCGTCGGCTGGGGGTGATCGCGTTGAGCATTGTCGGAACGACGCGATGTCACGTCCGGTCGCATGACGGTGATGATCCCCTGTCCGCTTAGCGCCTGGATCAAGACCGCGTTCAGGTCGCCTTTGGTGAAGGTCAATTTGCGATACCCCGCATCCAATGATGCGGGAGGACGTTCGCCCAGCAGATCCGCCTCCCAATCCCTCGGAAATTTGCCGCACAGGACGATCAGGTTCTGCGCGTGCAATTCGATCTGCGAAAAATAGGTCTGGATGCTTTGGCTCGACCCCAATCCCTTGCCTGAAAGCGCCGGGTCGTGGACGTGACGCGACTGCCCCTCGCTGACCCAGACCGCGTGCGTGGGTCCGCACAGGGACAAGGTGCATTGATTCTCGCGGATCACCGCCAGCGCAAGCAGACCCAGCGCGTATTGCCCGCGCCCGCTGGTGGATAGATTCCGTTCGAGCAGTGAACTGTTGATGCTTTCCGCCACTTTCCGCATGGCGGAGGTGAGCGAGCCGGGCGATTGATAGAACTGCGCGGCGGCGTTTCTCGTCAATTCCTCGATCTCATGCGTTTCGAATCTTGCGTTACCCGAAAGGGTGAGATGAACGATCAGGTTGTCCTTGTCGCGCCCGCGCGCGGTCTTGCGGGGCGGCGTGACCGCCAGCAGGCCGGGCAGGTCTGCAAATTCCTGACCGTTGTATCTATGGATGGGGAGGATGTTGAGATCGAATGTAGCCACAGCGTAAGAATGGTCAAAAGGTCGCTATCATTATACTGGTAAAATCTAAAGGATGATAAGGAAGTAAGGAGAGGCGAAAGGTTGGTGACTGGATGGTGGATAAATTGTTCGCGGTGAAACATTTCCATGAATTTTAAATTACACAAGGATTTTTCCGAGATCGACGCGGGAACGTGGAACGGGCTCGTCGTGCAAAGCATCGCCGATACGCCGTTCTCGCGTTACGAATATCTTTGCGAGTGGTGGAACACCCTCGGAGGCGGCGAGTGGAAGGATGTCGAATTGATATTGATCTCTGCGGTTGAAAACGATCAACTCGTTGGCATCGCCCCGTTATTCCTCGCCGAATATGACGGCCGGCAGGCGCTTCTGCTCGTTGGTTCGATTGAGATTTCCGACTACCTGGATTTGATCGTACGCGCGGAGGATTTACCGCGTTTCTTGTCCGGGCTCATGGACTTTCTCGCATCCACCTTCCCCGACAATTGGTCCGCCCTCGATTGGTATAACCTCCCCGATAACTCTCCCACGCTTGCCGCCCTCAAGGCGGAATCCGCCAAACGCGGCTGGGACCATCACGAGGAGGTCTATCGTCCCACCCCGCGCATTGCCCTGAACGGATCATTCGAGGAATACCTGGCGCGCCTCGAAAAGAAACAACGTCACGAGATCAGGCGCAAAATGCGACGCGCCGCCGAGTCTGGCATGATCCGTTTTTACGTTGTGGACAAGGATACGGACATCGAGCCTGAAGTAGAGTCGTTCCTGCATCTCATGATCCAGGATCCCAACAAAGCCATGTTCCTCAGGGATGTGATGCGCGACCAGATTTCCAACTCCATTCGCATCGCGCAGCGGGGCGGCTTCCTCTGGCTGGGCTTTCTCGAAGTGGACGGGGTCAAAGCCGCCGCGTCGCTCAACTTCGATTACAAGAACAAACTGTGGGGCTACAATTCCGGCGTCAACCGCGACTTCATGGATCTCTCCCCCGGCTGGGTCCTGCTCGCGCACACCATTCAATGGTGTTGCGAACACGGCCGCCATGAGTTCGATTTCATGCGCGGAGACGAAGAATACAAGTATCGTTTTGGCGGGGTGAACCGGTACGTGATGAGGGCGAGGGCGGTGAGAAAGCAGTGAAACACGAGGGAGCGAATATCACCCGGTTGACAGGAGGATTGATGGAACGAAATCTTTCCATCCACGCCTGAATCGTGTATAATGCCCGTTGCAGTTCGGTTGGAGGACTCTGGCGAGTTCCAATCTTACAAAAAGAGGAGTGTGAACCTATTTGATCCGGCGATCATTGCGTTATTGTTTTTCCGGTGTAGACAGTCCTCGGCCGACTCTGCGTGAAGGCAGAGTTTTTTATTTCCGTGCGGAAAGGAGGTGAGCTCGTTTGGCATCTGTAAATTTACGCAATGGCGAATCCCAGGATTCCCTGCTCAAGCGCTTTCGCAAGAAGATCGTCAAGAGCGGAGTCTTGAGCACGGTTCGCCGCAAACGCTGGTTCGTTTCGAAAAGCGAACAGCGCCGCATGGAGAAGAAGAAGGCGATCCGCCGCATCAAACGGCGCACGTTCACCAAGGAAGGTGAATAGAAAGAGGCAATATGGCAAAAGAGGAAGATAAGATTCGCGCAGAGGGTGTGGTCGTTGAGGCTTTGCCCGGTACGCAGTTCCGTGTCAGGCTGGATAATGGCCACGAGGTGTTGGCTTACCTCTCGGGTAAAATGCGCAAGCACTACATTCGCATTCTGCTTGGCGACCGCGTGGCAATGGAAATGTCGCCCTACGATCTGACGCGCGCCCGCATCACTTTCCGTCAGCGCAAGACAGCCCCCGCTCCGGTTCAAGAATAATTGCCATTTGCATTTATTAAAATCGAAAGGCTCCCGATTTCCGAGAGCCTTTTTTGCTTTAAGTTGGAATCGTCACGGCAGATCCCTGAAGGAGCCAAGCACCTTCATGTAATTCGCCCGTTCGAAAACCGCCGGTTCCTTCACGGATTTCTGACTCATGCTTCCTTGCATCTGCCGAACGGACTCGTATTCCCGCTCCTTCATCCAGGCTTCGAGATCGTTCAGCATCGCACCGATGACCTGTTCGCCGTTATGCAGGAGATTCGACGCCATCATGGCGACCTTTGCGCCCGCCATCATGGCTTTCAGTACATCAAGGTGGGTGTGCACGCCGCTGGTCAGGGCGAAATCCGCATTCACCTTCCCATACAGTATCGAGATCCAGCGAAGTGGAAGACGCAGTTCGGCGGACGTGCTGAGATCCAGGCTGTGGACGATCTCCAATTCCTCCAGGTCGAAATCGGGCTGATAGAAACGATTGAACAACACCAGCCCGTCCGCGCCGGCGTCCACGATTCGTTTGGCGAAATTGGAGATCGAAGTGATAAAGGGACTGATCTTTACAGCCAGCGGGATGTTGATGGCGGACTTCACCTCCGCCACCAGTTCCACCTGCATATCCTCGATGTCGCTGGAGGTCATGTCCGGATCGGTGGCGATGTAATACATGTTGAGTTCCAGCGCGTCCGCGCCCGCCTCTTGAATCCTGCGGGCATAATCTGTCCAGCCGCCTTTCGAGACGCCGTTCAAACTTCCGATCACAGGGATGGACAACGCCTTTTTGAGTCCTGCCACCTGGTTCAAATACTTCTCAGGGCTGATGCCGTACAGACCGCCGTCGGGCAGGTATGACAACGCCTCCGCGAATGATTCACTTCCGCGATTCAGGTAATGGTCCAATTCCAGGCTCTCGTGGATGATCTGCTCCTCGAAGAGGGAATACATCACAACCGCCGCGATGCCCGCTTCTTCGAGTTTTCTCGCACTGTCAATATTCTTCGAGAGGGGGGAGGCTGAGGCGACGAGCGGGTTCTTCAATCCCAGACCAAGATAGGTTGTGGAAAGATCCGTCATGGTTCACTCCTTTTTCCCGTTGCCGTTTCCAAAGTGCATCGAAGCCATCTGCTGGTACAGCGTCCAGCGGGATTTGGCATCCCTCTGCGCCTCACGCATGAGTTGCTCGGCGCGTTCCTCATCCATTTGTGTGAGCATCTTGTAACGCGTCTCGTTGTATGCGTATTGCGAGATCGGAATGCTCGGTTCCTTCGATTCGATCACGAGCGGGTTTTGTCCCTTTTCTGCGAGACGCGGATCGTAGCGATACATGGGCCAGTGACCGGACTGCACCGCGAGCTTTTGTTGTTCGAGGCCCTTTGCCATGTCGTAGCCGTGTGCAATGCAATGACTGTAGGCGATGATGAGCGAAGGTCCGTCATACGATTCGGCTTCGAGGAAGGCGCGCAGGGTCTGCTGGTCGTTGGCGCCCATTGCAATGCGGGCGACATAAACGTAGCCGTACGACATGGCGATCAAGCCGAGGTCCTTCTTGGGCAGACTCTTGCCGCCCATGGCGAATTTCGCCACCGCAGCGCGCGGCGTTGCTTTGCTTGCCTGCCCGCCCGTGTTCGAATACACCTCGGTATCGAGGACAAGGATGTTTACGTTGCGTCCGCTCGCCATCACGTGATCGAGACCACCGTAACCGATGTCGTATGCCCAGCCGTCGCCGCCGATGATCCACACGGATTTCTTGACGAGGTTGTCGGCGAGGCTGATCAGGTCTTTGGCACGCGGGTCTTCCGAACCGGCAAGTTTGTTCTTCAACTCTGCCACCCGTTCGCGTTGGGCGTCAATGCCCGCCTCATCGGATTGATCCGCGTTGAGGATGGCTTCGATCAACTCCCTGCCCAGTTCCTGCTCGAAATTGGGAAGCAATTCGAGCGCGAATTCGTTCTGCTTGTCGAGCGTCAGCCTCATGCCGAGACCGAACTCTGCATTGTCCTCGAACAATGAGTTGGACCATGCGGGACCGCGTCCCTTCGAGTCCACCGCCCACGGCGTGGTGGGCAGGTTGCCGCCGTAGATGGAGGAACAACCCGTCGCGTTCGCGATGATGGCGCGGTCGCCGAACAACTGCGAGACCAGTTTCACGTACGGCGTCTCGCCGCAGCCCGCGCACGCGCCGCTGAACTCGAACAACGGACGGAGCAATTGCGAATTCTTGATCGTGGATGGGTTGATCAACTTGCGGTCGAGGTCCGGGATGCTCATGAAGAAATCCCAGTTCTTTACCTCCTGTTCGCGCAGAGGCGGCTGCGGTTGCATGTTGATCGCCCTGCGTCCCACCGCCGTCTTGTCCTTCACCGGGCAAGCCTCCACGCACAATGTACAACCCGTGCAATCCTCGGGCGCGACCTGCACAGTGTAGGCGTAGCCCTGTGAAAATTCCTTGAACTTCGACTGCATGTGCTTGAAAGTCTCGGGCGCGCCCGCCAGCAGTTTCTCGTCGTACACCTTGTGCCGGATGACCGCGTGCGGACAGACGATCACGCATTTGCCGCATTGGATGCAGATCTTTTCATCCCACACGGGGATCTCCAGCGCGATGTTGCGTTTCTCCCATTGCGTGGTCGCGGTGGGGAAGGTGCCATCCACGGGAAGCGCGGAAACGGGGAGATCGTCTCCATTGAAGCCGATCATTTCACCCAGCACCTCGCGGACGAACTCCGGCGCTTCATTCGGGACCGGAGCCCGGCGCGTGACCTTCGACGTGATCCCCGCCGGGACCTTGACCTCGAAAAGGTTGTCCAGCGTCTGATCCACCGCCTCGAAGTTCATCCTCACAATCGCCTCGCCGCGCTTGCCGTATGTCTTCTCGATGGCTTTCTTGATCTCGGCGATCGCCGCATCGCGCGGCAGGACGCCCGAAATGGCGAAGAAGGCGGTCTGCATGATGGTGTTCATGCGTCCGCCCATGCCGGTCTTTTCAGCGACCTCGTATCCGTTGATGACGTGGAACTTGAGTTTCTTTTCGATGATGTCCTTTTGCACTTCGAGAGGCAGTTGATCCCATACTTCGTCGGGACCGTACAAACTGTTGAGCAAAAAGACCGCGCCTTCCTTTGTGTATTTGAGCATGTCGAACCGTTCGAGGAAGTTGAATTGGTGGCACGCCACAAAATTTGCCTGGTTGGTTTCGATCACGTACGGAGCCTGTATGGGCTTGGGACCGAACCTCAGGTGCGAGGTGGTCATCGTGCCGGATTTCTTCGAGTCATAGACGAAGTAACCCTGGGCATAGTTATCGGTCTCTTCGCCGATGATCTTGATCGAGTTCTTGTTCGCGCCCACCGTGCCGTCCGCGCCGAGACCGAAGAACACGCAACGGACGGTTTCGGGATCCTCGACCGAGAACGATGGGTCATATTCAAGGCTGGTGTTGCTGACATCGTCGTGGATGCCGACCGTGAAATGGTTTTTGGGTTCGGGCTTGGTCAATTCATCCAACGCGGTTTTGACCATGGCGGGAGTGAATTCTTTTGATGAAAGTCCATACCTTCCGCCGATCACTTTGACATTCGACCCTTCGACATTGCTCAGGGCGAGCCTTTGACCTTCGACGAGCGCATTGACCACATCCATGTAAAGCGGTTCGCCCAACGCGCCGGGTTCCTTGGTGCGGTCGAACACGGCAATGCTCTTCACCGATTTGGGCAACGCGTTGACGAAATGCTCCACCGAGAATGGACGGTACAACCGCACGCGAATTGCGCCGACCTTCTCGCCTCTTGCGGCAAGATATTTCACTGTCGCTTCGGCGGTCTCGCCCCCGGAACCCATAATGACGGCGACGCGTTCCGCTTCGGGGTGACCGAAATAATCGAACAAGCGATACTGGCGTCCCGTGACCTGCGCGAATTTGTCCATGGCTGCCCGGGTGATGCCGGGGACTGCGGCGTAGTAGGGTGTCACCGCCTCGCGCATCTGGAAATAGACATCGGGGTTCTGTGCGGTGCCGCGCAGGACGGGCCGCTCAGGGGTGAGGGCGCGGGCTCGATGAGCGCGGATCAGGTCCGGGTCCAGGAGGAGGCGGAGTTCGTCATCCGTGATCTGGATAATCTTGTTGACTTCATGTGAAGTGCGGAATCCGTCGAAGAAGTGCAGGAACGGCACGCGCGATTTCAAGGTTGCCATCTGCGCGATGGCAGCGAAGTCGTGCGCCTCCTGCACCGATCCGCTGGAGAGCAGAGCCCAACCCGTCTGGCGGACCGCCATCACGTCCTGATGGTCGCCGAAGATGGAGAGGGCATGCGCGGCGATGGCGCGTGCCGCGACGTGGAAGACCGTGCTGGTGAGTTCGCCGGCGATCTTGTACATGTTGGGGATCATCAAGAGCAGACCCTGCGAGGCGGTGAACGTTGTGGTAAGCGAACCGGTTTGGAGAGCGCCGTGCACCGCGCCCGCGGCGCCGCCCTCGGATTGCATCTCGATCACAAGCGGAACTGTACCCCAAAGATTGGGTATGCCTTTGGCTGACCACTCATCCGCAAATTCGCCCATGCCGGAGGAGGGGGTGATCGGGTAGATGGCGATCACTTCACTCAAACGGTGCGCAACGGATGCCGTGGCTTCATTGCCGTCTATCATGATGACTGGTTGTTTCATTTCTTGCTCCTTTGGGACGTTATGCAGGTGGAAAGTGCGCCGCACCTGTCAAAACGGAATCTACTTTCGCTGGAGTATCTTATTTGGTTGAGCGTCATATTTGAGTCGTAACTGCGACGCACCCTCAAACTCCATTCAAACAAGTTTATCCCCCGTCACTAAAACCTGTTAGTTATGAATGACTTAATTCCCCCTGCCTGTTGTCATATTTCGGACAAGAATGGTGGGATTGAAAAAAAACAGATGCGCAGAGTTCCAGCGCGGAGGTTCTGAGCATCTCAACATATTCTTCCATGCAAAACGTCCCAAAGGTTCGCTGGAAAAATCCTGTTGCCTCGCTCAAACCTTCGGGACGGTGCGTAATCAGTGTATTTCAGGTATTGTCCTACACAATGACCGGCTCCGTCGCCTTGACCTTTACTGGCGTGTGTTCCTTTTCGATCAATGAATGATCCACAACCCTCAGGTAACGAACCCCGAGCGAAAAAGCAGCAAGACCATAAGCGATGATCGCCGCGCCTGCCATGATTTCGATGAGCGAGGGTCTGTAACTTGTGTATGAAACTGCCAGTTGACCGGGGATGTACGACATCACAACCAGGAAACCGGAGATGTTCGTATCCCAACGGAAGGCGGCAACGCCGATCGCAACCAGCAGCAACGCCGTCATGCGCCAGAAGCGGTTCATGCGCGTCGGTCTATACAGCAGGAGGATCATCGGCACAAGGATCCCCAACAGCATTTCAAGCACCCAGAAGTTGAAGGCAAGCGGACCCTTGAGCATCAATTGCAGACCCTCGGTCCGGCCAGGGTCGTACGTGTAGGTTGTTGCCAGGGCGTCCCAGGCGCGGAAGTAGAAGTATCCGATCAGCAGGTAGCCGACAAATAGGGCAACGCGTTCGATCAAGGCGTCGTTTACCTTTGCCTTGCTGGTCAATCTCGAGGCAAGCATCGAGGCGAACAGGGTCAGTGCGATGCCGCCGACGATGGCTGAGAGCATGAACAACACCGACATTTCCGGCTTGAACCAGAAGGGCCGCGCCTTGATCACGCCGTAGATCGCGCCGAGGGAGGATTGGTGCAGGCTCGAAAGTCCAAGCCCGATGATGGCGAGGAAGGGCGCGTAATGATGCACGCCCTCCATTCTCGATACGATCCTGGGAAAGCGCTTGCGAAACCATTCGAACGACGCGAAGATCGGCATGGATTCCAACACAAGCACGGTGAAGTACAGCACTACGCACATGGTCACTTCCCATAACAGGGAGTGCGTGTTCCAGTAAACCATCGCTTTCCAGAATCTTTCAGGGCGGCCGATATCGAGCAGGAGCGCAAGCATCGCCATGCTGTATCCGATCAAGCCGACGAATGTGGCAGTGCGCGCCAGAGGCTGATAGCGTTTCAAACCGAACAGATAGACGCCCGCGCACAGACTGAACGCGCCCGCGCTCAACGCAATGGCGGAAAGGTCAATCGAGATCCACAATCCCCACGGCACAAGGTCGGTCAGGTTTGTGATGCCCAGTCCTTTCCAAAAGACCAGGATTCCGGCAACCAGCCCGCCGAGCAGGATGACGCCCAGGAACGCGAGCCAGATGATCCAGGGAGTAATGATGATTTTCGAGCGTAAATTTTTCAACATGGCTACGACTCCATTCTCTCAAGGATGGCTGGCAGGTAGTGGACGCGCGGTCCGGTTCCCAGGTTTTCGCGCAAGCGGTAGGAAGGGTTGTTGCGCAATGCCTCGTTGACGTTCGACTCCGGGTCATTCCGATCCCCGAATATGCGCGCGCCGGTGGGGCAGGCGATGACACAGGCGGGCGTGGCGCTTGCATCCACGCCGGGGGTAAGCCCGAGCGACAGACCACGGTCAATGATCTGGTAACAGAAGGAGCACTTCTCCGGCACACCGCGCGGACGCCGCTCAACAGTGGGGGTGCCCCATGTCGGCACGGCGGGATTTTCGCCTGTAAATTTTTCCCAGTTGAAGGAGCGCGCGTCGTAGGGACAAGCCACCTGGCAATAGCGGCAGCCGATGCATCGGTCGTAATCCATCATCACAATGCCGTCATCGCGATAGTGGGAGGCTTTCACCGGGCAGACTTCGACGCAGGGGGCTTTTTCGCAGTGCATGCAGGGACGCGGCACGTACACATTCTTGTCGCCGACCGTGCCGCCATCCAGCACCTTGTTCCATTGAATATCCGGGTTGACATCGTTGTTTGCCTGGCAGGCGAGCGTGCAGTAATTACAGCCGGTGCATTTGGACTGGTCTATGACCATTGCCCACTGGTGTTTGCCTTTTGGGGCGTCGCTCGCGGCTCGTGTGCCGGTCACCGCGCGCGTCCCTGCGGCGACTGCCACTCCGACGACGGTCAGTTTCAGGAAGTCGCGGCGGTTGATGTTCTGTTTACTCATTGTTTTCCTCCTTGTGATCATGTTTGACAGTGCGGTGATACCAGCGTTCGAGCCAGGGCGCCAGCACCATGCCGCCTGCGAGGCCGATCAGACCTGCCAGGACGGAGAATCCGATCGGGCTGACGGGATCAGGCTGCGGGGTGACCGAGGCGAGTTTTATCTCCTCTGTCGCCTCGTTATTGACAGGGGCGTTCGCTCCGCGTGCATTGTTGATCACTTCGGTCGGGCTGTGCATTTGCTGGGCATGACAGGTGTTGCAGGATTGCAGGCTGGCGTTGAAGGAGTGATCGGGAACGGTATGCGCCGCCCGGTCCGCGTTTTCAAGATGTTTGACATGGCAGTCCACACACGAAACTCCCTGCTGGTGATGGGAGGTGTAGGAGAAGTCCATGCTGTATTCTTTGTGACAGTTGATGCACAATTGGGAGATTTCATCGGCGGATACATCGCTTCCAAACGACGCGGAGACCGTTTTCAGTGAAGCGCCGTGTGGGTCATGGCAGGTGGTGCAGTCCATGCCGCGCTGATAGTGTGTGCTGATCTTCCAATCCTGCCAGCCGAAGCGCGTATCGCTGTGACAGCGTCCACACAGGTCGGTGGTGCGGTCAACCGGCATGGGCGATTTTGGATGGTCGGCGGGCGCGGGACCGTGACACGCTTCGCAGGTGACCCCATCGGCTTCGTAGGTTGCAGTTGCAGGATCAAAGCCGGTGGTATGACAAACGAGGCAGGCGCCCGGCTTGCCCTGTCTTTCCCATTCCGCGAGGAAGACCGGGTCGCTGCCCGATTGTCCGTGAGCGCCGGTTTCCCATGTCATCTGGAATTCAGTATGGCAGGCGGCGCAGTCATTTGTAAATTGCGCCGGGGGGTCGTTTGTTCCCTCCTGGGCGCTGGCGATCACCAACGTCATGCCCGCGGCGAGCAGGGCGAACATGAGGGCGATGAGGAAACGTTCGATTCGGGATGACATCTTTATATGCTCCTTGGCTCGATTTTTAGTGCAGGCATCGGTGCGTCCATGAAGACTTTGCAGGAAAGACATTCTTCGCGCAGGTAACCGTTGGGCAAACGGAATGCCTGCCAGCAAGGCAGGGGCGATGAGGCTCCAATGCAGTTCTTGACTTGGTCGGGTGGACAGCCTTTGATCTTCCAGCACTCCGGTTTCTCGATTGACACCGGGAGTTGCGCCTCCACCTGCCAGCGCGCATCCAGTTTCCGGAGCAGAATGATCAACACAGCGGTGATCGCAACCGGGATGGCAAGCCTCAGGAGCATGCCAGCCAGAATGGCAAGCAGGGAAGTGATCGTTTCCATGTTTCCTCACTTTCTCAACCAATAATTTGCTTCACGACGGCGCAGCCACTCACCGATCAAAATCAATACGCTGACGGGGATGATCGCGCGAATCAGAAACAGGATCAGGGGAAAGGCAACTGCGTTCATGGCGAACTCCTTTCTTTCTTCTGACCTTAGTTTATGAGAATGGGATAAGAAAGTAAATTCGGCGGATGACCAATCTTTGGATTGGCGAATCAGCCTACGCCCTGGGCTGATCCGTGGGGTGGAATCCGATTCTCAGCCCATGCATTGACTCTCCCCGCCCCATGGATCATGGGTTGTTTGCCCCAATTTTTAAGGTAGCAGCCTCCCAAATACTGTATAATTCTTCCATTCCGACCTAATACATATATTCGATTACATTCATCTCTATAGGCAATGACATCCGTTATTCACACTGGAATACCTTTAGATTAAGATAAAGGGGAGATTAATAGCCTCATAAAATCCTTAATGCCATGAGGAGGTGCCTTCCGAGTTAAGTATTCAAAATATCCCCTGCTCGAAACCCACTGAAAGGAGAATTGCAAAGAATGTCAACAAAGAAAATGCTCGTTCTATTTGGGGTACTGCTCGCCGCCACAGTGCTCTTCGCAGCCTGTGCCGGTCCCCAGGGCGCTGCCGGTCCCCAGGGTCCCGCCGGTCCCCAGGGTCCTGCTGGTCCCGCCGGTCCTGCCGGTGAATCTGTTTCAGCCGCGGACTTGACCTGTACCGAGTGCCATAACGACACGACGATCATCGTCTCGAAGGTGGGGCAGTTCAAAGAGACCTCCGTGCACGGGTCGGGTGAATCGTTCATCAGAGGCGAAGTGGCTAGTTGCGCCGGCTGTCATGGAACTGAAGGCGTCAAGGCGCGCATCAATGCCGGCTTACCCCCGCATGACGAATCGGTTCAAGGGGTGACGAACGTCTCGCCGTTTGACTGCCGCACCTGCCACAATATCCATGTCACCTACACCAGCGAAGACTGGGCGCTGACGGGAGCCGCACAGCCGGTGAAAATGGAGTATTCCGACGGCACTTTCGATGGCGGTTCAGGCAACCTGTGCGCGAACTGTCATCAGATTCGCAACCCCAAGCCCAAGGTTGAGGGCGGAAATGTCGCGATTACATCCATGCGCTACGGCACCCACTACGGTACTGAAGCCCAGATGTTGCTGGGCGAAGGCGGACTGGGTGACGTGACCGGAAGCCCGGGCGCCCATTACACCATGGTCGAAAATACATGTGTTGCCTGCCACATGGGCGAAGAGAGCAACCACACGTACCTGCCCACCGTGGCGCGTTGCCAGACCTGCCATGCCGACCTCAGAAACTTCGACTTGAACGGCGTGCAGACCGAAGTCAAGGCGATGCTCGAAGAACTTCACACCATCTTCGTCGACAAGAGACTGTTGAACCCGGAGACCGGTCTGTGGGGCATTTATGACGCGGCGGCCAATCGCTTCACGAATCCCTCCGCGGATGCTCCCTTGATCGTTCCCGAAGCAGTCGCAAACGCGATGTGGAACTACAGGTTCGTGACCTACGATCAGAGTAATGGCGCTCATAACTCCGCGTATACCAAAGCTCTGCTCGAGGCGGATCTGGAGACGATGAGGGCATACAATCCGTAAGGATCAAGAACGAATCGCTTGGGGAAGAAAACACGATGACGGGCGCCGCCCAGCGCCCGTCTTCTCTTTTGTCTGCTGGATATGTCATTGCGAGTGAAGCGAGGCAATCTCCTCGCGAAGAAGCGGATCATATCGTCGCGGCAGCGCTTCTCCAAGATCGCAATGAGGTTTCAGGCCTTGATAATCCCCTTGCGGATCGCGTAACGGACGAGTTCCGCGCGTGAATGCAGGTTCAATTTCCGCATGATGTTCTCGCGGTGACGCGCCACCGTCTTTGGGCTGATGACCAGCGACGCGGCAATCTCTTTATTGCTTGCGCCTTCAGCGAGATAGGTCAGCACTTCCTGTTCGCGGTCCGTCAGTTCCGAGGCGGTTTGACTCTGGGGCGGTCCTCCGCCGCTCAGGAAATCGCGTACGAGCAGTTTTGCAAGCGATGGATAAAGATAGACCTCGCCCCTTGCCGCGGCGCGGATGGCGGTCAGCAATTCCTCGGGCGCGGCGCGTTTTGGCACGTAACCGGATGCGCCCGCCTCCAGCGTTTTGAAGAAATATTCCTCGTCCTCATGGATCGTTAACGCGACGATGAAAACGTCGGAGAGATGCCTTTTGATCTCGCGCGTCGCGTCGATGCCGGACATGTCGGGCAGACCGATGTCCATGAGGATGACGTTTGGTTTGAGCCGCATCGCCTCCTTCAGGGCGTCAGCCGCGTTTTCCGCTTCGCCAACGATCTCCACATCGCGCTCATTCTCCAGCAGCATTTTCAATCCCGAACGGACGACCGCATGATCGTCCACAAGCAACAGGCGGGTGGTCATCTTTCACCTCGTGAAGAGACGGATGAGTCGTTTTGCATGGAGGGCTGGTCATCCGGGTTGATGGATTCGCGCGGTTCGAGTGTGCGATCGTGATACGGGATCAGCGCTTCGACCTCCGTGCCATAGCCCGGGCGCGATCGAACCGAGACGCGTCCGCCCAGCAATGCGGCGCGTTCCTCCATGCCCACCAACCCCAGCGACGGGCGGCGGGATTGCCCCTGCCGGACAGCGGCCATATCGAAGCCCATCCCGTTATCCCGCACGTTGATGCGCACATTCTTTTCTTCGAAACTCAGGTGGATATTCACATGCCTTGCCTGCGCGTGTTTGATTATGTTGTTCAACGATTCCTGAATGATGCGGAAGATGGTGATCTTGATGGCATCGTCCAGGTCCCGTTCTTCTCCCAAAATATCCACGCGCACCATGAAGGAGGAGAGTTCCTGGATTTTGCCGGCGTACCAGCGCAATGCGGCGGAGAGACCGAGATCGTCCAGGTGCGAAGGGCGCAGGTCCGAGATCAGGCGCTGAAGTTCCCGGAGCGAATCCGCCGTCAGCGTTTCGAGTTTGTGAAGCGTGGTCAATGCCTCCTTGTTGCGCGAGTTCAATCTGCCGGACAAGCCGTGCAAACCCATGCCGATGGCGGTAAGCGATTGACTGGTCTCGTCGTGCAGGTCGCGCGCAATACGCTGTCGCTCGGCTTCCTGCGCGGCAACCACGCGGCGGAATAATTCTGCGTGCAGGAGTTCCCTTTGCCGGGATTCCTGCAATCGCGCGTCCTGCAGCTCTGTGATCTTGGCGTCCGTTTCCACCTGAAAAGCGCGCAGAAAACGGATCACGAACACCGCCGCGGCGACCGCTGTAAACGCGCGGAACAATTGGATTGGAAAACCGAACAGGCTGGCGAATAATTCTTCGTTCAAAATGGTGGATGGGAAGATGGGCGTGGCGCGGGTGAAAAGCTGACCGAACAAACCATACCAGCCGAACGCCACTGCCGCCCACAACGCGTCCCGCCCAAAGCGGACAAGTCCCGAGCGGCGGAACGCCCGTTGCTGCGCGACCAGCCCGATGGCGGTCAGAATCGAAGCGGGGATGGCCAGCGTGTAACGCGTCCAAACATCCGCAACCGCCCAGAGGGTCTCACCCGTGTATTGACCGCGAAAGTTGAAGAGCCCGAACACCCAGATCGCTTCCAGACCTATGGGAATAAGCAGGATCAAACGGCGGGAAATCTCCGTGTCGGCAAGCAAAAAACTACCGAATGCCGCCAGCGAGATGAAGGAAAATGCCAGGATGGAAAGTCCCACTCCCCAAGAGACCGGGGTGTTTTGAAAGTGCCCCATCTGCCCGAACATTTCGAGCCATTCATGAAGGGCATGGATGATGCCAAACCCAGCCAGCGGGCGCAATGCCTTGCGCAGACGGATATCGGAGGAGCGTCCGCCTTCCAGCGCGACCAGCAGACCCATGCTGAAGAAGGCAAGGCCGTAAAAGAAGTAGATCAGGACAATAAACGGCACGTCCATGGCATTTTCTTCGCTTCATCCTCCCTTGGGGGTGGCTCCGTTTCTTGCGGGGTTTGCGCGCCGTCCCGAAGGATTTTCAAGGCGCGTCATTGTATCGGGTGTGCCTTCAGGATTTTCCATGCGGGGCATGATCATTCGATTCTCAATTTGCTTCCGCACGCCCGGCAGAATCGGTCGCCTGACCGCGCGCGCGCGCCGCACTGGTGACAATAGGATTGCGTGTTGTCTTCCTCCGCATCGCGGCGTTGGCGTTTGCGCGGCTTGGATGACTGGAGCGGATGGGCGCGCCAGGTGTAATATAAAGCCGAAAGGATCAAAAGCGCGCCAACGCCGCCCAGAATGTATGGCAGGTTATCGAGCGTGACGCGCCCGTCTGTATTCGCGTCGATCGGTACGGACGGCTCGACCTGGGGTGATGCGGCGGGGAAGACAACAGTTTCACTCTGGCGTGAATATTGGAGTTGGAGTTGATAAGAATCCCCGGCTGACAGGTCTCTTGCCGAGCCGCGCCCGCCCAGGATTGGCGGATTTTTAACGAGGGGGAAGGCTGGATTGGTCATGGTTCCCGTGCTGTCATCCGGCACCTGCACCTCGATGCTGAAATCCCTGACGGGATAATCCCCTGTCCACTGGTAGGTGAACACCCTCTTTGAGCCTTCGCGTTGGAGCGGCTGGTAATATTCGATTCGATAGGTTGTCCGCTCGGCGATGTTCAGTCTGATGATCTGCCAGCCGGACTCTTCCGACTGTATGTTCTCGTAAGTCGCCAGTAGTAACTGACCGTCGGCATTGTATGCCACAGCCGTAATGTTTCCTTCGCGCGGAATCCTTATGTCAATGGTAGTCGGAAGATTCGTGTCATCCGTCACTTTGAAATCATAGATCACCAGCATGCTGGGCTGGTCGTGTTCGGACCAAAGTTTCACCTCCAGCGATTCCAAAGCAATCTCATCCTGCGCCATCGCCGACGAAGGGAAGAGCAACAGTAGCGCGAATAAAAAAACGAGACACCTGCGCATCAAGAAGCCTCCAATACCTGATCGTTGATTTCTTTATCTTACCATGCTGGGGCGAAAGGTGAATACTACAAAACACACCAGATTGGTGGAAGAATGTCACCGCCATGCGAAGTCTTGAAATGATTCATCCCGTCAATGCCTTTACCAACTGCCAGAATGCCCAATTGACCGGCGCGCCGATCTTGTGTTTCAGCGCGGTCTTCACCACCGCGCCGCAGATGGCGTCAATCTCGGTCGGCGCGCCGCGCAAAACATCCTGCAGCATGGACGAATAATTCGCGGCGGTCTTGCGCGCCACCTCCTCCGCTGTTTGCACCGGATCGGTGAAGGGCAGGTTGATTTTTTCGGCATACGCCACCTGCGCGGTCTCACGCGCCAATGCCCCCATCAGTTCGCGCGCCGATGGACGTTCGAGCAGTTCGCCGTTCCTGACCCGCAGCAATGCCGTCAACGGATTGATCGCCGCGTTGACGACCAGTTTTCCCCAGACGAGCGACTGCGCATCTTCGACGATTTGTACGTTGAACTTTGCCGATCTCAATGCCGCCTCGAGCGGACCGAGAGCCTGGTGCCGTTCGAGGGAAATGATCCCCTCCCCGCCCATTTTTGCGAGACCTGGTCCCAGCAGGGTGGCGCCGGCGGTGGTCGTGCCTAATGCAACGCGATCGGCTCCCAGGCTTTGCGCGAGCGTTTCCCTGTTGCCGAGTCCGTTTTGGAGAGTGACGACGAGTCCCCGCGGAGCGTCCGCGAGACATTCCCTGAGTTGACGCGCGGCGCGTTCCGTCTGCCAGGCTTTGACAAGGACGAGCGCGTGCTTCGCGCCTGTATACTCACGCGGGTCCTCTGTGGCACGGACTTCGAACTGGCGTTCCTTGCCATCTGCATCAATCAACCGCGCGCCATTTTGACGCAGAGCCTCGATGCCCTCTTTCCACGTGCCGAGCATGGAAACCGAATACCCCGCTTCGCTGAGACGCGCCGCAAAGAGTGTAGCCAACGCGCCCGTGCCGACGAGGAGGATATTGTTCATGTTGGGTTCGCGTGTGCGTCGCGCCTTACTCGACCGGATCAATCGTAATGAGAGAGTTGCCTTCTCATGAGATGAATCTGGGCTGTCTGGCGCGACGCACCCTCGTGATTAGCCAATTTCCTTCAACAACGCATCCCACTCCCTGTCGTCCATCTCGACGGCATGCTCCTGCGCGGGGAAGCGTTTGGTCTCCACGTCCTCGATGTAATCGGCAAATGCCCTTTGCATTTCGGCGTGGAAGTCTGCGTATTTCTTGACGAATTTAGGCGTGAAGCGGTCAAATAGACCCAGCAGATCGTGCGTGACGAGGACCTGACCATCACAACCCGCGCCCGCGCCGATGCCGATGGTGGGAATGGAGATCCTTTTCGAGATCAATTCAGCCAGACGCGCGGGGACAGACTCAAGCACAATGCTGAAACAGCCTGCGTCTTCGAGAATGAGCGCATCCTCCACGAGTCGTTTCGCGGCGGCGGCGGTCTTGCCCTGGGCGCGGAATCCGCCGAGTTGATTGACAGATTGCGGGGTCAGACCGATGTGTCCCATGACGGGAATCCCCGCACCGGTAATGGCGCGGATGGCGTCTGCGCGTTCGCGTCCGCCCTCGAGTTTGACCGCGTCCATTCCGCCCTGTTGCAGAAAACGCCCGGCATTGCGGACGGCTTCTTCGACGGAAACTTGATAGGACATGAACGGCATGTCGCCGATGAGCAGCGCGGTCTTCGCGCCGCGCGCCACTGCGCGGCAGTGATGGAGCATCTCCTCCATCGTGACGGGAAGTGTGTTCTCGTAGCCGAGCACGACCATCCCGAGCGAATCGCCGACGAGAATGGAATCGACCCCAGCCTTGTCCATCGCCAGCGCGGTGGGGTAATCATACGCGGTGAGCATGGTGATGATCTCGCCGCGTCCCTTTTTCTGGCGATAGGCAAGCGTGGTGACTTTTTTGCGCGCCGGTGGCGCGCTGGTGGAAACGGGTGCAGGTGTGGACATGGTATCCTCCGATAAAGGTAGGAGCCGTTTGTTGCGGCCGCGAAGCGCCCCTTCTCGCCGCTGTGGACAGCCTTTGGGATTTTATGCCGTCGCGTTCACGCAGGGCGGATACGCGCGGCAAGCCCATTATTCCATAAAATCCGAATTTCATCTATAATGAATTTCATAGAATCCTGTCATTGCGGGGAGGGCTGATGGTCGAGTAGGGTGGGCGATTTTCCCGCCCGTATCGAGACCCAACCCGGCGCTTGTCCTGAGCCTGCCGTCTCGCACCGACGTGCTCGCGGCACGAACGGTGTCGAAGGGAAGCAGTCTATCCTGCGTGTTGGGGATTGCTTCGACCCCTTTGGGGTCCCGCAATGACATCTTCGAGGAGATATAAAATGAGAAGAATGTTTGGCTTTTTAATTGGGGTGATGGTCGGCGGATTGGTCGGTTCAACCATTGCGTTATTGATGGCTCCTGAATCAGGAGAAGTGCTGCGCGCCCAACTCCGTGAACGCGGACAGAATTTCTTCGACGAGGTCCGTCACGCCGCGGACGAACGCAGGATCGAACTGCGCCAGAAACTGGACGAACTGCGCGCGCCGCGTGAAGGGTGATTCGCAGCGCCATTTCCTGTCCGCTCCCTGCCAGCCGGGAAGTCTCCTAAAGTCAGTAACTCACCTTACGCAGAACGTCCCGAAGGCTTTCTTGAATCAAGCCTGAATTGCAGAGCAAGTCTTCGGGACGGTGCGTAACATCAGTCAGTAAATCACGGTTTTGGAGTCAGGGAGCTTGCTCCTGTTCCGTTCGACGGCAAGCCGTTGGATTCCAAAAATCAAATCTGTGATTTACTGTAAGTATCCGCGCGACGGTCAAAGCAGGTCCATTGCGCTTTTTTGTGAGTTTTGAAACCCGACATCCGGGCAAGCCAGGCATGTCGGCGCGCTGGTTTCCTTTCATCCCCGCAATTATTTCCCTCTTTACCGTCAAGGAGTTCGACATGTTAATCATCATGAAACCCAGCGCAACGCCGCAGCAGATCGAGGCGGTGATCAACGCCGTCAGGGCGCGCGGACTGAAACCGCACATCACGCACGGCATCGAGACCACGTTCATCACCGCGGTCGGCGAGGTTCACGACCCGTCGCTGGATTCGATTGAACTCCTCGATGGGGTTGAAAGTATCAGGCGCATCTCACAGCCGTTCAAACTTGGGTCGCGGCAGGTGCATCCCGAAAATTCCGTTTTTCCAATAGACAGTTTCAACATCGGCGGCGATGACATCGTCCTGATCGCGGGACCGTGCGCGGTGGAGTCGCGGAGTCAGATTTTGGAAACAGCCCAGGCGGTGAGAGAAGCGGGGGCGAACGCACTGCGCGGCGGAGTCTTCAAGCCGCGCACGTCGCCTTATTCGTTCCAGGGACTTGGCGAGGAGGGTCTCGAATATCTCGCCGAAGCGCGCGAACAAACGGGCATGCCCATCGTCGTCGAGATCATGTCCGAGCGGCAACTCGACCTCATGCTGAAATACGTGGACGTGCTGCAGGTCGGCGCGCGCAACATGCAAAACTTCAGCCTCCTGCGCGCGCTCGGTGAAACGCGCAAGAGCGTCCTGCTCAAACGCGGCTTGAGCGCGACCATCGAGGAACTTCTCATGTCCGCCGAATATGTCCTTGCGGGCGGCAACAAACAGGTCATCCTGTGCGAGCGCGGCATCCGCACGTTCGAATCGTCCACGCGCAACACCACCGACATCAACGCCATTCCCGTTTTGAAAAATCTCACGCACCTGCCTGTCATCCTCGATCCATCGCACGCAACGGGTCATGCGGATTACGTCGCCGCGATTGCGCGCGCTGCCATTGCCGCGGGCGCGGACGGCCTCATCGTCGAAGTGCATCCCGATCCCGCGCGCGCCGTCTCGGACGGCAGGCAATCGCTCAAACCCGAGAAATTCGCCGGGATGGTCAGGCAGGTCAAGGGGATTGCGGAAGTGTTGGGACGACGCATCGCGCCGATCAAGAAGCCTGTGGTTGTGGGATGGTAGCGGGTTTCCATTCATTCATCCTTCATCCTTTTATGAATATCACTCCCATCCCTCATCCCCTCGATGCAGCCGTCCGCGTCCCTGGCTCCAAGTCAATGACCAACCGCGCGCTGCTCATCGCGGCTCTCGCAAACGGAAGAACAAAACTTACCAACGCCCTCTTCTCCGACGACTCGCTTTACTTTGCCGGAGCCTTGCAAACTTTGGGTTTCGAGGTTCAACTCGATGAAGTCAACTCTGAAATGACCATCACCGGCTTGGGCGGAAAAATCCCTGCAAAGAGAGCCGAACTCTACATCGGGGACGCCGGTACCGCCGCTCGATTCCTCACCGCGTTCCTCACACTCGGTCATGGCGAATATATTTTGGATGGCGATTCCCGAATGCGCGAACGCCCCATTGGAGATTTGGTGGATGCGTTGATGCAGTTAGGCGCGAACATTCGACCAATTCAGAATTCTGAATTCAGAATTCTGAATGCCCAAGTCTGCCCTCCCCTCAAAATCACTGCGAACGGACTGCGCGGCGGCAAAGCCCAAATTGCGGGGGATATCTCATCTCAGTTCCTCTCTGCCCTCCTCATGGTCGCTCCGTACGCGCAAAACCCGGTCGAAATCACCCTTTCAACCGAACTGAATTCAAAACCATACGTTGACATGACCCTCGCCATCATGCAGGATTTTGGCGTTCAAGTTCAACGTAATGGTTATCAATCCTTCACCATTCCAATTACCAATTATGCAATCCCGGAGCGAAGCGAAGCGGACCAATTGCCCAATCTCCAATTCTCCAATTCTCCAATCTCTACTTACCCCATCGAATCCGACGCCTCCGCCGCCTCCTACTTCTTCGCCGCCCCTGCCATCTGCGGCGGGACGGTCAAAGTGGAAAATATCTCACGCAAATCAAAACAAGGCGACATTGCCTTCCTCGATGTTCTCCAACAAATGGGATGCACGATCGCGGAGGCTGATAATCCTTCGACTTCGCTCACATCGTCCCGATGCTCTTTCGGGAGGACAGGCTGCTTACTGACCACTGGTCACTCCCCCCTCCACGGCATTGACGTTGACCTGCGCGACATCCCCGACACCGCCCAAACCCTCGCCGCCATCGCCCCGTTCGCTGATTCCCCAACCCGCATCCGCGGCATCGCCTCCGCCCGCCTCAAAGAGACAGACCGCATCCACGCCACCTGCACCGAACTTGCGCGGCTCGGCGTCCGCGTGGAGGAGCACGAAGATGGCATGACCATTTATCCCTGCGAAAAGATGCGTCCCGCCGTCATCCGAACCTATAACGATCACCGCATGGCAATGGCATTTTCCCTCATCGGCTTGCGCTTCGACGGCGTCACAATCGAAAATCCATCCTGTGTCTCCAAAACCTTCCCCAGTTTCTTTGAAGTGCTCGACGCGCTGCGAGTCCCCTCTCCCCTTGGGAGAGGGTTAGGGTGAGGGAAAAGGCATGACCATCTTTCATCTGGGTCTCACCGGCTACCCTCTCAGCCACTCCCTCTCTCCGCGAATCCATATCGCCGCGCTCAAAGCCTGTGGTTTGCAAGGCGGCTATTCCCTGTTCCCAATCCGCCCCGAAGATAAAAAAGGCTTGGAAGAATTACTTGCCCGCCTCCGCTCCGGCGAACTTCACGGACTCAACGTCACCATTCCGCACAAACAAACCGTGATCGAATTTCTCGATGAACTCACTCCAACAGCGAAAGCCATCGGCGCGGTAAATACGGTTTACCGGCGAGATAATAAACTTGTAGGCGACAATACAGATGCGCCCGGGTTTCTTTTTGATTTGAAAAAATTTCTGGCAGAATCCCCCTCTCCCGTTTTGGGAGAGGGGTTAGGGGTGAGGGGGAAATCCGCGCTAATCCTCGGTGCAGGCGGTTCCGCTCGTGCAGTTGTGTATGCCCTGCTCAACGACGACTGGCGCGTCACCATCTCCGCCCGCCGCATCGAACAAGCCCGACAACTCGCCTCCTCCTTCCCTGATTACGAAGTGCGTGTTACGCAATACGATCAATTCATCCTTCATAATTCATCCTTCAGCCTTCTTGTAAACGCCACCCCCCTCGGCATGCACCCTCACACCGACCAATCTCCCCTGCCTGAAAACCTGTCACTGCCTTCAAACGTTTTCATTTATGATCTGGTCTACAATCCCCGCGAAACCAAACTCGTACGCTTCGCCCGCGCACAGGGACTGCAAGCAACAACCGGTCTCGGCACGTTAATCGAACAAGCCGCCTTATCGTTTGAGATTTGGACAGGATGTAACCCTCCACGCGACACTTTGCGCGCCTCCGTCGAACAATCTCCAGCCCTTCGGCTGCGCTCAGGGCAAGTTTCCAGTCTCAAATCTCCAATAACAAATTCTCCAATCCTCTAATCCTCCAATTACCAATTACGGAGTTCTTATGCCTCTACGCTTCCTCACCGCAGGCGAATCACACGGTCCCTCCCTCACCGCCATCCTCGATGGCATCCCTGCCGGACTTCCCCTCACCGCCTCCGTCATTGACCGTGAACTGGCGCGCCGACAAAAAGGCTACGGCTCCGGCGGACGCATGAAGATCGAAAAGGACACGGTTCAAATCCTCGGCGGCGTCATGGCGGGGGAGACCACAGGCGCGCCGATTGCCATGCTTGTCGAAAACATTGACCACGCCAAATGGAAGGGCAAAGCCGTCGAACCGATGACCGCCCCCCGCCCCGGTCACGCGGACCTGACCGGCGCGGTGAAATATGGCTATAAAGACTTGCGTCCCGCGCTCGAGCGCGCCTCCGCAAGGGAAACCGCCATGCGCGTCGCGGTCGGCGCGGTGTGCAAACACTTTCTGAATCGATTCGGCATCCGCGTTGGCGGGTACGTTGCTTCCATTGGCGAAATCCAGGCGGACTTTGGCGACATGCCCTACGAAGAACGCTTCCAGCGCGCGGAAGAGTCCGATGTGCGGTGCCCAGACCCAAAGTCCGCGCAAGAGATGCGTGAGGAGATCGAAAAAGTCATTCATGGCAAAAACACCCTGGGCGGCGTCCTCGAGATTGTCGCGCTCAACGTCCCTGTAGGACTTGGCAGTTTCATGCAATGGGACAAACGCCTCGAAGCGAAACTCGCCATGGCGGTCATGTCCGTGCAGGCGATCAAAGGTGTCGAAGTCGGCGACGCGTTCGAAAATGCAAAACGGCTTGGAACCCAGGCGCAAGATCGGATTGACCTTCGACCTTCGACCTTTGACCTTCAACGTTCGACGAACCGCGCAGGCGGCACCGAAGGCGGCATCTCCAACGGACAACCCATTATCATCCGCGCCGCCATGAAACCGATTGCCACCACGCTCACCCCGCAGCAAACCGTTGACCTCGCCAAAGAAGAAAACGCGCCGACCCAATACGAACGCTCTGATTTTTGCCCCGTGCCGCGCGCGGTTCCAATTCTCGAAGCAATGGTCGCCTTCGTCCTTGCCGATGTCCTCATCGAAAAACTCGGCGGCGACGCGTTGAGCGAGATGAAATCGAGATTTGAATCCCTCCGCAAAGCCACCCTCGAAGATTTGAAGATGGATAACACTCCGCGCGTATTTTGGGAATAGCCATGTCATTGCGAGGAGCGTTCTTGCTCTTTGCGACGAAGCAATCCCCAACCCAGCAGAGGGGATTGCTTCGGGCGGGAAAGCACCGCCCTCGCAATGACAGAAGAGAACTATGACCCACCTCTTCCTCTACGGTCCCCCCGGAACAGGCAAATCCACCATCGGCAAATTGCTGGCGGAAAGCCTTAAACTTCCGTTCATTGACCTTGACCGCGACATCGAGTCGAACGCGGCTATGTCCATTTCACGGATCATGGAGGAACGCGGCGAGTCAGTCTTCCGCGATTTGGAATCTGCCGCGTTGAAAGAAATCTGTTCCCCTCTCCCTGGGGGAGAGGGGGGAGGGGTGAGGGAAAGCGTCATTGCCCTCGGCGGCGGCGCGTTGCTCCGTGATGAAAACCGCGCATTCGCGGAATCCAATGGCAAAGTCATATTGCTCACAGCAGAATTGGATACTTTGCTTGAAAGGCTCAACTCAACTTCAGAGAATCGTCCATTGCTTGCGGGAGATTTGCGCGGGAACCTGACCTTCCTTCTCGAAAAGCGCGGAGAGCATTACGCCTCCTTCCCGCTGAAACTTCATGTGGATGGAAAATCTGCCGAACAAAATGCTTATCACGCGCAGATGATGTTTGGAAGATATCATCTCTCCGCGATGGGGGAGTACGATGTCATTGTGGAGCAAATTGGAAGTTTGCCCTGCGGCAACCTGATCGTCACCGATGAAAACGTGGCGAAGTTTCATCTCGAAAAGATCAAACAAAGAATTGGGCGGGATATTCCCTGCATCATCCTCCCTCCCGGCGAAGAACGTAAAAATCTTGAAACCGTTTCGTACCTTTGGAGGTCGTTTCTCGAAAACGGGCTCGACCGCAAAAGCACCGTCATTGCCCTCGGCGGCGGCGTAGTCTGCGACCTGACGGGCTTTGCCGCCTCCACGTACATGCGCGGGGTGGATTGGATCGCCATCCCTACGACCCTGCTTGCGATGGTGGATGCCGCTCTCGGAGGGAAGACCGGCATTGACCTGCCCGAGGGAAAAAACCTCGTCGGCTCTTTCCATCCTCCGAACCTGGTTCTTGCGGACCCCAGCCTTTTGCTCTCTTTGCCCGAACGCGAACTGCGCTCCGGTATGGCGGAGGTGGTCAAACACGGGGTTATCTCTGACCCTGAACTATTCGAGATGTGCAGCCGCGATATGGATTGGGTAAAACAAAATCTCGAAGAAATCGTCAAACGCGCGATGGCGGTGAAGATAAAGATCATTGAGGAGGATCCATACGAGAAAGGACTCCGCGCCGCGTTGAATCTGGGTCACACGGTTGGACATGCGATTGAACTGGCAAGCGGGTTTGAGTTGCGGCACGGCGAAGCGATTGCCATTGGCATGGCAACAGAATCGAAATACGCCGAACGGATCGGAATTGCGCGCAAGGGCATATCGGATGCGATCTGCAAGGTGTTATCTGAATTGGGCTTGCCAATCGAATATCCAAATAACATATCTCGCGAAGAGATTATCCGCCTCATGCGTGTAGATAAGAAGAGGGGCGCGGGGTCAATCCGCTTTGCGCTGCCGGTGCAGATCGGCAGGGTGGAGTTGGTGGAGGTGAGTGATCTTGATCATGTCATTGCGAGGAGCGACAGCGACGAAGCAATCTCTTGAGCGGCGCTTCGTCTGCGTTTCACTCCGCTACCCTTCGGGCACGATGTCAGCGCGATGGAAATGGAGAAACCAATGAAAATTCTAGTCTTACACGGACCCAACCTGAATTTGCTTGGCACGCGTGAGCCCGAAGTGTACGGCTCGATGACCCTCGATGAAATCAACAATAAATTGATCGAGTTGGGTGGAGAACTCGGCGCGGAAATAAAATGCCTGCAATCGAATCACGAGGGCGGGTTGATTGACGCATTGCACGAGGCGCGGACATGGGCGGATGGCGTGATATTCAACCCCGGCGCGTACACTCATACCTCGATTGCCCTGCGCGACGCGATCTCGGCGATTCAAATCCCTGTGATCGAAGTGCATCTTTCGAACGTGTATGCACGCGAGGAATTTCGGCACACATCCATGCTCTCGGCGGTATGCAGGGGGAAGATCATCGGCTTGGGGTGGAGGTCGTACCTGCTTGGATTGAGGGCGTTGGTGGAGATGTAGGCGTAGGCAAAGGCTGTTCGGATGGGGGCAGGCGCCGGGTCCGGCTCGAGGCGTAGGGGAGTCGTCGGGTAAGCGTAAGTTTGCCTGTCGCATCCACGATTGTGATGAGGTTGTCTGTTTTCATTAATCCGACCGTTTTTCTCATGTTTATCTAATCGTGAAGACCTATATTTTCCTGTAAGATTGACTCGGGAAAGTTCTCTCAACTATTCGTTGAATGACTGCCCCACACGGTGCAGTTTGTGATGAATGGAAGGTAATGAACGAACCGTCTGTTTCGAAATCAGGATCACAGAGCCGCGCGGGGCGCACCCGCGAAAAATTGAGGGGGATGTTTCCGTTCGTCTTGGGAATCCTGGCGACCCTGCTTGCGCTGATCCTGTATGATTTTCTTTTCCCCGTTACAAAGCCATTGACACAACGCGAAGTAAATAATGCCATCGCGGACGCGCTTGCCTCCGCGACGCCGCGCCCTGCCTTTTCGGTGGGGGTTTATCGGGCGATACAGCCGTCGCTGGTGTTGGTGCAGGCGGAGAGGGAAAATGCAGAAGGCGAAAAGGGCAGGGGCTTGGGAACCGGTGTGATCGTTGACGATACGGGGAGCATCCTGACGAGCCTGCACGTGGTGAGGGGCGCCGCGAAGATTTTGCTCACCTTTGCCGACGGCACGCGTTCGGATGGCATTGTGGAGATCGAACAGCCTGAGAACGACATTGCAGTGTTACGCGCGGTCACGATGCCTCAGCAATATGCTCCCGCCACCCTTGGGAATCCCGGCTCGATGCGCGTGGGCGACGATGTGTACGTTGTCGGCAACCCATTCGGTTTGTACGGCTCGATGAGCGCGGGCGTGATTTCGGGATTCGACCGCACGTTCCGTCCACCCGACGGCGGGGAGACCATCGGAGGCTTGATCCAATTCGACGCCGCGGCGAACCCCGGCAATTCGGGCGGACCTTTGCTGAATCGAAACGGTCACGTGATCGGGATCGTGATGGGTATCGTCAACCCGACGGATGACAGTTTCTTTGTGGGCATCGGTTTTGCTGTGCCGATCGGCACCGCGGCTGGCGGGTTGGGTTCGCCGCCGTATTAAGTGAAAACGTCCCGAAGGTTATTCAGAGAACGATGGATGTGTCGTTCGAGCCTTCGGGACGGTGTATTCTGAACAACAGAGAATTAGAGAATTGGAAACAGGAGAGCGAAGGAGACTATGATGCAGAATAACAATCCTGAAAACCGTACGCCGATGGAAAAGGTCTTATACGAGGTCAAGAAGATCATCGTCGGGCAGGATCATCTGCTCGAGCGGATGATCGTCGCGCTGCTGGCGCGCGGGCACATCCTTGTGGAGGGCGTGCCGGGGCTGGCAAAGACGATGGCGATCAAGACCCTGGCGGAGGTCATCGGCGGGGACTTCAAGCGCATCCAATTCACGCCCGATCTGGTTCCCGCTGATCTGGTCGGGACGCGCATCTACAACCAGAAGACCGGCCAATTCGAAACCTCGCTGGGTCCTGTGTTCACGAACCTGCTCCTCGCCGACGAGATCAACCGCGCGCCTGCCAAGGTGCAGTCCGCGCTGCTCGAAGTGATGCAGGAGAAACAAGTGACGATCGGGCGCGAGACTCACAAGGTTCCGAATCCGTTCCTCGTGCTGGCAACGCAGAATCCCATCGAGACCGAAGGGACGTACGCCCTGCCCGAGGCGCAGGTGGACCGTTTCATGCTGAAAGTCATCATCGGTTATCCATCCGCAACCGAAGAGTTCGTCATTGTGGAGCGCATGACTGGCGCATTGCAGGCGGTGCAAAAAGTGCTGACGACCGATCAATTGCTCGAATTACAAAAGGAAGCGGACAAGGTTTATGTTGACCCGGCGCTCATGGAATACGCCGTGCGCATGGTCACCGCGACGCGCAAGCCCCGGGAGGCGGGCTTGAAGGAACTGGAGCGTTACATCATGTTTGGCGCCAGTCCGCGCGCTTCGATCAACCTGATTCTGACCGGGCGCGCCCTCGCCTTCGTGCGCGGACGAAATTACGCGTTGCCGCAGGATGTGCTTGATATGGCGCTGGATGTGATGCGGCATCGCATCGTGTTGTCGTACGAAGCGCTGTCCGATAACGTTTCGAGCGACGACCTTTTGAATAAAATATTGGATCGCATCCCGATCCCGGTGGTGCCTTTGCATGAGCATGCCAGCATCCGCAGCAACGCCTGAGCGCATTCTGCTGCGACTCGATTGGAACGTCATCCGCCGCCTGGACGGTCTGTTGCAGGGCGATTATCGCACGCTGTTCTACGGCTTCGGGGTGGACTTTGCCGACCTGCGCGAGTACCAGCCCGGGGATGACATCCGCTACATTGACTGGAACGTCACGGCGCGCATGGATACGCCGTACGTGCGGCAGTATCACGAGGACCGCGAACTCACCGCGTGGTTTTTGCTCGACGTGAGTCCGTCCGTGGATTTTGGCACGGTGGAATCACAAAACCAAAAGCGGACTGTGTTAATTGATTTTGTGACCGTGCTGGCGCGTTTGTTGACGCGTCACGGGAACCGCGTCGGGGCGATGATGTTTGGGGGCAGTCTTCAGCACACGGTCCCCGCGCGAGGCGGGCGGATCCAGGTGCTGCGCCTCGTCAACGATATGCTCGGTCAGCCGCGCCTGCCGCGCGCGCCGATGACGAATCTCAAGTCGTTTTTCGAGGGCGCGTTGAATTCGATCAAGAGGCGTTCGCTGGTGTTCGTCATTTCGGATTTCATCAGCGAGCCGGGCTGGGAAAAGCCCTTGAGCCTGTTGAACCGGCGGCACGAGGTGCTTGCCATTCGGTTGTGGGACCCGCGCGAGGTGGAACTGCCCGACCTGGGTATGGTGTTGATGGAGGACGCGGAGACTGGCGAGCAGTTGTTCGTGGATACGCACGACAAAAAGTTTCGCAGGCGTTTTTATGAACTGGCACAGCGCCGCGAGATGGAATTGCGCGATGCGTTCAAACGCGCGGGCGTGGACGCGCTTTCGCTTTCGACGGACGAGGATCTGGTGAGGGCGATCGTGCGTTTTGCGAAGCAGAGGCAGCAACGCAGGAAGTAAGCATGTTGTTCCTGGCGGCATCCCAGCCGCCGGGGACGGCGGCTTGAGCAAAGTCATGTCGTTCATTTGGCCCGTACTTCTTATATCTTTGTTTATCGTCCCCTTGTTGGTGTCCCTGTATCTGTGGATGCAGCGCCGGCGGAGGAACATTGCCGCGCGATATGGAAGTTTGGGGATGGTCAACCCTGCGGCGGGGAATGCGCCCGGCGCGCGGCGTCACGTCCCCGCGATGGTGTTTTTATTCGGCATTACGATACTGCTCCTTTCGCTGGCGCGTCCGCAGGCGAACGTCAGTCTGCCGCGGCTGGAGGGGACGGTCATTCTGACGTTCGACGTTTCGGGAAGCATGGCGGCGGAGGACATCGAACCGACGCGCATGGAGGCGGCAAAGGCGGCGGCGCAGAAGTTCGTGGAGAATCAGCCTGCGGGTGTGTTGATCGGAGTCGTCGCCTTCAGTGACGGCGGGATCACGGTTCAGTCCCCGACGAACAACCGGGAGGAGACGCTTGCCACGATCTATCGTCTCGTGCCACGCCGCGGCACGTCGGTCGGGAACGGCATCCTGGTTGCGTTGAACACGATCGCAGTGGATGCCGGCGACCCTCCGATTCTGAACACAAGCAGTCTTTCGGAAACACCGGAACCGGTTGAAGCGCCGCAGGGCTGGTATCCCTCGGCGGTGATCGTATTGTTGAGTGACGGCGAGAACACGGACCGTCTCGATCCCCTCGCCGCGGCGGACCTTGCCGCAGATTTGGGAGTGCGGATCTATACGGTGGGCGTCGGGAGCCTCGAAGGGGCGATCATCACTGTAGAAGGCTTCACTGTCCATTCGCAGTTGAACGAAGCGGCGTTGCAGGAGATCGCGGACATCAGCGGCGGGAAATATTATTACGCCGGTGATAATGAGGATTTGCAGCGCATCTATGCGGACCTGCAACCGAGACTTGCCATCAAGCCCGAACAGTTGGAAGTGACCTCCATTTTTGCGGGCATTGGCATGTTGGCATTTTTGATCGGCGGCGCGCTTTCACTTTTATGGTTTGGTCGAATTGTATGAGTAAGGAGCAGTAGATGAGCTTGCTCTGGCCCGGCTTTTTATCCCTGTTTTTGTTGATCCCGCTTGTGATCGCGGCATATATCCTCCTGCTGCGACGTCGCAGGCGTTTCGCGGTGCGGTATTCGAGTCTGTCGCTGGTGCGCGAGGCGGCTTCGCATCAATCCTGGCTGCGGAGGCATCTGCCGTTCATCCTGTTCCTGTTCGCACTTGCGAGCCTGGTGCTTGCATTGGGGAGACCGGTCGCCACGGTGACCATCCCTTCCGATCAGGCGACCATCATCCTGGCGATTGACGTGTCGAGGAGCATGTGCACAACGGACATCCAGCCCAATCGTTTGAAGGTGGCGCAGGATGCGGCTTTGGAATTCATCAGGGGTGACAGGTCGGGCAGGCAGATCGGGATCGTGGCATTTGCCGGTTTTGCCGAATTGATCCAGCCGCCAACAAGCGATGTAAAGTTGCTGGAGCGGGGCTTGGAGAGCCTGGTGCCGGCGCGCCGGACGGCGATCGGGAGCGCGATCCTTCGATCCCTGGATGCGATCGCGGAGGTGGATGGGCGGGTCACCCCGAGCGATGCCGGATCTTCTTCCGATTTTCCTCAACCGTCCGTTTCGGCGGATGAACTTGTCCCGCACATCATTGTCCTGCTTACGGATGGATCGAGCAACGCCGGTCCCTATCCGTTGACCGCCGCGCAGCAGGCGGCGGAACGCGGCGTGCGAGTTTACACCATTGGGTTTGGAACCGTCAACAATACCTCTCCCATGATCTGCGGCGACCAGTTCGAAGGCTTCGATCA
>CAYQOF010000003.1:0-3495 GCA_964419035.1 uncultured Anaerolinea sp. | reverse complement strand
CATCTGGATGGACGGGAAACTGGTCGAGTACGAAAAAGCAAACGTACACTTCCTCACCGGGGCATTGCATTACGGCGCGGCGGTCTTCGAGGGGATACGCGCCTACGAAACCGACAAAGGCTCCGCCATCTTTCGCCTGCCCGAACATGCAGAGCGTCTGATCGAATCGGCGGAGATCTTCGGGTTTCGCGATCTTCCCTTCACGGTTGAAACTGTGATGGATGCCATCATCGAAACAGTCGGGGCGAACGGGTTCCCTGAATGTTACATCCGTCCGTTGATCTATTTCAACGCCGGTCCGGCAACCCTGAGTTTGGACGATGGACAAGCCAGCCTGGGCATTGCCGTGTGGGAGTGGATGAACTACCTCGGTGAGGAAGCCCGGTCGAAGGGAATCCGCGCCAATGTCTCCTCCTTCACGCGCCATCACCCGAACGCCTCCATGACGAAATCCAAGGTTGCGGGGAACTACGTCAACAGCATCCTGGCAAAGACCGAATCCAAACGATTGGGATTCGACGAGACGATCCTGCTTGACCCGCAGGGATACGTGGCGGAATGCTCAGGGCAGAACCTCTTCATCGTCCGCCGGGGGAAGATCATCACGCCTGCCACTGCTCCCATCGTGGAGGGGATCACGCGCCGCACACTCCTTACGATTGCGTCTGATCTGGGGTATGAAGTTGTGGAACAGCCGGTCTCGCGCGACCAACTGTATACTGCCGACGAGGTATTCGTCTGTGGCACCGCCGCGGAAGTCGTTGGCTTGTGCGAAATTGATTTCCGCAGGATCGGCAATGGCAGGACAGGTCCCATCACCGGCGGGATACAAAAGGTTTTTCAAGACGCGGTCCATGGGCGGGTCGAAAAGTACGAATACTGGCTGACATATATTCAGGACTGACATGACCTCAACAAACCAAAGAACAATCATAGTCATCGGCGCGGGGCTGGCGGGGCTTTCTGCCGCGCGAAAGATCAAGGCTGGTAAAGCCGTCTCGTACAATCCATACAACAATCCCGTCCGGGAACGGATTCGCATCAAACGTCGTCTGGAGTCCGCGATCCACGATCTTTACCTGAGCATCGTTCTCGAGAGTCTTCCGGGCATCCCGCTTCCGCATTAGATGATGATGAACGAAAAAACGAAAAATTTCCTCGCGGGTGTTCGAGCCGAAATCCCGCTCCTGATCGGCGTATTTCCCTTCGGCATGATCTACGGCGCGCTGGCGCTCGACGCGGGACTCTCCACTGCCGCCGCGCAGATGATGTCGTCCATCGTGTTCGCGGGATCGGCGCAATTCATCACGACGCAACTTGTGCATGAAGCCGCGCCCGGATTCGTGATCGTGTTGACGATCGCGGTCGTCAACCTGCGGCACGTCTTGTACTCCGCTTCTCTCGCCCCGCATGTTGCCTCCCTTTCGACGCGTTGGAAAACGCTTCTGGCATACCTTCTCACCGACGAAGCATACGCCCCAACCGTGATCCGCTACGAGGAAAAAGGCGTGACGCCTCACGGTCACTTTTACTTCTTGGGCGCGGGTCTTGCGCTGTGGACGGGCTGGCAGATCAGCACGGCGTTGGGGATTTTCCTCGGCTCTGCCATCCCTGAATCCTGGTCGCTCGATTTTGCCCTGCCTCTCACCTTCATTGCAATGGTCGTTCCTGTTTTGAAGCACAGACCCGCGATCGCGGCGGCGCTGTCGGCGGGATGTGTCGCGCTTGCCGCTTATTTGCTTCCGTATAAACTTGGTTTGATCCTTGCGGCTTTGGTGGGCATCGCAGTTGGGACGGTTTTGGAGGACAAGACCGATACAAAACCCCGGGAGAATCCGCCAATCCAGGCTAATCTCCGCAAATCTTTGGACGATTAACTTTTATTCACGAGGAAGAAATGAACATCTGGCTGGTGATGCTTTTCGGCGGGTTGATCACGTTCGGGATGCGGTTCTCGCTTATTTATCTCTTTGGCAGATTCGAGGTCCCGGAGACGATGCGGCGCGCTTTGCATTACGTCCCGCCGGCGGTGCTTTCCGCCATCGTCTTCCCTGAATTGTTCCTGCACGACGACGGGGCATTGCACTTGTCGCTCGAAAACACGCGCCTGCTTGCAGGTTTGTTTGCGGTGCTCGTCGCGTGGTTCAGCAAAAATACACTGGTCACGATCCTCGCCGGGATGATCGCGTTATTCATGTTGCAGTTTCTTTTGTGAGTTTACAAACCTTGCGTAGATTGCGCTCTCTTGCGCAAATCAGATGAAGATCGTATGCACCCGATTGCCCCCGTCCTGTTTGGCGCGTGCCACCGCCTCCTTTGCTTTTTCGATCAACATATCCATCTCTGTGGAAACTGTGATGCGGATGGAGGACACGATCCCCGCGCTGACCGTGACGTTGAGAGCCGTCCCATCCAGCAATGAAATGTTCGTATTCAGGATGCCTTTGAGGACGCGTTCCGCGATCTTCTCCGCGTCCTGACCGATCACGCCGGGCAGGGGGATCAGGAACATGTCCGCCTCGTAGCGTCCGACACCGTCATACGGGCGGCTCTTCTCGCGAATCGCCTGCGCGATCAATGTCAACACGTCGTTGCCGATCTCCTCGCCGTGCCGGTCGTTGATGCTCTTGAAGTTGTCCACATCCAACGCGATCAGGCTCAACGGAGCCTGGGCGCGGCGGGCGCGTTCGAGTTCCCCACGCGCCAGCGCCAGAAATGCCTTCTGGCTCAACACGTTTGTCAACGGGTCGAACATGGCGGTGTTCGCGAGGGCATCCTGCGCAGCGACGAGGTTTTCTCCCAGTCCAAGAATGCGCTCCCCGATATGCACGCGTGACTTCAACTCGAGCGGGACGATGGGCTTGTGCAGATAATCGTCTGCCCCGGCGCGCGGCGTGGTGATGTCCATATCCTGAACCTTTGAAGCGATCAACAAAATGTAGATGTAGTAGGGGGGCTTTGCGTCACGTACGCGCTTGACGAACTGTTTTTCGTCCGCATCGGTTGTGACGCGGTCTACGATGACGAAACGAATCTCACCCTCCCGCAGGAATTGCATTGCCGTCTCGGTGTTTTCCGCCGTGACGATCTCATGTCTGTTATGTTGCAGCACCTGTTCGATGACCGTGCGCTCCATCACGTCGTTGGTGAGGACGAGTATCTTCATAAATCCACGCGTCTCCTGTCCCGATTATATCCCAGACCGTTTGTTTCCATGCGTGTTGACAAACGTATCCTCCCATAGTAATATTTGCCCGCTCTACCCACAACGCCGAGGTAGCTCAGTGGCAGAGCAGGGGACTCATAAGCCCTTGGTCGGGAGTTCAAATCTCCCCCTCGGCACAAAAAAATAAGTGGGACACTCTTCTTATATATGGTGGTCTCTAGACAAAGGAGATCACCATGTTCGTTTTAAAATCACAAGACCAGGGGCTTATCACACTTTCCCAGCAGGATTATCTGCCCATTCTGGTCGAATCTTTCCTGATTGATCGC
>CAYQOF010000002.1:31903-39530 GCA_964419035.1 uncultured Anaerolinea sp. | reverse complement strand
GGTATTCGTACGCGCTCAAGGCGGCTTTGGCTCCCTCGCCGACCGCCACCAGCACCTGCTCCGCGTAACTATTGGTGACATCGCCCGCCGCGAAGAGACCGGGGACATTCGTTCGGCATGCGCTGTCCGCCACAATGCGTCCCTGCGCGTCGAGTTCGACCAGTCCTTTGACCATGTCGGTGTTGGGCATGAGCGCCTTTTCCACGAACATGCCGTCGGCTTCGAGTTCCTTCAATTGACCGGACTTGTCCTTCAGAACCAACTTTCTGGCGTATTCGTCCCCCTGCACCTCCACGATCTCGCAGTCCTTCATGATCTTCACGTTGCCCGCCGCCTGCAATTTTCTGCCAAGCGGGGTATCGAGCATTTTGTCATTGGCGCAGACCATCGTCACTTCCTTTGCGACGGTGGAAAGTTCGCCTGCCGAGCGCAAAGCCAGTTCCTCATCGCCAATGACTACAACAGATTTGTCAATGAACAACGGCGCGTAGGAAAGAGCCGAGTAACACAAGCCCTTCATGATGAATTCCTTTTCGCCGGGCACATTCATGCGCGCCTGGCGGGCTCCCGTCGCAAGGATCACCGCTTTGGATTCCAATGCCGCGCCGCTTTTGGTGGTGACGACAAAATGATCGTCCTTCTTTTCCACCTTTTCCACCGCTTCGATGTGACGGGCGAAATCCAGGTACTCCAACTCATTGCGGAACTTGTTGACCACCTCGAGCCCTTTGATGACCTGATATTCCTCGACCCAGGGCAGGGCGAGACGATAGTTGGTCTTGCCGCCCAGATCCTTCGAGAGCAACAATACGTTCAAGCGTTTGCGGATGGCATAGACCGCGGCCGTCAGACCTGCGGGTCCGCCCCCGATGATGATTAGATCGTACATGGTTATCTCCTTCCGCTTCTAATATGCGGACTTGACCGTTTCCAAATCCACTTCGGGACCATCCCCGTCATCTGCGGGCGGCTCGGGGATGAAGCCCTCCTCCATCATGCGCTTCGTCATATCACGAGAGCGCTTGATGATCTTCGAGGCGCGTGCGAGTTCCTCTTCATACGAACACTTGATGCGCGCGAGGCCCTGCTCGATGGCTTTCATGGCGACCGCGGCGGCTTCACGCGGGAAGACCTCCCAATCATCCATATCCGGCAGGATGAAGTCTGGTCCGAGTCGGTCGCCGACGTGGTTCGCCAGCGCCTGGGCGGCGGCAAAGCACATTTCATCGGTGATCGTCCGGGCGCGCACATCCAGCGTGCCGCGGAAGATGCCGGGGAAGCCGAGCGAGTTGTTGACCTGATTGGGGAAATCGGATCGCCCGGTCGCGACCACAGCCGCGCCTGCTTCCTTCGCATCCCAGGGCCAGATCTCGGGAACCGGGTTCGCGCAGGCAAAGACGATCGCGTCCTTCGCCATCGTCCTGACCCATTCCGCTTTGATGACATCCGGTCCCGGCTTGGAGAGACCGATGACCACGTCCACATCCTTCATGGCTTCGGGGATGTCTCCTTCGCGTCCCTGCGCATTGGTGATGCTGCACAGTTTCCACTTGTCCTTGTATTCGGCTTTACGCATTTCGATGTCCTTGCGGTGTTTGCCGAGGATGCCCTTGCTATCCACCATGTAACACTTGGCGGGGTCGGCGCCCCAGCCGAAGATCAGGCGCGAACAGGCGACGTTCGATGCGCCGCTCCCGATGAACGCAATACTCACCTCCTCCATCTTCTTGCCGACGACATTCAAGGCATTGATGAGTCCCGCCAGAGTCACGGTGGCTGTGCCTTGCTGGTCGTCGTGCCAGATGGGGATCTCGGCTTTCTCGCGCAGCGTATCGAGGATGTAAAAGCACTTTGGCTGGGAGATGTCTTCGAGATTGATGCCGCCAATGCCGGGCTGGAGCATCAGCACGGTGTTGATGATGGCGTCCGGGTCCTTCGTGTCCAGCATGATGGGAACGCCGTCCACGCCGCCCAGATATTTGTAGAGCAATGCCTTGCCCTCCATGACAGGCAAGCCCGCCTTCGGTCCGATATCGCCAAGCCCCAGCACGCGCGTCCCATCGCTGACCACAGCCACTGTATTCCACTTGTTGGTGTACTCGTATACGAGTTCGGGGTCGGCATGGATGGCTTTGCACGGCGCGGCGACGCCGGGCGTGTACCATATCGCGAAATCATCGAAACTGTGGACGGTGCACTTGAGGTTGGTTTCGATCTTCCCCCGGTAGAACGGATGCAGTCTCATTGCGTCTGCTGAAGGCTTCTTGGCTTTGGCAAGAAGTTCTTCTGTGTTCATGGTGTCCTTCTTTCTTTTTTGTTTTGTATTATCTATGCCTCACAAAAAACCTTGCCTGGATTATTCTCTGGCGCAGCACTGGCGTAAGACGCCTTCGGCAGCGCCAGTTACGCGCTGTTCCTTTTTGTTGATCCTGCACGCAGGGCAAGCATCACGGCACGGAGGTCGAGTCCGCGCTTGCAGGCGCCGCGCGAGGCTTCCAAAACGGGATCAGACCACAGGGTCCGGCAGTGAAGCGCCTCTTCGTCGTTGTGCAGGACCATTTGGACGAGACTCCCCAGCGGGATGTCCATCTCGTTTGCCAGCGGGATATCGCAATCAAAACAGGCGTGACAGGCGTTGACATCCTGTCCGGTCGCATTTTTGACGAGGCGGCGCAGGGACATGCTGGTCTCGATGGCATCCGTCGCTCGATCAATAACTAGAACTCATCCGTCTTCGAGCGCAGACACATCGTCATCAGTACGACATCGTGAGTCTCGCCGTCGGGGAAGATGAAGTAGTCGTCGAGCGTCGCCTGCAATTTGAAACCGAGTTGCTCGAAGGCTTTGACGACCTTCGTCTGTTCCGCCATGATCTCGGCAAAGAGAATGATGACGCCCTGCCTGCGCGCCAGTTCGATGAGGACGCGGATCATTTTCATCCCCAAGCCGCGTTTGCGATAATCCTTTGCGAGGAAGAGGCGCACTTCGGCGACGTGGCGTTTGGGTCCTTCGCCGAAGTACAGAGATGCGCTGCCGACAATGCGCTCCTTTGCCAAAGCCAGAATGGGCAGGGCTTTGCTGTAATCCAGGTGTTGGCACCACTCGTGGAGGATGGCAGGCTCCCTGACATAGTGACGGAAGTAACGCAGATCGTCTTCGTTGACGGCGGAGTAGAATTCGAGCAGGCGTTTTTCATCCTCCGAGGTTATGGGACGCAGCAGAACGTACGTGCCGTCCTTCAATGTGACCATTTCACGGAAGTTCTTGATTTGTTCAGGCAGCATATTTGCCCTCCCGGACTTCTATTTTCCCAGAATGTTCTTGTCATGAAGTACTGGGCGCGGATCAACCAGGTTTTTTTCGAGCGCGGCGGACTTCTCGGGCAAGCCCAATGCCAGCGCCATGAGTTGTGTGAAGTAGAGCACCGGCATGGGTCGTTCGAGTTTCATCTGGAACTGGCGCGCGTCCAGGTTGGTGTGACAGAGCGGACAGGCGACCACCATCGCCTCCGCTCCCGCCTCACGGGCGTGTTCGATCAAATTACTGCTGAGTTTGCGGACAATATCCGGGCGGGTAAGTGAATGGGTCGCGCCGCAGCAGGAGGTCTTGTATGACCAATCTTTTACCTCCGCGCCCAGGGCGGTCATCAGCGCATCCATCTCGGTCGGATTCTCGGGGTGAGCCGCGCCGGTGATCTGCGGCGGTCGGGTCAACAGACAGCCGTAATAGCAGACGACGCGCAAGCCAGCCAGCGGACGCTTTACTTTGGCGGCGACTTTCTGCGATCCCACGCGGCGGAAGAGCGCTTCGCACAAGGCGCTCACGCGCACCCTGTCCTGGTAGGCGTACTCCATCCTCTGCTCCAGTTCCGCCCTGCGTTGTGGATCAACATGAATCTCGTGCAATGCCATGCGGGTGTGGTTGAAACACGCCGCGCAGGGCATGACCACTTCGTTCAGTCCGCTCTGTTCGACGAGGCGCAAATTTTCAAGAGGCAGTCGCAGCGCTGTTTCAGGATCGGCGCGATGGATGGGCGTGCTGCCGCAGCAGACCCAGCCGGGCGGTTCGTGCAATTTCAATCCCAGCGCCTCACAGACGGCTTTGGCGGAGGCGTCATATTCGGCGGCGGTGGAGTGGAGCGAACATCCGGGGTAGTAAGCGACCGTATCCGCCGCGGCAGGCACGGGCTTGGGATGTTTCGGAGGTCGCACCCTTTTGGGCAGGATGGGCATTTTGTTCTTGCCGATGATCTTGACGCCCAAATCCAGGTCTTCGGTGAGGCGGCCCGTGCGCAGTTTCATTTCAGCCATCAGACCCAGTTCGTAGGATCGCCCCCACAGACGCACCTCGCGCTGGAAGGCTTGGTTCAGCGCGTCCACTTCCGGGACCTCGGGCTTGATTCCGTTCCGAACAGCCTCGCGCGTCAGAAAAGCCATGATGCCCGTGATGTCCAGATCCTGCGGACAGCGGGTGGTGCAGGTCTGACAGGAGGCGCACAGCCAGGGGGTCTTTGCGTGCAGGGCAATATCTTCCTGCCCCAGTTGCAGGGCGCGCATGACCTGATTGGGCTGCCAGTCGAAATATTCCGCCAGCGGACAGCCGCTCGTGCATTTGACGCATTGATAGCAGAGATAGACATTCTGTCTCAATTCATCCTTGATGCGCTGAGCCAGTTTGGGATTGATCGTGATCGTTTCTCTACGACTGGTTTTCGTTTCCATGTCTATCTCCTTGTCGTCTCTAGAAGACCTGACATGTCTCCACGCAAGTCTGATTAATTCGCGCCATTGTCCTCACAATCGTTTTGGTTAATCACGGCGCGGATGAGACATGTCAGGTCTCGGCGTCTCACGCCTCCACCGCCGGCCGCGGATACAGCCCCGCGCCCTCGACGATGGGCTTGACCGCCGCCTCCCACTCGATGCACATGAGATGCACGCCCGCCACACCCTCGATCTCGCGCAATTGCTCGATCAATTCGATGCAGATCTTGATGCCTTCCTCCTGCCAGGCTTTCGAGCGGGCTTTCTTGTCTTCGGCGGTCAATTCGTCCTTGCTTTTGCCAGCCCAGGGCGCGCCGGCCGCGGTCATGCGCGCGATCAATTCGTCGGGGATCAAGATACCAGGCACGTTGTCCTTCATGTACTTTGCCATCGTCGGGCTTTTGAGCGGACCTACCCCTGCCAAAATGTACGTCTGTTTGTGGATGCCCAACTCGCGAACTTTTTCCATGAACTGCTTGAAGGCTTCCAGGTCGAACACCAGTTGCGTCTGGATGAAGTTCGCGCCCGCCTTGACCTTCTTGCCGAGACGGTACGGACGAAAGTCAACGGGATGGGCAAAGGGCGATTCAGCCGCGCCGACGAAGAAGCGCGGTTCCTGTCCCTTGAATTCCTCGCCGCATTGGAAGACGCGTTTGTCGCGCATGTCCGTCACCATCCTGACCATCTGCGTCGAGTCGACGTCGAACACGTTCTTGGCGGTGGGATGGTTGCCGAAGGTCTGGTGATCGCCCGTGAGACACAGCAGATTGCGGACGCCGAGCGCGTACGCGCCGAGCAGGTCGCTTTGCATCGCCAGGCGGTTGCGGTCCCGGCACACCATCTGGATGACGGGTTCAAGTCCCTCCTGGACGAGGATCGCTCCCGCGCCGATGCTGGACATGCGGACGATGGCGGTCTGGTTGTCGGTCAGGTTTGCCGCGTCGCAATACCCTTTCAGCAGTTTCGCTTTTTTGCGGATCACATCGCCGTCCGCGCTTTGCGGCGGGCCGAGTTCGGCGGTGACGGCGAAGTGGCCGTTCTTCAAAACGCGCTCGAGATTCGAACCGGAGAGATAACCGTTTGTGCCAGTCATGCTTACTTCTCCTCCGCGACCAGGCGCAGGTCTTCGCGCACGATCTTGCGCGGGCCGCCGTCGCGGGATGTTCGCCAGTTCTTGGGCGGCTGGATGTCCATGAGAACTTCCAGTTTGTCCATGCTCTTCAATCGGTCGTGGATCAACTGCCAGGCACAGGGAATCTCCTCGTTCACCTCGCAGTATCCATCCAGCGATCCGCCGCAGGGTCCGTTAAGAAGCGATTTGGAACAGCGCGCGATCGGGCAGATACCGCCCGTCAGGCCGAGAACGCAGTCGCCGCAAGCCGCGCAGCGTTCCGCCCACACTCCCTGCTCGGTCGGCAATCCCATGAACTTGGTGTTCAGCCCCGGCACGACCCACGCGTTCGGGAAGTGTTCGGCGATGGCTTGCACGCCCACGCCGCAGCCGAGCGAAAGCACCACGTCCACATCCTTGACCTTGTCGGCGATCTCGTCGAGATACTCCCATTCGCACTGCCGCTGGACAGTCACATCGGTGACTGCCTTCGGATCGCCGTCGAGTTTTGACGCCATCCGCAACTCGGCTGAGACGATGGCCGCCTCGCGCGATCCGCCGGCAAAGCAGACGGTGACGCACGTCCCGCAACCGACGACCAGCACGTTCTTTGCGCCGACGAGCAGTTTCCTGATCTCTTCCAGAGTTTTTTGTTCTGCAACAATCATTATTCACTCTCCTTCCGGGAGATTCGCAGCGGATTGGGTCCCAACTCGGCGATCTTCTCTGTCATATCCTTTGTCGCTTCCACAAATTTTCCTGCCATGGCCGCCGAGAGGTTGAACATGCGCGCCCGCTCCGGCTCCAGGCCGATCTCTTTCAATAATTTTTGAAGGTATTCCATTCTTCGTTTGGCGTTGGTATTACCATCCAGGTAATGGCAGTCGCCTGGCAGTCAGCCGGCCGTCATCACGCCGTCCGCGCCGTCCTCGAAGGCTTTGAGCGCCAGCAGCACGTCAAGTTTGCCGGTGCAAGGCAGCATCACCACTCGCACTGAGGGCGGGTACTGCATCCGCAGTCCGCCCGCGAGATCGGCGGCGGCGTACGCGCAATGCTCACAACAGTAGGCGACGATTTGGAGGGTATTTTTCATCGTTTCAATTCATCCATTGTGTAGCCGACGTTCTCTAACGTCGGCGGGGTTAGAGAACCCCTTCTACGCGCCGTGTACCTCCAATTTCAACAGCGCTCCAACCTTCGCGGTCATCTGCGCGTCGGTGTAGTGCATCAACTGGATCGCGCGCGCCGGGCATTCAGCCGCGCAGATGCCGCAGCCCTGGCAAACAGCCGCTTCGACATACGCCGCGCCGACAATGCCGCCCACGCCGGTCATGTCAATGCGGATCTTCGGTACGTCGAACGGACAGATGCGGACACATGTCAAACAGCCGGTGCAATGGGATTGATCCACCACTGCGACGCGGCCTCCGGCGGTCAACGTTTCGCGGCTGAGGATACGCGCCGCCCGCGCCGCGGCCGCCTGTGCCTGGATCATGGTCTCTTCGAGCAATTTCGGGTAATGCGCCATGCCCGCCATGAACACGCCGTCTGTGGCAAAATCCACCGGGCGCAGTTTGACATGCGCTTCGAGGAAGAACCCGTCCGCGTCGCGCGGGACCTTGAATGCGGCCGCCATTTCATGAGCGTTCCCGCGCGGGACAACGGGCATCGAGAGCACGAGCAGGTCGGGACGCAGAGTCAGTTCCTTTTGCAACACCGGCTCCCACACTTTCACACTGATCACTGATGACTG
>CAYQOF010000002.1:14824-31803 GCA_964419035.1 uncultured Anaerolinea sp. | reverse complement strand
ACTGATGACTGCCCACTGCTGACTTGCGGCTCGCGGTCAAAATCGTAGCGGATGAAGACAACCCCTTTTTCGCGCGCTTCGGTGTAGAGCCTTTCCTTGAAACCGTACGCGCGGATGTCGGTGTAGAGGATGACAACTTCCGCTTTCGGGTTGATCTTCTTGAGACGGATCGCGTTTTTCAACGCCACTGAACAACAAATCCGCGAGCAGAATTTTTCAGCCGGTCCCACGCATTGGATCATCACGACTGAACACTGATCACTGATTACTGATGACTGATGACTCGCGATAATTCCCTCGAACTCCTGCTGCGTCACAATGCGCGGGTCGGTCCCATACCCATACTCCGCCCCGCGATATTCCTGCGCGCCGGTTGCAATGATGGTCGCGCCATGCGCGATCTCGCGTCGGCTTCCATCGCGGCTTTCGAGCGCGCTCGTGAAGTTTCCCATGAACCCCGACGATGACACAACCCCGCTGTTCAAATGCACGGTGATGGCGGGATTCGCCCGAATCTTTTCCACGAGATTTCGCAAAATTTCCTGCGGGTCTCTTTCCTCACTCCCATCCCCTCTCCCGCTGGGAGAGGGGAGTTCGCCCTCTCTCTGTTTCCCTTTCCCGGTGGGAGAAGAGTTCGGGGTGAGGGCAGTGACATTTCGCAGATTCCCGCCCAATACGGCTTCCTGTTCAACGAGATGCACCGGGAATCCCTGCTCCGCCAGCGAAATCGCGGCAGTCATCCCTGCCGCGCCGCCGCCCACAACCAGCGCAGCGCGCTGCACCGGCACGTCAATCATGCGCTGCGCATCCAGCAGCGCGGCACGCGCCGCGGCCGCGCGCACCAGGTCTTTGGCTTTGGCGGTCGCCGCTTCTTTATCGGTCGAGTGCACCCACGAGCACTGATTGCGGATATTCGCCATCTCGAACAGGTACGGGTTCAGCCCAGCCATGCGGATGCTGTCCTGGAACAGCGGCTGGTGCGTGAGCGGCGTGCAACTTGCAACCACTACGCGGTTCAACCCGTGCTCGTTGACCTGCTCGGAAATGTGTTTTATGCTGTCCTGCGAACACGTATACAAATTGGATTCAGCGTGTGCAACATGAGGCAGTTTCGACGCATATTCGGTGACCGATGGGACATCCACAAAACCGCCGATGTTCGATCCGCATGAGCAGACGAAGACGCCGACGCGCGGCTCCTCCCGGCTGACATCCCGCTCCGGCGGATATTCATGCCGTATCGTCAATGCGAATCGCGCGGGACTTAGGCTTGCCGCGGCCGCCCCAGCCGCTCCGCTCCCCTCGACGACTGATTCAGGAATATCCTTCGGCTCGCGGAAGGGTCCCACTGCGTAAATGCCGGGGCGCGAAGTTTCGAGCGGATTGAACTGAACGGTTTGACAAAATCCGTAATCGTCCAATTCCACACCTAATCTCCGCCCAAGATTTCGCACGGATTCGGAGATTTCCATTCCAACTGAGAGTACCACCATATCAAACTGATCACTGATAACTGATAACTGATCACTCATGTAACTGAGAATCAAATCATGCGTATTCGGATTCTCCCGCAGCGCGCTGACGCGCGAACGATGGTATTGAATCCCATATCGCTCGCGGGCGCGCTCGAAGTATCCCCAATAACCTTTCGAGAACGCGCGCATGTCCATCATAAAGACATGGACGTCCAATCCAGGCTGATGCTCTTTCGCGATGACGGCTTCCTTCGTCGCGTACATGCAGCACACGGCGGAGCAGTAATCGTGGGTCTGGTCGCGCGAACCGATACACTGGAGAAACGCGATCCGCTTCGGGGGGCGATGATCCGAAGGCCGGTGGACGTGGCCCATCGTTGGTCCTGAAGCGGAAAGCAACCGCTCGAATTGCAGGGCCGTGACCACGTTCGGGTAACGTCCGTAGCCAAATTCCTCCGAAAGTTCCGCGTGATACGCCTGGTAGCCTGGCGCGAGGATCACCGCACCGACATTGAGGCTCTCCTGCCGCGCGACCATATCGTGGTCAACGGCGTTGACGCCGCACGCAAATGCGCAGGACATACACTCCGAGCAGATGCCGCATGCCAGGCAGCGCGCCGCTTCACGTTGAGCCGACTCGTCGTCGTAGCCGCCCTCCACTTCGGCAAAGGTGCCGATGCGCTGTTCAACGGGGAGTTCGGGCAGCGGGACGCGGTTCTGTTTTTTGATCTCGCCGCCGGCGATGCGGTCATCAATTTCCTGCCGCGTCAGTTTGACCACCGGTAGTTCGGGTTTGGGGGGGCGTTCGAGCGCTCCGCCCTGCAAATAACGAAGAATGGATTCTGCCGCCTTGTGTCCGCTGGCAATCGCCTCGATGACGAAGGCTGTGCCGCTGACGCTGTCGCCCGCCGCGAAAACTCCGGGGCGCGTGGCGGCAAAAGTATTCGGATTGATGGCAATGGTCTTGCGTTCGGTGAGTCCGACGCCCGCGTCGGCAGGGATGAATGCCAAACCTGCACGTTGTCCGACAGAGAAAACAACCGTATCGCACGGGATGACGTGATTCGAGCCGGTGACTTTCTCTACGCTCAATCGCCCCATTTCATCGAAACTGAACGAACTGACCTTCATGCACTCCACGCCGCGGGCGTGTCCGTTTTCATCGCCGAGGATTTGCTCGAAGGCGCGGTCGTTATAAATCGTGATGCCTTCGGCGAGCGCGGCTTCGATCTCCCAGGCGTGCGCGGGCATTTGCTCACGGCTTTCGAGACATGCCATCGAGACGTTGCAGCCCAGACGGACAGCGGTGCGGGCGACATCAATCGCGACATTGCCGCCGCCGAGGACGAGGACGTTTTTGCCTAAAGATGAAGGCTGGCCCTGAGCCGCGTCGAAGGGATGAAGGATGGAGGATGAATCTTCGGACTTGCCGCCGCCTTCATCCTTTTCTTCGTACTTTCCAAGTCTCACATCTTTCAAAAATTGCGTATTGATCAACACGCCATCCAGGTTCGCGCCGGGGATGGGCAGCCGCACGCCCTCGTGCGCGCCGACGGCGATCAACACGGAGGTGAAACCTTCGTTGAAGATGTCGTCCAGATTGTTCACCGGCGTGTTCAAACGAAGTTCGACGCCCAGATCAATAATATCCGCCACTTCGCGTTCGATGATCTCGGCTGGCAGGCGGAATTCCGGCACGCCCAGGCGCAGCATCCCGCCCGCCACCGGCATGGCTTCAAATATTGTGACAGGATATCCCTGTCGAATAATGTCCTGCGCGGCGCTCAAGCCACACGGACCCGCGCCGATAATGGCGACGCGCTTTTCGGGATATTTGATTTCGACCGGCTGAACCAGTTGGCGCGGTTCCGCGTAAACCTTGTCTGTTATAAATCGTTTGAGAGCGCGGATATTGATCGGTTCGTCCACCAGGCTGCGGTTGCAGGCCATCTCACAGCGATGGTTGCAAATTCGCCCGCAAATGCCGGGGAAGGGATTGTCCATCTTTATCACACGCAGCGCGTCAGCCCAGCGGCCCTCGCGGATAAGCGCGATGTATCCCTGGGCGCGCTGATGCGCGGGGCAGGCGTCGCGGCAGGGAGCGACGCCGCGCTTTTCGATGGCGAATGCGTTGGGAACGGCTTGCGGAAAAAGTTTGTAGGCTGAGCGGCGGGGAGCAAGCCCTTCGTTGAACGTATCCGGCACGATCACCGGGCAAACTTTTACACAATCACCGCAAGCGATGCACTTTGCCGTGTCAATGTAGCGCGGCCGCCGCTCGACGATAGCCGTGAAATTTCCCGCCCGACCGGTCACATCGAGGAGTTCGCTGTTCGTGAGAATTTCGATGTTCGGATGACGACCGGTCTCTACCAATCTCGGCGAGATGGTGCACATGGCGCAGTCGTTGGTCGGGAACGTTTTGTCCAATTGCGCCATATGTCCGCCGATGGCGGAATTTTTCTCGACGAGGTAAACCTTGAAACCCTGCTCGGCGAGATCAAGTGAGGCTTGCATGCCCGCGATCCCGCCGCCGACGACCATTACCGCGCCAACAGGCAAGGATGAATTATGAAGGCCGGTCCTGAGCGCAGTTGAAGGGATGAAGGATAAATCGTTTGGTTTCATCCTTTCATCTTCCTTTTTCTGCGAGGATTTCACTTCATCCTTCATCTTTTATCCTTCATCCTTTCTTCAACCGTCGTCCGCGAAACTCATCTTCTTCTTCAAGTGGAATCTTTGCTTCATCCTTCATCCTACCGCCTTCATCCTTTTTCAGCGGGTTCGGGCCAAGTTTACGGATTCGCTCTGTCATCGTGCGCGCGGCAGCGGCGTATGCCTGAGCCTGGCTGCCAGACATGAAGAACATATCCAGCCGTTCTCCACCCAGCCCGATCTCGTCCAGAATCCTCTTTGCTCGATTGAGCCGGGCGCGTCCGCGTTCGTTGCCGCGTACGTGATGACAGTTACCGATGGGGCAGGCAACCACGTACACGCCGTCCGCGCCCTGCTCGAAAGCATCGAGAAGATAACGAACGTCGGACTTGCCGGAGCAGGGCATACGCACGAACTTGATATTGGCCGGGTATTGCACCTCCAGCGCCCCGGCTGTATCCGCGGCCATGTAGCCACAGTAAATACAATAAAACGCGGTGATCTCGGGTTCGAAGTTTTTTTCGGGTTGCGTCATAGATTCTTCTTGTTGCCTCTTCGTCTAGCCGGGGATTGCATCGGGAAGATCGCCCTCGCAATGACGACCAGCTGGACTAATCACTGATTACTGATCACTGACACTTGCCACGCGCCCAATCCGCCAATGTCGCGCAACATCATCTGTTCATCGGTGTAATGCACCAGTTGAATGGCGTTCGCCGGGCACTCGCCCGTGCATGTGCCGCAACCCTGACATAAGGCGGAGTCAATGAACGCCGCGCCTCCCAAACCGCCGACGCCCGTCCACCCTTCCTCATGGATCACTTTGGGGATGCCAAACGGACAGGTGCGTGTGCAGGTGAGGCAGCCGACGCATTTTTCGGGATCCACCTGGGCGACAACGCCGCCGAGGTAGAGCGAATCACGTTGCGAGAGGACCGTCACCGCGCGGGCTGCCGCCGCCAGCGCGTGGCTGATGGCCTCTTCGCTGAATTTCGGGTAGTGCGCCATTCCCGCCAGGAAAATGCCCTCGCGCATGAAGTCCATCGGGCGCAGTTTCATCTGCGCTTCCTCGAAGAAGCCTTCGCTGGAAAGCGGGACGCGCAGGAGGCGCGCCAGTTCCGCTGTGCCGGACGAAGGGACGATGGATGTGCTGAGGGGAATCAGATCCGCTTTGAGGTCCAGCCAGCAATCGAGCGACGGGTCGCGCACGCGCACTTTCAGGCGGTCGTAATCGTGATCGAACGTGACCTGCGGCGGTTCCGCGTCGGTGTAACGGACGAACACCACGCCCAACCTGCGCGCCTCGGTGTAGAACTCCTCGCGAAAACCGTACGTGACGATGTTCTTGAACAATACGCTCACATTGCAGGAGGGATTGAACAGTTTGAGGCGGATGGCGTTCTTCAAAGCATTGGTGCAGCACACTCGCGAGCAATATTCGGGCGTGCCTTCGGGGCGCACGCACTGGATCATCACCACGTCTTTGAGGGCGGCGATCTCCTCGGGTTGGTGGATGATCTTCTCCTCCAGTTCGTGCTGGGTGATGATGCCGGGCATTTTGGGATACGGATGCTGTCTCGCCTCCTGCGCGCCGACGGCGACGATGGTCACGCCGTGCTCGATTGTGATTTCATCGCTTTTCCCGTTGCGTCGGGTACGCAGGCCAGTGATGTAATATCCCAGGTGCCCGCTGTGGTTGATGACCTCGGTGCGGGTGTGAACCGTGATGCGCTGGTGGGCGCGCACGCGGTTCACCAGGTCGCGCAGCAGGCGCTGGGGATTGAATCCCTCGGCGACGTAGTAAAGATCGAGCAGGTTTCCGCCCAGCCTGTCGGAGCGCTCGACCAGGTGCACGTCGAAACCGCTATCGGCAACGGACAGGCTGGCGGTCATTCCAGCCACCCCCCCACCGATGACCAGCGCGCTGGGGCGGCAGCGATGTTTCTTTTTATGGACAGGCTGCGCCAGTTGCACGCGTCCCGCGGCGAGGCGGATCATTTCGAGCGCCTTGCGATTCGCCAGATCGGGCTGTTCCTCATGGACGCGGCAGCATTGCTCGCGCAGGTTGACCAGTTCGAGCAGGTAGGGATTGAGTCCCGCCTGGCGCATCATCCGCTGGAAGAGCGATTCATGCGTACGATTGCTGCACGCGGCAATCACCACACGGTTGAGACCGTCGTTGTGGATCCGTTCCTGAATGTGCGCCAGTCCTTCGGGGAAGCAGGCGAAGTCCAGGATCTCGGCCGTTTTCACGTTTGGGAACTGGCTGGCTTGCTGGCTGAGTGCGGGGAAATCAAGATGCTCATTGAGCGTCCCTCCGCAGTTGCAGGCAAAGACACCCGCGCGCGGCAGTTCGCTGCTTGCATCGCGTTCGGGAGGAAAACCATTTTGAATCGAGAGGAACGGCCATTCGCGGCTGTACAGATACGTGTTCAGCCGATCGTTGAGCAGGCGCATGACTTCGGCGGCCGCGCCGCTGGCGTCTATGATGGTTTCGGCAATCTCCTTCGGGGACGAGAACGCGCCGCAGACGAATACGCCCGGCCGCGTAGTCTGGAGCGGGGCGAATTTGTCGGTTTCACAGAAGCCATATTTGTTCAACCCGATGTCGAGCATCTCCGCCAATTGTCCCGCCGATTCAGGCGGCTGAAGGCCGGTGGCGAGAACCACCATGTCGAAAGTTTCCTCGCGCAGTTTTCCGTTTGGATCGGCAAAATTTAGGATGAGTTGGCGCGTCTCGGGATCCTCGCGCACGGAGGAAACACGGCAGCGATTGTATTGGATCTCGTGCTGGTCGCGCGCGTTGGAGAAATAGGCGCTGTAGTTCTTGTTGAAGGCGCGCTCGTCCATGATGAAGACGCTGCATTGCACGTCCGCGCCGAGGCGCTGTTTGGCAAGGATCGCCTCTTTGGTGGCGTACATGCAGCAAATGGACGAACAGAATGGATTGTTTTGGTCGCGGGAGCCGATGCACTGCAGCCACGCGATGGAACGGGGCGGCTTTCCGTCCGAAGGACGGACGATCAGCCCCTCGGTCGGGCCCGAACGGGAAGCCAGCCGCTCATACTGGAGCGCCTGCACCACGTTCGGGTAACGCCCGTAGCCCAATTCCTCCAGTTTGGCGGCGTTGTAGATCTGATGTCCCAGCGCCAGGATGATGGCGCCCACTTCCACCGACGACAGGCGCGGCTGTTCGTCGAGGTTGATTGCCTTGCCCGGGCATGCTTCGACACATTTACGGCAGTTGTCACAGTAGGGGACGCGGTCAATACAGTATGCGTCGGGCGCGGCGCGGGCAGCCGGTTTGTATGCCGCCTTGCGCATCGTCATGCCCAATTGATATTCGTTCGGCAATTCGACGGGACAGGCCTTGGCGCACAAGCCGCAACTTGTACAGCGCGCAATGTCCACGTAACGCGGCTCCTCGCGCAGAGAGACAGTGAAGTCGCCCGCTTCCCCTTCCACGTCAGTGACACGCGTGCTGGTCAGAATTTCGATGTTTGGATGCTGGTTGTGCTGGATATAGGCGGGCGAGATCGAGGGACGGGTGCAGCCGTAACCGTGATCGGGCGTGCCGCGGCACAGGACGCAGTCGTGCTGCGGGAACATGAATCCCAGTTGTGCGACGCGCCCCCCCAGGCAGGGCGTTTGCTCGACGAGGTAAACTCTCAGACCCGCATCTGCCAGATCAAGGGCAGCGCGCATCCCCCCAATGCCGCCGCCTACGACCAGCGCCGCGGCAGGTTTACGACGCACAGGGAGAGGTTCGGTCAGAGGCATAAAGGTTCCTAATTCATCAAATACGAATCCGCGTAGATCACCTTGTTCAACAGGATCTGCGTCGTCTTCCAGATTGCGGACTGTTCAGGGTCCGCGAGGTCGAAATCTTCCATCTGCGGCTCTTCGCCCGCCGCGATGCGTTCCGCAATCTTATTGTAGACAATTGCGAGCGGATTGCTAGTGTCTTTTGTCTCTATCCAGCGGATGACATCATTCTGCTTTTCGTCGAACGGGTTGGCGATCATCATCTGCAAGCCGACGCCCATCAGCATGGCGAGATAGACACGGTTCACAAGCGGGCGGTTCTCGTTCGGCACCGCGTTCGACACGTTCGAGAGTCCGACCGAGATCATGGGAGCGGGGTCCCAGGCGTATTGCAGAGTCCGAACCGTCTCGATGAGGTGCGGGCAGTATTGCTGGCATCCGCTCACGGTGAGGACGAGCGGGTCAATGATGAGATTCTCCATCGGGAAGTCAATCTCCATCATGCGCGGGATCAACTGCTCGACCGCGATGGTCACGCGCTCATCCGCTTCGACGGGAATGCCTTCCGAGCGCATCGTCAGCGCGATGACCTTGGCGTTGTATTTCTTCGCCAGCAGCGGGACTTTCTCCAACCGTTCTGACTCGGCGGATGTGGAGTTCAAAATCGGCTGCGCCTTGGTGATCTTTTGCAGAGCCGCTTCCATCCCGTCCACGTTGGTGGTGTCAATCGAAAGCGGCACGTCCACGACCGTTTCGACCGTCTCCACGATCCACGGGAAGACCTCCGCCCAATCCTTCTTGCGCGGACCGAGATTGATGTCAATGGCTTTCGCGCCGGCCTCCACCTGTTTGACCGCCAGATCCATGAAGAACTCGCGGTCGCGATTCTTCAATGCTTCTTTCACCTTCTCGGAGATGATATGAATATTTTCTCCTATGATCAGCATTTGTGCCTCCGTTTCATGATGTCATTGCGAGAAGCGTTCTCTGCGACGAAGCAATCTCCTCGCATAGTTGGGGATTGCTTCGGGCTATCGCCCTCGCAATGACGGAATGAATTAGGTTTTTTCCAACGCCTCCGCCACACTCGGAAACTTGCTCAAATCCGTGTGCGGCAGGAATAGAGCCGAGGTGAATGCCTCGTAAAAACTGTTATCCGCTGATAACTCGATATATGTCATGCGTTTTGCGATTTCGGCGATGCGGTCGCGCTTGCGCCGATCAAGCAGAGCGAGATACGCGCCCTTCACAGACGTGTTTCCGAGAAACTCGAAGCGCGACCATTCCATATCGGGCAGCAATCCAATTTGCACTGCTTTTTCCACGTTGATATATTTTCCGAACGAACCGCCGATCAACACCTTGTCCGTTGTTTCGAGCGGGATGCCGACGTTCTCCGCCAGCACCGTGAAACCCGCGTAGATGGCGGCTTTGGCGCGCAGCAGGTTGTCAATGTCAACGCGCGTAATGACGATGTCTTCGCCCGATTCGGTTTCCGCGCCCCACGCCACGACATACTCCCCGCCATGCGCTCCTTCGCGGACCCTCGAACTGCGCGCCGCCAAATTGATATTGCCTCCCTTGTCAATGACTCCCGTGATGAACGCCTCCGAAAGCAGGGATATCAATCCGCTTCCGCAGATACCCTTCGGTTTGCCTCCGCCAATGACGCGGTACGTCGGCTCGAGCGTTTCGCTGTTGATCCACACTTCTTCGATGGCGCCCATCGTCGCGCGCATCCCATTGACGACACCCGCGCCCTCGAACGCGGGCCCCGCCGAGCAGGCACAAGTGACCAGCCAATCGCGGTCGCCCAAAACAGTTTCACCATTCGTCCCGACATCAAGGAAGAGAGTCACATTCTCCGCGCTATCGAGTCCTGAGGACAATACGCCTGCCGTGATGTCCGCACCGACGTAACTTGCCACGCCAGGCAGACAATCCACGACCGCTTCGGGGTTGACGTTCAAACCGACATCGCGTCCCATCATCAACGGCGGCTGGTTGACCGTGGTAATGAACGGCGAGAGTCGAATATTCGCGGCGGGGATCCCGAGCAACAGATGGATCATCGTGCTGTTGCCCGCGATGGTCGCTTTGACCACCTTGTCGGGCGTGACTTTGCCTTGAGGCGGCTTGACGCGCTTGCAAGCCAGGTCGAGCAGACTGTTTATCGTGTCCAGCACGCGCTGACGGAGTTCATCCCTGCCGCCGTTCTTGCTGGCGTACATGATTCGTGAGATGACGTCCTCGCCGCGTGCGATCTGCCCGTTGTACTCCGCCACCTGCGCCCTGACCTGTCCTGTGATCAAATCAACCAGCCACAAGGTCACGGTTGTCGTGCCGATGTCAATTGCACAACCCCAGAGCGGAGCATATTCGTCTTCGTGATACGGACACAGGTCTATTAGTCGGATAGTCGAATGGTCGGATAGTCTGGCGGTCTCGATGATGGCGGTGACGTTCCAATTGCCTTCGCGCAAAATGAAGCCCATCTTCCTCAGCAAGTTCACGGAACACGTAACATGCTCTACCTGATGCTGCAATCGGAACGCCGTCTGCAACCGTGACCAATCATCGGTCTGGTCGTCCATGCTGGGCGGATTCAAAGTCAAATGCACGCGGCGAACTGTTTGCGCGAACGGATATTCGTAATCCGCTGGAACCATGACTTCCGCAACGACGCGGTCAGTGGTGAGTCTGCGTTCGATCTTCTCCTGCGGCGGGACATAAATCGCCACATCGCCTTCGACGACGGTCTGGCAGGCGAGCGCGTAGCCCTGCTCGATGTCGGCAGGGGAAAGGCGCAGGGTGCTTCTGCGCCGGACCGTTCCCTCCGTCACCTGCACCGCGCAGCGACCGCAGCGTCCCTGCCCGCCGCACGGCTGACCGATGTCAATGCCCGCGAGGTGCGCGGCGTCAGCCAGCAGCGTATTTGTCGGGACTTGGATTGTGGCGTTTATGTTTTCGCCAGTGAAGGTGAGGATGTGATTCATCGGGTCGAAGGTCGAAAGTCAAAAGTCTCGCGACCTTTGACTTTCGACTTGTGACTTAATTGAGAACCTGCTTCATAAACGCGGGCAGGTCCACCGCCTCGCGCGGTCCAACGCGGACTTCCCAGTCGGAGAGTTCCTCTTCCACTTCGCCAGAGAGCACGGCAACATGCCCAGGCAGGACGAGCCGCTTTTTGCTGACCTTGCTTGCCACGTCGAAGCCTTTGATGGCTTTGGCGATGCGTTCCGCGTCGAATTTGCCCGCCGCCCACGCGGTCAGCACGGACATGCCTTCCGCGTCCGTGACGACGAGCCACGCAGGCAAGCCGCTTCCCTCCACCTCGTTGGCAACCGCAAAGTAGGTGATGCTGAAGTTCGTCGTGACCAGCACGGGGCTTTCGGGCTTGGGCGAGTTGATCTCGTACACGCCAGGCTGCACCTGGATCGGTTTCTGCGGGTCGGTGTAGATGTTCTCGCGCAGCACGAGCAACGGGTAGATCATCTCGGGCGCGAAGGTGTCAATCACCACGAAGCCCGCGTATTTCGCAATGGCTTGCGCGGCATAGACGGCTTCCTTGTCGAGTCCGTTTTGCGCCGCGAAGAAAATGGTGGGATAGCCCAGGGGCTTGAAGTTGGACTTCAACGCCAGCCGACGCGCCTGGGTGGAACGGGTCAACCATTCGCCGAGGTTTTTTCCACCCAAATCTAGCACCATATCCTCCACGCCCTTCGCCTGGACTTTTTGGGTCAGGTCGGCGAGGGCATCGAGCGAGTCCGCTTTGACGGCGAGAGATGCTTTATGTTTCTTCGCCACATCCGCCAGGGATTCGTAGTTGGATGAGTCTGTGGTGTAGATCAGAGTCGTTTCACCGGGGAGCAGGCTGAGGCTTGAGTCCAGAGCCGCCGCGTCGTTCCCGATCAGAATCAACGGACGTTTGGTCGCACTGCGAACGGCTTTCACTGCCGCGGCTAGATCTCCATCCGCTTCGATGGCGTAGCCGTTGAGGCTGAAATCCATGCCCACGTAGTTGACCTTGTAGGCGTCGGCGGCCGCGACCTTCTTCGCGATGTCGGGGTCGCTGGCTTTGACGCGCAGGAAGAGGCCGGGCTTGTTGTAAAAAGTTTTTTCGTGACGGAACATCACGACTTCGTTGCCGACCTTGACTTCAGCGCCGTCGGCTTTGAGCGTGATAAGACGAATCGGCGGCGCGGCAGATTCAGCGAGTTGCTTTTTCGATTCGTCGCTGACGTAGGGGCAGGCGCTGAGTTCGACCTGCTTGGCGGCGAGTTTCATCGCGAACGCGAGACAGGTGGGGAAGCCGCATTCCTTGCAGTTGGTCTGCGGGAGCATTTTGTAGATTTGGATTCCTGAAAGCGCCATGTGTTCTCCTATCATCTGCGTAGGCGACGTTCTCTAACGTCGCAATGCGTTAGAGAACGCATTCTACGCAATGGGAATTTATGCCATCACCAATTCATCAATCGCTTCCCTGATTCGTTTTACCGATTCAGGATGCCTTAGCACGATAATGTCCGCGCCCGATTCAACGAGCGACATTGCAGTGATGGTTTCCCAATTAATCGCGCGGGCTTTCCACTCGCCCCAGGCTTCGGGCACGCCCTCGCCGACTTTCGCCTCTTTCGTCTTCCACGCTTCGAAGCCAGGCGTGACGATCATCGGGAACTGGGTCATCGCGTCGCCTTGCAGTGCGGCGAGCCGCAGGCGCTCCATCACCGAATAACCATATTCGATCCCGTAGCCGAGCGCGCCTGTTGTCGGGTCCATCAGGATGCGGTCCTTCGGCATGCCCATGTCGCTGATGAGGATGTTCAACTGCTTCGACAGGTTCACATCCATCGGCGCGCGCGCCTGCACGAGATGCCCGTTTGCCATCGCGGTGGCGACGATGGTGCGATAGTTTTTATCTTCGCAGATTCCGAGAACAAGTTTTTCGCCCTTCGCCGCTTCGGAGACTGGCACGAGCAGTTCGTTATCCTTCTCCGCCTGACCTGGACCCCAGACGATGAGCGGGAGTCCGCTCGCGGCTAAAACGGATTTGACCGCCCTCACCGCGTCTTCGACCGAATCTTCCACGGTCAGCCCCAGGACGAGGAGATCTGCTCCCGCTTCTTCAGCCTTTTTCGCCCACTGAGCGGGATCTGCCATCGCCTCGCCCCAGACCTCCGCCAGCAGCGGCGACCAGTCTTCGGGTTTGCGCGATCTGATCTCGATGGCAATGACGGGCTTGTTCGGTGCTTCGTCTCCGCTCAGCATCGCATCGAATTGCAGGTACGGCATCGTCGTCCCGCCGCCGATGGTGACGGTCTTGGCGCGCGTGCCGCCCTCCGCGCTCGTCGCGCCGATGGTGACCGTGCGAATGCTGCCGGGCCATTTGTCTTTTGGAATTTCGATGGGCATGTGTGCCTCCTTGTTTGATATGTCATTGCGAGGAGCGGAGCGACGAAGCAATCTCCTATAACCTGCAAACAGTTGTTTGATAATGCGAGGAGATTGCTTCGGGTGGTCTCGATACGAGCCGACGAACACGGCTCTACTCGACCACCGCTCGCAATGACATCATGTTAATCCTGCTTTTCTCCTCGCTTCATCTCTCTTTGCAATAAAGACCTCAATCGGCGACTTGCGTTCCGCCGCGATACCCAGATCCTTCAATTCATTTTCATTTCTCGCCGCGATATGACGCAGAATGTGCTTGTAGGATATGTACGCCGCAGGGTAGATGATGCCTCCCGCGTTGTGCATCATGTACGCCACACGGATGTCCCGATCCTTCATCATCTGCGCAGCCACCGCAAGGGACATATCCGGCGGCAGTTCGGGGACGCCCTCGTTCATGATGTCTTCGGCGGTCAATGTCTCATAACCTTCCCTTGCATACGCCCAGACCAGTTCGTCCGCTCCGACTACGCCGATGCCATGACCCTCCGCATCCAGCACGCACATCGCCTCGACATTCTTCTCCAGCAGGAAGCGTGCGATATCCACGATGGGGGAGTCCCATTTGCAGATCGGCACGCCGACGGTCATCAGGTCACGGACGAGTTTTGGTTCCTTCATGAGTTCCAGCAAAAAAACCTGACAGGTCTCAGGAGACCTGTCAGGTTTAGATTCGCTACTCTCCTTCTCCCGCTTGGTTGCTCAGGTAGTTCTCCAAGCCCATCTGCTCGATCTGGGTGCGCTGTTTCTTCGCCCAGTCGTGATGTCCTTCCTCCATCTTCAGGATGGTCGTCAGCAAATCGCCAGTGGATTCGTCGCCGACTTCGCTCGCCAGCGCAATGCCCGCGTTGTAGGCTTGAATCGCTCCCAGTTCGGCGTTCTCGTCGTTGGTGAGCATCTCCAAAACCGTCTTGCCGATCTTCATTTCGTTGAGTTTGGCGACAACGGGCATCCCCTCCAAAAACAGGATGCGCTGGATCAACCACTCGGCATGGTGCATCTCGTCAATTGCCTGTTTTTCGATGGCTTTGTGGAGTTTGCCATATCCCCAGTTGTCACACATCTCGGAATGGACCATGTACTGACTGATGGCGGTCAGTTCGTCCGCCAGAAGGTCGTTGAGGGTTTTCACGAGTTTTTCGTTGCCTTTCATGTTTTCTCCTTTGAAAAATAGACCTGACATGTCTCATCCGCGCCGTTGATATCCTGGTTCATCGCGCGGACAAAGACCTTCGCCAACCTGACTTTCGCGGAGACATGTCAGGTCTTTGCTTTGCCTAAAACATCGGCTCCATCGCCATGGCGGGATGGTTGTGCGCCTCGAGGAATGCGAGCAATTCATCCACGGTGGTGGCGACGCTGGCATCGGCGATGCGGCTCATGAAGTCGGGGTCGCCTTCGTGTTCGCAGACGGCTTGGAACTCATCCTTCATCGTCTCTTTCAACACAGACGACATCCACACCACGCGCTTGAAGCCGCCGTCGGCGGAGATGAACTTGGGGCTGATGAGGTAGAACTTGCCGACACCCATCACGCCCGGGGTCTGCATCCCGCCGCCCGCGATACCCGCCAGAGTCGAGAAGGTCATGCCCGCGGGAGTCATGGAGGTGTCTTCGCGCGAGACGACCATTACACCGTTCGCTTCGGGGATGAGCATGACAATGCACTCGAAACAGCCGCACGCCGTCATCGGGTTTTCCATGATGGAATACATGGAGACTTCCTGCACCACGCCATGCGAGCCGACCTTGGCGTAGTCGTTCGTACCTTCCCAGTAGCCCTTCTTATCGTCCACGAGTTTGCCCAATTTTATGGGCTGGTTCGGACCCGTCGGGTTGATGCTGAACGAGGCTTTGCAGTCCAGCCAGTTGTACGCGCCGCACAAACCGAGGCGTTCAGGAGAGACCACGCAGACGTGGTTCGGCGCGAACGATTGACACAGCGTACAGGAGTAGAACTCTTCCACTTTATTGTCGGTCAGGTCGGCGAGACGTTTGTTGCGGAAGTCGTACGCCAGACGCGCCTTTTCCAGCCATTCGGCATGGAGCGCGGGATCGGTGACGATGGTCACCTGGACTTTATCCACGATCGCGCCGAAGTCTTCGTGGAAGCGCGCGTGCAGGATTTTGCCAAACGATTCGAGACTAAAGCCCTTATCTGCCGCGGCATTCGAGATGCGGATCCACGCTATATCACGTTGACCGACATGCTGAATGCCGCTCGCGCCGTTGACAAAGTAGTGCACCTGCCTCTCCAACACAGGCTCGAAGTCCTGTTGCATCTGCCTGCCCGCGACCTTGATGACGATGCCCAAATCCATCGAGCCTTGCGGCGGAACATCGTCGAAGCCCCTGCCAATGACCTCGATCTTGCCATCGGTGACTTCGTCCAGTTTCGCCATGTGCAGGTATTCGAAGGCGCGCGAGCGCTTGCCCCCAAATTCCACGCGCAAATCCGCCTTGCGGACGACTTCGCCTTCAAAGGCGGAACCGTACGGCACAGGCACATCCACATTCGAGACCTTGACCTTGACGCCGCGCACTTCGATACATTTCTGAACGAGTTGCTCGGCGCGCTCCAAATCATCCCTGCCTTCGATTTTGTTGAACGGCATCGAGACGACATGCTCGTAGGTCGTCACGCCTGTGGGCAATATCTCTGGAATGACCGTATCCGCAATGACGGGGAAACCAAAATTGATCGCGCCTGCCGCCGCGGCATATTTCAGGTCGTCCACTTCGCCGAGGGCAAGCACAAAGGCAAAGACGCGTTCCTTGTTGTAGAGGAGGATTTCGCGCGACTGTCCAGGCTTGAGCCCGCCGAAGGTCAGGGCGGAGCGGGTGGCAAATCCCAGCGCATAGATGGCGGAGATGGTGTCCGTTCCGAATGGAACAGTGTACGTGTCGTAACCGAGTTCCACGCCCTCTTCCATCAGTTGATGGATGATGCTCCGTCCATTCACGTTGCCAGAGAGGAAGGTCAGGATGTTGCGGCGCTGTAGCTCGCGCACGATCTTGACCGCCACCTCATTCGATTTCGCGCATCCGACAATTGCAGCGAAGCCCGGCATACGGCCGTCCACGAGTTGAATGCCCCACGAGCGGAGTTGAATATCGTCAATCGGACCGTTTAGGTGTCCGTCCATCCCCTCACCCCCTGCCCCCTCTCCCCCTAGGAGAGGGGATGGGGTGAGGGCGTTATCGGGACTTGTGAATGATGTACCGCCCGCGAGTTTGAATCCATGCATCGGCTCAGGCTGAAGCCCATAAGCGAAGCGCACCGCCTCAATCGTCTCTGCCGCGAGAAGCGTCGCCATTCCCGAGTCCAGGGTCTCGCCGAGGTAGGGAGTCCATTTTGAAAACGCGGGAATCGGGTGCAGCAAATCCCGCGCGTATTTGATGATGGGTTGAAGATCACCGAGTTTTTCCACCGCCTTGCCCGTCATGCCAAGAATGGTGGGGAGGTAATACGCGGTGTTCGGGAACGAGACGGGCGTATCGGCGCCCTTCTCGTTGAGCGCGCGATTGAGCATCAATTCGGCTTCCGTGACAAGCGCGTTCGCGCCGCGCATCGCACGTGTGGCAATGTATTTTGACATAGTTAATCTCCTAGTCTCATAGTCGCTGGTCTCA
>CAYQOF010000002.1:0-14724 GCA_964419035.1 uncultured Anaerolinea sp. | reverse complement strand
AGTCGCTGGCCTTATAGTCGTTCGTTTGCTGGTTATGCCATCAAACTATTTGACTATCAGACCATCCGACTATTCGACTATCAGACTATCCGACTACTCCATAAATCGCTTCACGCTTCTGCGCGAGCGGCAACTTCTCCAACTCAATCATTTGCGCATCCCCGCTTCTCCCGAATTTATTTTCCTCCCACGCGGGCAACCCGAGCGCGGCGCGCTTCTTATCAATGTGAGCCAGCGTGGCTTCGATCATCTTCTGCGGGTCGGGGATAAACTCCAGTTTGCCGCCGTACAGTTTCTCCCAGCCTTCGCTGATGTAATGAAGCACCGCGTCGCTGTCGCTGACTCGATCAGGCATGCCGCTGATCGGCGACGCGCCGCCGAAGATGACGTATGCGCCCGACGCGACGCAGTACGTTGCAATCGCCAGCGCCTTTTCGCTCATCCATTCAGGCGCGAGACCCACAGCGGGGATCTGGTCAATGTCATCGCCAAGTCCGCCCTCTTCGACCATTTGCGTGAGGACTGTGAGAATGCGCGTATTGTCCACGCACGAGCCCATGTGCAGGACGGGCGGGATGCCGACCGTTTCGCAAATTTCCCTCAATCCGCTTCCGACTTCGGTGAGACCTGCCTCGCCCAACATCAGCCCCAACTTCCCTGCGGCAATCGCGCCGCACCCCGTCTGCACGACAAGCACGTCCTGCTTGAGCAATTCCTTGACGACTGTGTTATGCAGATAATCCTGCGACGAACGCGGATTGTTGCATCCGACAATCGCCGCAACGCCGCGGATGCGTCCCGTCATGATGGCGTCATTGAGCGGACGGAACGAGGCGCGGTACGAACCTCCGAGCATGTAGTTGATGTATTCATGCGAGAAGCCAGGGATGAGATCCTCCTTGATTTGCGGGATCCTCACCTTGGCTGATTCGCGGTTCTTGAAGTTATCAATCGCGACCTTCAAAATTTGCTTGGCGATGGTCAATGCCTTGTGTTCATCGAACTCGATATGAGTCGCCCCTTTGATCTTGACCTTCGGCGACGTGGTGATGATCGCGGTATGGAAGTTCTGCGCCAGTCCCACCAGCGCCTGCATGATGCACTGCACATCCACGACCATCGCTTCGACAGCGCCGGTCATGATGGACAACTCTTGATGCAGGAAGTTCCCCGCCGCAGGGATGCCCTGCCGCATGAGAATCTCGTTCGCTGTACAACAAATCCCCGAAAGGTTGACGCCGTGCGCGCCTGCCGCTTTTGCATACTCGATGATTTCGGGGGTTTGCGATGCGGCGACCAGCATCTCGCTCATGGATGGTTCGTGTCCATGCACGACCACGTTGACCATATCTTCCTTGATCACGCCAAGATTGGCTTGACCGAGAAGCGGGGCGGGCGTGCCGAACAGAATATCCGAGATGTCGGTGGCGATCATCGAACCAGCCCACCCGTCGGCAAGAGCCGTGCGCACGGCATGATTCAAGATGTGCGTGGGGTCCTGGTCATCGCCGATGTGCGTGCGATGTAACGCTTCCACTACTTCGCGATCCACGCCTCGGGGCCAAACCTTTTGTTCCTTCCAAATCTGTTGCCGTTTCTTCGGCGCTCGCGTTGCAGGGACCACCTCCCCGCGCTGCTGACCGAATTGCGAAATGTACAGGTCAGCCAGATCGTTGGCGATCTCTTCGGGCGAGCGTCCTTCGATTTTGATGTCGTAGTACGAAGCGACCATCCGCAGTTTTGCAACGTCTCGGATGGAATATCCCTCGGCTTCGCCATTTGCCGTAGCCTTCAATAAGAAAGCCATGTCGCGCCCATGGTCGGAGTGCGCCGCGCCGCCCGCCGCGATGGCGCGCGTCAGGTTGCGCGCCTGGATCGTATCCAGCGTCGCTCCGCACACGCCTACTTCGCCGTTCTTCGTCAATCGGCAGGGCCCCATGCCGCATTGCTTACAGCACATCCCTGCGCCGCCGATGTTGCATGGAACCATCGCGTCCGCGCGCGTGAAGGCTGTCCCAATTCCCAACTCCTCCGCGCGGATCAACATCTCCTGCGCGGCGGGGTCGGTCGAATACTCATTGATCGTGCGTTTCTTAGGCATTGTTCGCCTCCTCGTCCATCTTGATTGCGCCGATGCCCGGGCAATACCAGAGCGGACGTCCACTGTAATTCACCTTTTGCGCGAAACTAACGGTATGCTTGACTGTCTCGTACGTGGCGGTGTGACGGAAGTAGGGTTTCTCATTGCCTTGCTCGACCGCCACTCCCATCTCGATTGGCGCCGTCCACCCGCCGAGATAGCCCGCCTCATCCAGCCGCGCTGTAATTTGTCCCTCACTGATCTTCGATTCGTCGTAGGTCACTTCGATGGTCTGAAAAGCGCTGCTGGCGTACACATCCACAACCCCCTCCAGTTCCAGTAATCTCCGCCGCACTTCTGTCACGTGGTGGTCTCCGTACAGCGCTGGCGTTTCGAACGTTTTGGTCTCCATAGAGACACCTCCTTTTATGTATAGAAGATGGACGATGACTCCAGCGGAACCGATAAAGGTATAGACTCTTCCTTATGAGTATTCTAGCATTTTGACCGTTTGTGAAGTTGTGAATTATGTCATTAGAAAATCAGATAAATGTACCTAACACAGTTGGATTTTGAAGAATCGCGTGATGGGGACGATATAATAACTTCATGTCCGATTTTGGAAAGGATTGGCGACCTTCGCGGGCAGGGACAGCCTCCACGCAACTGGCGAATCGCGCGGGCGAACTGAGGTCAACGCTTCGGGTTCAGGACCCAAGCCTGGTCGCCGCGCGAAGCGCCTCATCCTGGCTGACGCTTGATTCGATATGCGGCGAATTGCATATCCCGTTTTTCGGGAACGTGTGCGTCTTCTCTTTTCCAGAGTTGATTGGATACATCAATCACAATCCCCTCCCCGATTTTCAACAGACGTTGTTGCTGTATTATCTCCTCACCGCTGACGGCGCGCCGTTGACGGGACGCTGGGTCTCGTTTGCCGACCTGCCCGATGGGCGCATGTACAACGCCGCGTTTCAGGGTTACAGCGGCGACGAGGTCGTGAAAAAGTTTGGCGTGGATTTGGACGCGTTCAGACTGGCTTGTTCAAAGATAGGCGGAAAGCCCGTTGACATCGGCTCTGCATCCTTCATCTTTCAACCTCTGCCGCGTGTGCCATTGATGGTCACCTATTGGCTTGGCGACGAAGATTTCCCATCCTCGTGCAAAATTCTATTCGATGAGTCTGCCTGTCATTACCTGCCCATTGACGCCTGCGCCATTCTGGGAAGCATGTTGACGCGCAAGATTATTCTCGCGCTGAGTGGAGCGCTGGTCGAGTAGAGCGAGTGATCTTCTCGCTCGTATCGAGACCGAGCGAAATCGAAGCGCGCCGATGTTGCGCGAGTGCATCGCATCTGTTATAAACCGTCCCGCAGGTTTCTTCCAGGCTCACGCATTTTCCACACTAACCTGCGGGACGTTGTCTTAATCCGTCTAAAAAGAGGAATTCTGTCACTATTCTGCGTGTCGGGTGAAATGTAGAATGAATTGAGTTCATTTGTAACTGTAAGCGGACGTTAGAGAACATCCGCTACGCAGAATTCAAAAGGAACAAACCATGAAACTTGCAATCACAGGCAAAGGCGGCGTTGGAAAGACCACACTAACGGCATTGCTCGCCCAATCCTATGCGGACGCGGGTCGTCAGGTGCTGGCTGTGGATGCCGACCCCTCGCCATGCCTCGCGGGCGCGTTGGGATTTCCGCCAGAGTTACGCGCACAACTCCATCCCATCGCTGAAATGGACGCGCTCATTGAAGAACGCACAGGCGCGAAGCCCGGCACCATCGGCGGATTTTTCACCCTCAATCCCCGCGTGGACGACATCCCCGAACGCTTCAGCGTCCTCCATCGCGGTGTGCGTCTGCTCGAAATGGGAAGCGTGGACCTCGGCGGCTCGGGTTGCATCTGTCCCGAATCAGCGATGTTGAAAACGCTTTTTACCCATCTGCTCTTCCGCCAGGATGATATCCTGCTGCTCGACATGTACGCGGGCGTCGAACATCTGGGCCGCGCCACCGTTGATTTTGTGGATGCCATGCTGGTTGTTGTAGAACCGACTCGTAGGAGTCTCGGTACTGCTGCACAAATCAAGAAACTTGCCAACGACATCGGCTTGCAGCGTTTGTATCTCGTGGGGAACAAAGTCCGCAATGACGAAGAAGCCAAATTCCTCGAAGCAGAGACCCCCGAAATTCCCCTGCTCGGCTGCCTCCCCGCCGATTTGAAAGTGCAGGAGGCAGACAGGCTCGGCATTCCCGTGTATGATCATGTGAAAGGTTTGAAATCTGCGACGCAACAGATTGCTGAAACGTTGAATGAATTGACAAGCGACGAAATAATGGAGTGATCGCTTGGAATCCAGGAAGTTAACATGGGCGCAAGGAAATGTCGCCACGGCGACACAGGCGCACGGGTATCCAACGCCTGCCTACGTGTATTTACATTAACTTCGCCTAAGTTTTAGGCTTGTCGTGAAAGACCATCAAACTATCAGACTATCAGATTATAAGACTATAAGACTATCGGACTATCGGACTATATGACTACAACAATCGCACTCGCAGGCAAAGGCGGCGTCGGCAAGACCACCGTCGCAGGGATGATCATCAAATACCTCGCCCAGAACCAAACGGGCAGCATCCTCGCCATTGACGCTGACCCCTCCTCCAACCTCAACATGGTCCTCGGACTCGACCTCGAATGGACGGTCGGCGACATCCGCGAAGACATGCTGGAACAGGTCAAATCCTCGTTGACCAACGGCGGCGCGGCGATGGGAACCATGCCGGGCGGCACAAGTAAGCGAGATTATCTTGAATATCACGTCCGCTCATCTTTGGCAGAAGGTTCGCGCTTCGATTTGATTGCCATGGGAAGGGGGGAAGGTCAGGGCTGTTATTGCGCGGTCAACCACAACCTGCGCGAAGTGATTGATGGCATGAGCAAACATTACGCCTACGTGGTGATAGATAACGAAGCGGGCATGGAACATCTCTCCCGCCGCACGACGCGTGACGTCCAGCATTTGTTCATCGTCAGTGACCCCACCCAGCGCGGACTGGTCGCCGCACAGCGCATCGCCGATATGCGCAGGGAACTCGATATCAATATCGAAAACGCCTGGCTGATCGTCAACCGCCTGCGCGGGGAAATGCCCGCCGAACTCAAAGCGTTCACCGATAAACTTGAGGTGCCCCTGCTCGGCACAATCCCTGCGGATGATGCACTGGCTGAGTTTGAATTTTCAGGCAAGCCGCTTGTGGAGTTGGGGGATGAGTCGCCTGTGTATCAATCTGTCACGCAGATGCTGGGAGAAATTCTCCAGTTCTCAAATGCCAAACCACTGTCCCCTTGAAGTCGCCCAGAACAACAGACCTCCGGTTACTTGAAGACCGGAGGGCTGTCATTTTTCAGGAGGGGTACGCCGCAAGCGCCGGATCGAACTGATAAGAGACGGGAAGCGAATCCCTGAACGAGCGCAGTTTGCTGCGTATCTGCATGCGGGCGCGCGCCAGCCTGCTCTTTACCGTTCCCACAGGGATGCGCGCAACGCGCGCGGCTTCCTCATAAGACAGCCCATCCATGTCAACCAGGATCACAGCGAGGCGGTAATCCGGCGGCAGGGCTTGGATGCAACCATGGATCGCCTCACGCATTTCGGAGTTTTCCGTCATCTCCTCGGGTCCCGCAGACAGGTCAACGATCCAGGGCGGCGATTCGACCTCGTCCCCGTCATGATTGAACAGTTCAATGGGTTGAACCAGATGTCGTTTCCTGCGCCGCAATTCGTCGTAACTGGCGTTGACTGTTACACGCGCCAGCCAGCTGCGCAGCGACCCGCCTCGAAACGATTTGAGGTTGCGAAACGCCAGGATCAACGCATCCTGCACGGCATCCTCGGCGGTGAATTCATCGTGGAGGATACGCAGTGCAATGCGATACAGCATGTCCTGATATTTCAGGACGAGCAGGTTGAACGCATCCAGGTCGCCTCGCTGGGCGGCGCTGATGAGCGCAGGTTCATCCGTCGAAACATCCAGTGAATATCGCATACATTTACTATACTCCCCCGCTGTTACAGAGTTGTCGCAGGGATGTTACAGTTTTGTAACACATTGAAATACCCACCCCTCTTCGACAGGCACAGTGCGTCGCCCAGCCCAGCTTGCAAATGCGGAGAGGGAGGTCACCGTCTCGGCAGACGCAGGGTAACCACTGTCCCGCGCGGTTCGGTCTGGCTCGAACGCACGCCCACGCCCCCGCCGTGCAACACCGCAATGCGATGAACCAACGCCAGCCCCAGCCCGCTCCCCTCGGTGCCGCGCGCATTGGAGCCGCGATAGAGTTCCTCGAAGATCTTGGGGAGGTCGTCGGGCGGGATGCCTGCACCCGAATCCGCCACTTCGATGAGGATGCTCCTGCCGTCATCCAAAGCGCGGACCTCCACCGAATCGTCCGCGGACGTGAACTTGAGCGCGTTTTCGAGAAGGTTATACACCGCCAGAACAAGCAGATCCGGGTCGCCGGTCACCATGGGAAACGGCGAGGGCACTTTCGGGATGAGAAGACCGATACTGCGTCCCTCGTGAGTGGGCATGGTGCGCGTTGCCTCAACGACATCATCCAGCAATTCGGGCACGTTGACCGGCACCCGTTCGATGGAGCGTTCCTCGAGATCGGATAACTTTCGCAGGTCGGTCAGCAGGCGCGTCAGGCGTTCCACCGCGCGGCGGGCATTCCCCTCGGCGCGTTTACGCTCCTCGTTCGACCTCGCCTCCTGCAAATTGACCAGCGCGGCGCGCAACCCGGTAAGCGGATTCTTCATCTCGTGGTCGAGCCTGCGCAGGAAGTGACGGCGCTTCTGTCTCGATTCCTGCAAATAATCGGCGTACAACTTTTGCGCCTCGGAGATGCGGCGCCGATCCCAATAAAGGAAAAACATGACAATGAGCGTGACGAAAAAACCTATGAAAAAAGCGGCTGCCCCGGTGTTTCGAACCGTAAACCCAAGCACCACAGCGGCGATTCCGAGATCCATGCCGACAAGGATCGGGGGCATCCTCCGAATGAGGATCTGCGTCAATACAGCGGCAGCAAGACCGACAAGCAATGGTAGTATCACTGGAAGAAAACGAGACCACCTCCTGTTCCTGAACATGGGATTCCCTAGCCTTCCCCACGCACGCGGGCGATGAAACGATAACCCTCCCCGGGGATCGTTTCGATGAAGCGCGGATCCGCCGGGTCGTCATCCAGGGCGCGGCGCAGTTCAGCCACACGCGTGTCCACCGTGCGCGTGGCGGCAGGATACGCCCAGCCCCAGACGACATCGAGCAGTCGTTCACGCGTCACGGCTTCGTCGGGATGTGTCATGAGATACTCCAGCACCGCCAGGGCTTTGGGCGTCAACTCGATGTGATCGCCGCCAAGCGTTGCGCGGCGGGCGCGGCGATCCAGCGACAGATCCTCCGCGGTCAGCAGCCACGCGGCGGACAGTGAGCGTTCACCGGGACGGGCTCGGCGCAGGACTGCGCGGATGCGAGCCAGCAATTCATGAGGGTCGAACGGCTTATTGAGATAATCGTCCGCGCCTTCCTCGAGGGCGAGCGCGCGTTCGGAAGCCTCTCCCACCTGCGTGAGCAGGATGGTCGGGGTCCAGATATTCGCCTTGCGCAGGCGGCGCAGGGTCTCGCGCCCATCCATGCGCGGCATGAGCACGTCCAGCACGATCATCTCCGGGTGATGTTTCTGCGCCTTGTCCAATGCGCTGGCTCCGTCGGACACGACCAGCACGTGGAAGCCGGCGCGTTCGAGGAACGGCGCCAGGCTGTCTGCAATGGTCGGATCGTCGTCAGCGAGGAGGAGGGTGGGTTTTTCGCGGGACATTCCTTCTCCCTCACCCCAGCCCTCTCCCAAAGGGGGAGGGGACTCAAAAGGTGAGAAAAGCCTGGTCGTGCGGACCAGGCTCTCGGTGGGAAAGATGCGGATTTCGTCAGCCGATCCAGTCGAAGGTCTTGATGATCTGGTCAAAGACAGCCGACTCGGAAGCCTTGTCGAATTCCGGCGGGGGCGTGGCATAGTTGCCGATGTTTGCCGAATGAAGCACGAAACTCAAAGTGACGCAGGCATTGTTCGACATGCTGGAATAAGCGACGAACTCGTACAGATTTCCCGCCGCCGCGCCAGAGCCGGTCTCTTTGAGGAATTGTATGCCGTTGATCGTGACGTTTTCGCTTGCGGATACGGGTCCACCGGGATCGGGCGCCTTGCATGGATTGGCGCCTTCCACAATGCTCACGTCAACGTATTTTTCGATGAGGTTCGTGCCGGCTGTGATCGGGAGAAAGGTGCGCGCTCCGTTACTGATCGTTGTTGATCCGGGCGGGTATTTGAAGGAGAAGCCGTAATTGTTGCTCTGGAATGAATTCCAGCCGGTGGTGGGGTTGGTGGCGGCGGCAGTGGTTGACGGGGCGGACGGAGCGCTGGAACTGCCGGCGCGATAGATGTGCGGACCGACCCACATGGCGCGGTCGCCGGTTGCCACACCTGCGGCAAGCACGGTCAGGATGAATTTCACGTCCTTGCCCGCCAGCGGCGTGAGATCCACATCCATCGAGTAGTATTGACCTTCATACCGCTCGAGGAACGGACCCCAGAAGGTTTTGATGGGTTCGCTTCCCGTCTGATAATCGAGGCGGAAGGCAACGTAACAATTCGTCGCGCCGCCCTCGCAGTTGATGATGGAGCGGAAGCGGTCCCCGCTCTGCACTTTGAAGACCGGGTAGAAGCCCTGGATGTAGCCGTTTTGAATGTTCTGCGGGAAGGTGAGGAGGCCGGGACGCGTATCCGTTGCGCCGGTTTCGAGTTTCGGATTGTTCACCTTCAGGACGAAACCCTTTGCGTCACCGTCCGTGCCGGGGCAGGGCAGACTGCCCGCGCCGCTGAACCAGGATGCTTCACATGCCCTGGCGGCAAAATCGAGTACTGCGCCGGGAATCGGCGTAACAGTGGGTCCGCCGGGTGTGACCGTAGGAGTGGGTGTCTTTGTCGGTCCGCCCGGTGTGACAGTGGGACCGGAAACCCTGATATCCACCCACCAGGGTTTGTTCGCCTGCGCGCCGATGCCGAAGAGCGCTCCGCTGGCATTCTTGAACATCCAGAAACCGCGATAGGAACCCGCGGTTGAAGGCGCGGTCATGTTGATGGAAACGTCCACCGTCTGCCCGACGGCAACGTTCCGGGGGAACAGCGCCGAAGAGGGCGCGCCCATCTGATCGCCGCTGAAGAACACCAGTTGATACGAAGTGGTCCACGCGCAGGTACCGACGTTCTTCAAACGCCACGTCTTGGTGAACGTCGCGCCGGGAGCAAAGACCGTGCCATCGGGAACCGTCACATCCCTGACGAACTGCGCCTTGTCACAGGCCGAGGCTGGGACGGTTGGCGTTGGGGTCTTGCTGGGCGTTGCGGTGGGAGGCGTTCCGGTGACCGTCGGCGGAGGAGGAGTCACGCCTCCCCTGCGGACGATGACCGGGTTGCCCCACAAGGCGCGGTCGCCTGCAGGAGAACCATACGCGGAAATGTAGAGAATGAAGCGGACATCCTGTCCAGCCAGCGGGGTGAGGTCAAGGTTCGCGTTATACGTCAAGCCCTCATATCGCTCACGGAAGGTCCAGAAGGTTTTGACCGTATTGCCAATCTCATAATCCAGACGATAGGCGACGTAACAGGTCGTCGCCCCAAACTCACAACCGATGGTCGCCTGGAAGCGGTCACCGCTTTGCACTTTGAATGCAGGGTAGCGCGCCTGGATGAATCCGTTGGTGATGTTCTGTGGGGCAAATAACAAACCCGGCTGGGAGGCTTCCACGCCGCTCTCGAATTTAGGCTTATCCTTTTTCAAGGCAAAGCCTTTCGCGTCGCCATCCGTGCCGGGGAAGGAAAGTCCGCCGGCGCCGCTGGACCAGGTTGCCTCGCCCGCTTTCGCGGTAAAGTCATACACCACACCGACCGTTGTGGAACCGGTCACGTTGATCTCGACCCAGAACGATTTATTGGCTGTGGAGCCGATGCCAAACAAACCGCCTGCCGCGTTCCTCAATTTCCAATAACCGATGTAACGGCCGGCATTGTTCGGGGCGGTCATATCCACAGACAGGTCAACGGTCTGTCCCGGCGCGACATTGGACGGAATATTGACAGTGGCAGGCGCGCCCATCCTTTCGCCGGAGTCGAACACCAGCGCATAGCCCGTCGTCCATGTGCAGGTGCCGATGTTCTTCAAACGCCAGGTCTTCTTGAACGTTGCTCCTGGCGCGAACTTCGTGCCATCCGGTACGGTCACATCGCTGACGAATTGCGCCCAGTTGCAGGTCGCGGCAGAGGCGCCCGTCGGCAATGCCAGCGTGGGTACGAGTGACACGACCAGCGCGACGAGCAATAGCAGTGATACCGATCTCAATCTCGAGTCCATGGGATCCTCCATTCCATCCAGTGTATTACAACGTTCGTACGGTCACGAAAGTTCCGTTTTCCTGGCGAATGACTATACGCCTCTAGTATATCTTTTCTTTAACAAATGTTCAATACGAATTTATGACTCTTTTTCCTTATAATTGCATCATGCCCCGCACGATCCTGCACCTCGACCTGGATGCCTTCTTCTGCGCGGTCGAAGAGACGCGCAACCCCGAACTGCGCGGCAAAGCCTTTGCAGTGGGCGGGAGGCCGGAGGAACGCGGCGTCGTGGCATCCTGTTCCTATGCCGCGAGACGGAACGGAATCCGAAGCGCGATGCCGATGAGTCAGGCGCTCCGACTCAGCCCGGGGCTGATCATCGTGCCCGCGCGTCACCGCCTCTACAGCGAGGTCTCGCGGCAGGTGATGGCGGTCCTCCACGATGTTTCCGGACTCGTCGAGCAGATCTCGATTGACGAAGCCTTTCTCGACGTCTCTGACATACGCGAGGACCCCGAGCGCCTGGCGCGCGGACTCCAGACCCGCATCCGCGACGAATTGCATCTTCCCTGCTCGCTTGGCATTGCATCGAACAAACTCGTTGCGAAGATCGCGACGGAGGTGGGAAAGACGCTCGCGCTAAAACGCGGGTCGAGTAGCCGCGAAGCGGCATATCGAGACCCAGAGCCTCCCAACGCGGTGACAGTTGTCCCCTTTGGAGAAGAAGCGGCGTTCCTCAGTCCATTGCCTGCGGATATGTTGTGGGGCGTCGGCCCGAAGACATCCAAACGCTTGAGCGAGTTGGGAATCCACACCATCGGCGATATTGCAAAGTGGCCCGAGAACGAGTTGATCGGATTGTTTGGCGAGAATGGACGCGACCTGTCGCGTCATGCCAAAGGGATTGACAACCGTCCCATCAAAACCGAGCGCGAAACGAAATCCATCAGCCAGGAGACGACCTTCAGCCGCGATGTGCGCGACGATAAGATTCTGGAGAAAACATTACGCGAACAGTCGGCGGAGGCGGCGCGGCAACTGCGCAGGAATGATCTCGCCGGCAAGACCATTAAGTTGAAAATCCGCTGGCCTGACTTCACAACGTTGACACGTCAAACGACCCTGAATCATGCAACAGACCAGGACGACGAGATCGCAAAAGCCGCGCTGGAGTTGATGAAGTCTGTTCGCAAGCCAAACCAGGCGGTGAGGCTGATCGGCGTGGGCGTCAGCGGGCTGGGACAGCCGATCCGCCAGTTGGGGTTGTGGGACATGGATTCAGAAAAGTCTCGCAAGTTGCAGGAGGCGATGGACGCCCTGCAGGAAAAATTCGGCCGGGATGTCGTTCACAGAGGTGACCACGCGTGACATTATTCACTTGAATTTCCGGGAGGAGGTTCTCATACTGTATTCGACACAAGGAGAACATGATGAAAACCCTCGACCTGAAAAAGGATTTGAAATATCTCTATCAACCCCCGGCAAAGAAGCCCGAAATTTTGAAGGTGCCGAAACTGCAATTCGCCATGATAGACGGCGTCATCGAGAAGGAACACGGTCCCGGCAATTCGCCCGGCTTTCAGGAAGCCGTACAGGTTCTTTATGGAATCTCCTACACGCTCAAATTCATGCTCAAGAAACGCAAGACGAATCCGATTGATTATCCTGTGATGGCGTTGGAGGGACTGTTATGGCTGACGGCAGGCGAGGTGTTCGACATCAAGATCAAAGATAACTGGTCTTACACGTTGATGATCATGCAGCCCGAAATTGTCACGCTGGATATCTTCGAGGAGGCGCGCGAGCAGGTCCGCAAGAAGCGCGGGAACAGCGAGGGACTTTCCAAACTGCGGCTCGAACATTTCGAGGAAGGCTTGTGCGTTCAGGTGATGCACATCGGTCCGTACGCGACCGAACCCGCCACCATCGAACGGATGCGAACTTTTGCGCAGGAAAACGGTTATCGCGATTGTGTCGGACACGAAAGAAAGCACCACGAAATCTATATGAGCGATCCGCGCCGCGTCAGCCCGGAGAAACTCAAGACGGTGCTGCGGCATCCGCTGGAGAAGATATAATCGCCATGTCATTGCGAGAAGTGGCGTACTTACCGCGACGAACCAATCTCATCATTCCCTGGGGATTGTTTCGCGCCGCTCCCAATGACGGGTGAAATAACATGCCCATAAAAACCTTCCATATTTCCCTCAACACCCGCGGAAACGCGGACATCCACGACATCACCGACCGGATCGCAAACGCCATCGCTCAAAGCGGATTGAACGCCGGTACCGCAACGGTCTTCTGTCCCTCCTCCACCAGCGCATTGACGACCATCGAATACGAAAGCGGCGCATTGAGCGATTTGCGAAGGTTGTTCGATGAGATCGTTCCGCAGAACCGCGAATATGCCCACAACACGCGCTGGGGTGACGGGAACGGTCACAGCCACATCCGCGCCTCCCTGCTCGGTCCGTCGTTGACCATTCCATTTGTCAACGGGGAACTGACTTTGGGCACGTGGCAGCAGGTCATTTACGTGGATTTCGACAATCGTCCGCGCAGGAGGGAATTGGTCCTGCAGTTGATCGGGGAATAACCCGGTCTGCCGCGAAGGACAATCCAACGGCATGTTCGTTGGATTGTCCTTCGCGGGGTTTTGCATCTCTCAACTCAACCGGCTGTGTTTGCAGGCAGTCCCCCATCCATTGATCGGGCAGGCTCCGCCTGCAAGGTCTTTTTTCATCCCCCTTTTTGAAAACCAATACGCAAGCCTGTCCGTCAAACAAGCCCTTCCAGCGTCATCGCGGGGAAGTTCGTCCTTGCGTTTCTGTAAACCTGCACGGCGGAAATATACGTAGACCTACGTATTCCAATCACAGGGAAAACGTGACAAAATGATGTTGGTGACAATCTTCATTCTAAAATAAAGGAGTAGAAAATGAAAAGAATTATCCGATTTTCGTTCGCGCTCGTTGTGACGCTCGCTCTTTTGATAGGGCTGTTCCAGTTGGCGACCGACCTCTCTACAAATGTGGGTTGGAACAAGGGAGTTGGCATGTCTCCACCCCAGAGCCTTCAGGCTGCAGTCTGCAAAAACTGCGCGCCGCTGGGTACAGACATCACTCCCAATGTCGGCTGGAATCGAGGGACCTAGAGAATCAGTGCCAACCACGACGCGTAGAAACGCAGTCACTCATCTTTATGTGGAGCATGACAATGGATGCAGATCTGATCCTCATGACAGTTCTGGGTATTGGGCTGGTCTTCACGCCCCTGGCGTTGGCAGTTCGCCTCATAAAGGAATGGCGCGCAGAAAACCGTCGCCTGAATCGCCGGATCCGGGAATTGAGGTAAGCCCGCCTGAATCCTGCTGGCTTCGGCGCTGAACATCCTGCCCCTCTACCTGCTCTACCATGCCATACGCGTGCCCGCACTGAAGCGTCAGTTGGAGGAAATGAAAAACAACGGCTCCCAACAGGGACTTGCCGCCAATGGAGACTAAAAACGCCAATAATGGAGGTCCTTTATGAAAGAAGCCACATTCTCTTCACGATTAGGCATGCTGGTGACCAATGTCCTGGATACCTTCGGACAACAAAAGAAATCATCCGTGAAACCGCGTGCGGGAAGAAAGCCGCCCGGGCATAAACATGACCGTCTGGAAAGAAAGGAATTCTTCTATTACCAGAAGGTCATGGATAATGATACGCTGGAAACCATCGGTCACCTGGCGGATATCAGTTCCGGGGGATTCAAACTGGACAGCCAGAAGCCGCTGCCCGTCAACAAGGATTTTCAATTGCGCATGGAGTTGATCAGCGAGGTGGCGGACAAGCCTTTCATGGTCTTCGTTGCGCGAAGCAGGTGGTGCAGGGTGGATCCCCTCGACCCGTACGTTTTCAACGTCGGATACCAATTTATCCACATCTCTCCCGGAGATCTCGAAATCTTCCTCCGCATGATGGAGAAGTATGGGAAGGAATACGATACCAGACCCGTCAACCTGCGCCGCTCCAATATGTGGTAAGCCCCGTCCCTGGTGTGCTTGCACTTCTGTAGATCATCCAGCCCAAAATATACGTAGACCTACGTATACCCCTCCCGGGAGGGGTATGCCATAATGGCTTCAGGAATTTTGCATTAAAGGAGCAAAAATGAGCAGGTCAAAACTGTTATTCAAT
>CAYQOF010000001.1:44571-50009 GCA_964419035.1 uncultured Anaerolinea sp. | reverse complement strand
CTCTCCGCTTCCTTCCTCGCCCTCCTGCTTGGCAACCTCGGCACGATACAGATGCTGTACAACAAACTGCAACAACTCGGCGCGGCAGGGACGTTCGAGTGGGAATCCACGTTCATGCAGCGGACAACCTGGGCGCTGCAGGGACTCGCCATGATCCTCAAAGGCGCCTCGCTCGCCATCTCCACCGGGGACTGGTACTGGCTCCCAAGCCGCGTCGTCCCTCCGCGCGGCGGCAATGAGATCACCGAGTTTCCGCTGTTCACATTCCTCTACAGCGACCTGCACGCGCACATGATCGCCATGCCGCTGGCTCTGCTCGCGTTGAGTTGGGCATTGGCTGTCGTGGCGGGACGCGCCCGGTGGCGGAATCAGTTTTCGGCTGTGTCCGGATTCGTCCTCGGCGGTCTCATTATCGGCGCGTTGTATCCATCCAACCTGTCCGATGTTTACACATACCTGCCCATCGGTCTCGCGGCGGCGGGATACGCCATCTGGCGATATTCAGAGGCGTCATCCACCGGGAAACGCATCGCGCTTGTCGTCGGCGCGTTGTTCGCGTTGACCGTACTCTCGTTCGCCATGTATCAGCCCTACCGCGCCTGGTACAGTCAGGCGTACAGCGCGCTCGACCCGTGGAAGGGACCGTTCACGCCGCTCGCATCCTATCTCACGCATTGGTCTGTATTGCTGTTCATCATCGTTTCATGGATGGTTTGGGAAACGCGCGAGTGGATGGCTGCAACGCCTCTCTCCGCGCTGCGGAAATTGAAGCCGTATCAATTGCTGATCGAAGGCGCGCTGGTGCTGCTCGTGCTGGCGTTGCTCGTGCTTCAATATCACGGCACAAGCGTGGGCTGGATCGCCCTGCCCATCGCAGCGTGGGCGGGTGTGTTGCTGCTGCAACCGAACATGTCCGATGCGAAACGTTTCGTGCTGTTCCTCATCGGCACGGCATTGTTGATCACCATCGTCGTGGAGGTGGTCGTCGTGCGCGGCGACATCGGACGGCAGAACACGATCTTCAAGTTCTATTTGCAGACGTGGTTCCTGCTGGCGGTCAGCGGAGGCGCGGCGCTGGCATGGACCTTGCCCGCGTTCTTCAAATGGCTCCCGGGCTGGCGCATCTTCTGGCAGACGGCGATGATCCTGCTCATCGCGGGCGCAGCGTTGTTCACCGTTACCGGCACCTCCGGCAAGATCCGCGACCGCTGGATCCGCGAGGCGCCGCGTACGCTCGACTCGATGACCTTCATGCGATACGCGCATTACGATGACTTCGGTCGCCGGCTGGATCTGAGCGAGGATTACCGCGCCATCCGCTGGATGCAGGATAATGTTCAAGGCTCGCCCGTCATCGTCGAGGCGAACTGTCCCGAATACCGCTGGTGCACGCGCTTCACCATCTACACCGGTCTGCCCGGCGTGGTCGGTTGGAACTGGCACCAGCGCCAGCAGCGCGTCTTCACCTCCACGTGGGTGCAGGACCGCGTCAACGAGGTGGGCGATTTCTATAACGATATAGACATGGACCACACGCTCGAATTCATCAGGAAGTACGATGTAAAATACATCATCGTCGGTCAACTCGAACGCGCCGCGTACGCGCCCGAGGGCATATCAAAGTTCGAGCGATACGACGGCGTTTACTGGCAATCCATTTACCGCGATGGGAATACGGTCATCTATGAAGTAAAACCGTGATTACTCCCTCACCCTAACCCTCTCCCGAAAGGAGAGGGGACAGACTCCCTTCTCCAAATGGGAGAAGGGTTGGGGATGAGGGATGGGAGCAACATGATCTTCCACATAACAACCCGAAAGGCATGGGAAGACGCCCGGACAAAAGGCGAATACATCGCCGAAAGCCTCGCCTCCGAGGGCTTCATCCATTGCTCGACACTCGCGCAGGTGCCGCCTGTCGCCGATAAATTCTACAAGGGACAAAGCGGACTCGTCCTGCTCGTCATCGAACCGACGCTTCTCTCCTCGACCTTGAAATGGGAGGCGCCCTCCGGCGGGACTCCACCCCCCGGCGTCCCGGCTGGCGACCAATTCCCTCACGTATACGGTCCCATCAATTTGGACGCGGTCGTGAACGTCCTCGATTTCGTCTTCGATTCGACCGGAAAGTTCACACTGCCCAATCTCTAATCTCCAGTCTCCAATGCTCTCCTTCCTCTCCTGGTATCTACTCGTCACATTCCTCGGCTTGCTGACCTTTCCGCTGGCTCATCGTCTCTTCCCTGCGTTGCCTGACCGCGGATATACATTGTCACGCGCCTTCGGCTTGTTGATCTGGGGATATGTCTTCTGGCTGTTCGCATCCCTTGGCATCGCGCAGAATGACATGGGCGGATTGCTGTTGGGATTGGCGGTTCTTGCCGGCTTGAGCGCGTGGGCAATCTTTAGTCTCCAGTCTCAAATCCCTGATCTCGATACGCTCGCAGTGAACACCCGCTACTCGACCGGCGTCAATTCTCCAATCCTCTCATTCCTCCAATCGAACCGTTCCCTCCTCCTCGCCAGCGAACTCCTCTTCCTCGTTGCCTTCGGATTCATGGCAATCGTCCGCGCCGCGAACCCTGAAATTGTGGGGACCGAAAAGCCCATGGAATTGATGATGATCAACGGCATCATGAACTCGCCCACGTTCCCGCCGCGCGATCTGTGGCTTTCGGGGTATTCGATCTCGTATTATTACTTCGGCTACGTGATGACCTCCATGCTGGCGAAGTTCACGGGCGTCCCCGCGACGATGGCATTCAACCTGATGATCGCGTTGATCTTCGCCCTCAGCGCAACCGGCGCGTATGGGATTTTGTACAACCTCCTAGCCAATCACCAGTACCCAATTACAAAAGATCAGTCTCAAATCTCAGATTCTCAACCGTCCGCTGTCCATCGTCCATCGTTCATCTTCGCTCCCCTGCTCGCCCCCCTCTTCCTCCTCCTCGTCTCGAACGTGGAAGGCTTCCTCGAGGTATTGCATCGGCGCGGCATCTTCTGGACGGGAACACAAAACTTTTGGACGTGGCTCGACATTCCCGAACTCAGGGATGCGCCTGCCCAGCCTCTCCAGTGGATCCCCGACCGATTCTGGTGGTGGTGGCGCGCCTCACGCGTCATCATGGACTACGACCTCAACGGCAACTGGACTCTCGATGTCATCAGCGAGTTCCCGGCCTTCTCGTTCATTCTTGGCGATCTTCATCCACACGTGCTGGCGATTCCCTTCCTCCTGCTGACGATTGCCTACGCGTTGAACCTCTTTCTCGGCGGCTGGCGCGGAAGCATAAACTTATATTTCAGTCAATTGCATGTCAGCAAAACGGGATTCTTCGTCGGCGCGCTGATTCTAGGCGGACTGGCGTTCCTCAATACGTGGGATGTCCTCATCGGCGGAATATTGATCGTTTTCAGTTACGCGCTGGCTCGGGTACGAGAATCAGGCTGGGGCTGGGAAAGAATCGAGGATGTCCTTCTGCTGGGAATCCCGCTGGCGGTCACAGCCTTTGTGATGTATCTTCCGTTTTACATCGGTTTCGATTCGCAGGCGGGCGGCATCGTCCCGAACTTTATGTTCCCCACGCGCGGCGCGCAGTTGTGGGTGATGTGGGGCGCGCTGTTCGTCCCGCTCTTTGCGTTTCTGATCTATTTGTGGCGCGCGAAAACGCCCGCGCAGTGGCGCACAGGGATTTTGACTACGCTCGGTCTTGTATTGATTTTGATCTTTGTGATGTTTGCGCCTGGTTTTCTGGCGCTCAGACTGAGACCCGAAATCGCAATGCCGATCTTGCAGGCGCAGGAACGCGACGCCGCGGCGTTCATCGCAGACAGCATGTCACGCAGGTTGAGTTACATCGGCAGCCTGCTCACGCTGACGGCGTTGTTGATTCCAACATTATCGTTTTTATTCTCCAACCACAAACCGTCCAACAACGAACCTGCCTCCCGATCCCCGCTTTCCACTTTCCACTTTCCATCTTCCTCATTCACCCTCCTGCTCATCGCCCTCGGCGCCCTTCTGATCCTCGCCCCCGATTTCATCTACCTGCGCGACCAATTTGGTTATCGCATCAACACGATCTTCAAGTTTTATTACCAGGCGTGGATATTGTTGAGTCTCGCCTCCGCCTACGGGACGGTGGTTCTCTTCCGCTCCTTCGACTTCGGGTCTCGAAGATCATTCGACCCTCCGCTCAAGGCGCGCGGCGCGGCGAACGGAGTTTTCAGCGTTGTTTTCGCGCTCGTGTTAATCGTCGGCTTGACCTACCCCATCCTCGGATTCTTGAACAAGACCAACAACTTCAAACCTCCGTTCGGTTACACCCTCGACGATTTCGACCGCGTGCAACGCGAGAACCCCGATGAAGCCGCGGCGATATTATGGCTGCGGTCCGCGCCCTACGGTGTGGTTGCCGAAGCGGTGGGCGGCGCGTATTCCTCCTATGCGCGCATTTCGGTCTATACGGGTTTGCCCACCGTCATCGGCTGGGAGAATCACGAGGGTCAATGGCGCGACCATGCCCTGCAGGGCACGCGGCGACGGGATATCGAAACGCTGTATCTATCATCCGATTGGATCGGCACGCGCGAGATCATCGAGCGTTATGGCATACGTTACATCTACGTCGGCAATCTCGAACGCTCCACGTACCGCATCAATGAGGAGAAATTCAACCGTTTTTTGAAACCCGTCTTCCAGCAGGGAAACACGATCATTTATGAAGTGCCGTAGTTCCATGTCAATGCGAGGGTTGGTGGTTGAGTAGGGCGAGTGTTCCTTTCGCCCGTATCGAAACCACCAGCCCAAAGCAATCTTCTCGCAAAGGCGGAGACTGCTTCGTTCCTCGCAGTGACATGACATCCAGAGTAAAATCAACCCATGACCTCACCTCGACTCAAATACGAAGGCTGGCTCTATTGGCTGGCTTTTCTTATCGCTCTCGGTTTTCGCTTCATCCAACTCGGCGCGGCGCCGCTCACCGACTCGGAGGCGGTCAACGCCTTGCAGGCGTTGCAAATCGCGCGCGGGGAAAATCCGCTTCTCGTACCACAACCTGCCTACATCCTCCTCACCAGTATCCTCTTCCTCGTCATCGAAAGCACGAACTTCATGGCGCGCTTCATTCCGGCGCTGGCGGGAAGCGCGCTGGTCTTCCTCCCCTGGTTCTTCCGCGAAAAACTGGAACCGCGTCCCGCGCTCATCCTCGCCTTCCTCATCGTCTTCGACCCCGGTCTGGTTGCCCTCTCGCGCCAGTCGAACGGGACGATCCTCGCGGTGACCTGCCTCCTGTTCGCGTGGGCGATGTGGATCCACAAACGCCCCATCCCCGCCGGGATCTTCGCCGGGCTTGCGCTTCTTTCGGGACCTTCGATCTGGTCCGGTTTGCTGGCGCTTGGTCTCACCTGGCTCTTCCTCAAAGGCATGGAATCCA
>CAYQOF010000001.1:40852-44471 GCA_964419035.1 uncultured Anaerolinea sp. | reverse complement strand
TCCTCGCCACCCTCCTGCTCGCCGGCACACTCTTCTTCACCGTTCCAAACGGACTCAGCGCCGGATTGGCTTCTTTGCCCGCTTACCTCAGCGGCTGGGTGACGCCGTCCTTCACGACCCCGAGCCGCGTACTGTTCACTTTCCTTGCGTATGAACCGTTCGGCATTTTTCTGGCGGCTTTTGCCGTCGGGCGCGGGTTGCAGACGAAAAGCCCGCGCCTCATCCCTTTGACGATCTGGCTGGGGGTCTCTCTGCTCCTCGCGGTCTTCTACCGGCAGACGGGCGAACTGGTCTGGGTCATCATCCCGTTGCTCGTCCTTGCCGCGTATGAACTCTCGCATATCGCCGAAGTTTATCCCGAGGAACGGGCGGAAGTCGGTGTCGTCTCGCTGGCATTTTCCATCCTGATAATCTATATCTGGTTCAATTTTGCCAACATCGCCCTCAATCCATACGGTCAGCCTGCTTCCACCCCGTTGCCGTTCCTGGGCAGGTTGATCGAACTGCCATTGGGACCGCGTTCCTTGATCGTCGCCGGCGCGTCGCTCATTCTGATCGTCTGTATCGCGCTCGTTTCATTCGGTTGGTCGCCGCGCACGGCGCGCCTCGGCACAGCCTGGACGTTCTCGCTTTTCCTCGGCATCTACACGCTCGCCGCAGCCTGGGGCGCCAGCGGATTACGATCCGCCAACGGCGTGGAATTGTGGAAGCCCGATCAGCCACCCATTCAGGCTGATCTGCTTATCGCATCCATAAGCGACGTTTCCCGATTCAGCCGCGGTCACGCGCTATCCCAGCCCGTAACCGTCATGGGGATCCGTTCCCCTGCCCTCGAATGGGCTTTGCGGGACCGCGAAGTCGAAGTCGTTTCGACCCTCGATCCGCAGGTCGCGCCGCCCATCGTCATCACGCCATTGATGAACGATCTGGGTCTGCCCTCCGCCTATCGCGGACAGGATTTCATCTGGAGACAACCGCCCTCGTGGAACACCATCCAGAGACCCGACTGGATCAAATGGCTGGTCTTCCGTCAACTGCCCGCGCAACAGGAAACGATCATCCTGTGGGCGCGCGATGACCTGTTCCCCGACGCGCGGGAAAATATACAACCATAGTCCTCGCGCTGAGCGGAGGGTCGAGTAGTCCCGTGTGTCGCCGCGGCGGGACGTATCGAGACCCGAAGTCGAAGCGCGCTCAGCGCGAACAACAACCAATGCCATCCAACCCTCCCTCCATCATCGCCATAGACGGACCCGCCGCCTCGGGAAAATCCACGCTTGGGTTGAGACTCGCCGACGCGCTCGGTTATCTGTTCTTCGATACCGGCGTCATGTACCGCGCCGTGACGTGGCTTGCTTTGAACCTCAACATGGACCTGAACGACGAGGCGAAGGTCACGGCTTTGGCGGAGGAAACGCAAATTGACGTCGCGCCAGCCTCGAGGTCCGATGGACGCGTCTGCGATGTCCTGATCGCGGGCAGGGACATCACGTGGGAAACGCGCCTGCCCGAGGTGGACGCGAACGTCTCGGCTGTCTCTGCCTATCCCGGCGTGCGCGCTGCGTTAAGTCAACAACAGAGACGCATCGGTCAGCGCGGCAGAGTTGTCATGGTCGGGCGCGATATTGGGACAGTGGTATTGCCCGAAGCGGATTTGAAGATCTATCTCGATGCAAGCGCGGAGGAACGCGCAAAGAGGCGTTACGACGAGATCATCGCGCGCCGCGGGACCGCGGACTATGATGACATCCTCGCCAACGTGATCGAACGCGACCGCATCGACTCCACCCGCGACGCGGCTCCGCTCAAAGCGGCGCCGGACGCCGTTGTGCTGGACTCCGACAAACTCGACGCAGATGAAGTCTTCGAGCGGGTAATGGCTTTACTCGATCGGTGATGATGAGGATGCGTCGCACGTCATTCCATCGGAGTCATCAACTCGTGGGAAGGCGCCTGCTCAACAGGGAAATCCTCTCCAGGAGGTGCGACGCACTCGCGCCGCGATCCAGACAAATGAACGAACCATATCGCGTCCCTTTTCGCTATCACGCAGCGAGACCTTTTTTGAAAGTGGTCTTTCGCGGCATCTTCCATATCCTTGCGCGCATCAGGATTCTTGGAAAAGGAAACATCCCGCATGGCAAACCTTATGTGGTCGCCATGAACCACGTTTCGATCTTCGATCCTCCGTTCATAGCCGCGTTCTGGCCCGAGATGCTGGAGATCATCGGCGCGGCGGACGTGTTCGACAAGCCGGGGCAGGGTCAGTTGTTGAAAATGTACGGCGTAATCCCCGTTCATCGCGGCGATTACGACCGCGTCCTGCTCGAGAAGATCATTCGCATCCTCAGATCCGGTCTGCCCCTGCTCATCGCGCCGGAGGGCGGGCGATCACACGTCACTGCCATGCAGCGCGCCAAGCCGGGCATTGCCTACATCGTCGAACAGACGAAGGTTCCGGTCCTGCCGGTTGGTATTGTTGGGACGACCGAGGATTTCTGGCAGCGCGCCCGCCGCGGCGAAAGACCCCTGCTCGAAATGCGCATCGGCAAGCCCGTCATCCTTCCCGGGATCATATCGAAGGGCATGGGGCGTCATGAAGCGCGCCAGGCAAACGCCGATTTGGTCATGGGTCACATCGCCGGGTTATTGCCGGATGAGTATCGAGGCTTCTATGCAGACTCCGCCATCCATCCCTCCTAAACCTGTCACCGACTGGTGGCGGCCCGACCTGGTTGCATTACCGAAACTGACATTGGTGAGGCGGCTTTTTCGTTGGTTGGCGCGCGGACTGACGAAACTGGTCACGTTCGCAACGATGCGCGCGACCGTAAGGGGTATGGAAAATTTCCCGAAACGGGGACCGGCGATCATCGTTATCAATCACCTGGGCGATGCGGACGTGGTTCTGCTTGCGGCTTCGATCTCAACCACGATTGACGGAATGGGCAAGATCGAATTATATGAGCATTGGTTTGTGGGTCCGTTCTTCCGCGCTTACGGTGTGATTTGGGTGCATCGCGGCAGACCGGATCGAAAGGCAATCCGCGCCGCGCTGGACGGCCTGGCTGAAGGACGCATGATCGCGCTCGCGCCGGAGGGAAGACAGTCCTTGATCCACGGGCTGGAGGAGGGTAACGAAGGCGCGGCGTTCCTTGCCATGAAATCGGGCGCGCCCATCGTGCCGGTTGCCATGACGGGAACGGAGAACCAAAACACCTACGGTCACTTAAAAAGGCTGAAGCGCGCGCCGGTCACGCTGTCGGTGGGGAAACCGTTCCGGTTACGGGAGCAGGCGGATCGTCAGGAGATGATGCGGGAGGGCACGCGTCAGATCATGGAGTCGCTGGCGGGGCTGCTTCCGGATGCGTATCGGGGGAGATACAAGGTTGGATGAAGCATTTGAAAAAGAAAACGGGGTTATACTTGAAAAGAGAAAGGCAGGAAGCAATGAAGTTTACTGTCGAATACGAACAGGAAGACGATGGGCGCTGGCTGGCGGAAGTGAAGGAAATTCCCGGCGTACTGACGTACGGCAAGGATCCCGATGATGCCGTGGCGCGCGCACAGGCATTGGCGTTGCGAGTCATTGCAGACCGCCTCGAAAATGGCGAGGCGG
>CAYQOF010000001.1:0-40752 GCA_964419035.1 uncultured Anaerolinea sp. | reverse complement strand
GCACAGGCATTGGCGTTGCGAGTCATTGCAGACCGCCTCGAAAATGGCGAGGCGGCTTCCTGAATCCCATCGCGGGAATTACAAAGTCAGATCATGATATTGTATGGTACCAGGGCGTCTCTCGTTACAGCGGATTAACGCTATAATGCCTCCATGCAATTCCTGGCAACACTGCTGACCGATCTTGCCTATCTGAATCCCGTTTCGCCTGCGGGATGGCTGGTGTGGATTGGGCTGGCAGGTCTGCTCGGGGTTGCGCTTTTTAATTGGCGGACTTATCAATCGAAGATGGATGGGCGCGCCTGGGGTTTGGCGGCCGCGTTGATCCTTGCCACGCCGCTTGCCGGTCTGTTTCTGGGTTTGAAATTCCCGTCAGGGTTTGCATTACCTGTACCGGGAATTCCCGAAGAGCCGCCCGGCTCTACGATGATGCTCTTCTCTGCCATCCCATGGACTCTGGCAGGCGGTTTCCTCGGTCCGGTCGCGGCGGCGGGAACAGGGATGTTGAGCGGGCTGGTACGCGGGGTTTGGGATACGCACAGTTTTTTCACGATCCTCGATCTGGGTTTGATGGGCGCGATGTTCGCGGTCTTTGCACGGCAGCGATACCGCACCCCGATCTTCCGCCTGTTACGGCAGCCGTTGATCGGATCGCTCAGCCTCGTCCCCGTCCACACGATTCTTTTTGTCGTTGGGGCGTTCTTTTCAGTCTCAGTCACTGCCACGGCAACCGAGCGGCTGGATTATGCATTGAGCAACGCCGGCATGGCGACCCTGACGTTCGGAGGGGAGATGCTGGTCGCAGGCTTGGCCGCGCAGGTGCTGGCGATTGCCTTCCCTGTGAAATGGGGCGGCATGGAATCTTTGCAGCCTTCGCCTGCCGAGAAAAGCATCGAGGCGCGTTTCGTCTCCGGCACGGGAACGATCATAGCCATACTGCTTGTCACCCTGCTCGCGGGCGATTGGATCATCGCCGGCAGGGCGGCGCGCAATCTGCTGCGGGAACGGCTCGAAAGCGTCGCTCAGGTGGGCGCGCAGAGCGTCCCTGTATTCCTCGAAACGGGACAAAGCCTCGCGTTACAGATCGCATCCGATCCGCAACTGGCGCAAGCCTCGGGGCAGGATCTTTCCTCGTGGCTCGGCATGAGGATGCAGTCCGTGCCTTATTTCAATCAGTTGATCCTGTTCAACCCGCGAACGAACTCCATCGCCGCGAATTATCCCTTGAATTCATCCTCTCGATTGACGCCTCAGGAGGAATCGGGCGCGCTCCTTGCACAGAGCGTTCCGAACCAGATGTACGCCATTCCGCCCGATGCGAACGGGGGCGCGGCGCGCATTTCCTTCCTCGCGTGGACTCCGGGCGCGCAATACGTGTTGATCGGCAGGACAGACCTGCAGGTGAATCCCTACATGCGTTCGCTCATCAACAACCTCAATAGCCTTCAGGATGTGAACGGCACCGGCATGTTATTGGATGAACAGGGAAATGTCCTCTATCATCCGCAAGCCGCGCAGATCATGACACAATACCCCGGCGAACGCCGTGATCAACCGGCTTTCTTCGCCGAAACCGCCTCGAACGGGACCCGGCAACTGGTCTATTATCAACCGATCCCGGGTCACCCTTGGGCGATCGCGCTGACCATGCCCGCACGCGAGACCCAGCAGATCGCGATAGATATTGCATTACCGATCTCGGTCATGATCGTACTGCTCGGTCTGATCGCGTTGCTCTCGCTGCGGTTGAGCCTGCGCGCCGTCACCGGCTCATTGCAGGGGCTGGCGGCGGAGGCGAAATACATCGCCGGCGGGAAACTGGATCGTCCGCTGGAGACCGGGGGCGTGGACGAAGTTGCCGAACTGCGCCGCGCCTTCGAGCAGATGCGCGTCAGTTTGCAGGGACGGCTCAATGAACTCAACCGTTTATTGGTCGCCAGTCAGGGCGTTGCTTCAAGCCTAAAACTGAACGATGCGCTCGAGCCGGTCCTCAAAGCGATCGTGGAGGGCGGCGCGAGCGCGGCGCGCATCGCGCTGGTGCGCGAGATGCTCCCCAGCCCGGTGGAGATCCCCTTCCGTTTTTCGAGCGGACCGGAGAAGGATACGTACGCGCATCTGGATCAGCAACTCCTTGCCATCACTGAAAAACAGGAACGGCTTGTCATGGCGGTTCTTTCGCGCACCCGCGGGCTGGACCTGGACCCCAACCTTCCACACCCCGAATCATTGATGGCGGTCGCCCTGCGGCATGAGAATCGTTATTACGGCGTGCTGTGGGCGGCATATAAAAAACAGCACATCTTCACCGAATCGGATATCCGTTTCATCAGCACGCTCGCCAGCCAATCGTCCTTGGCGGTCGCGAACATCCGTCTGTTCCTCGCGGTCGAAGCGAGTCGCCGTCAGCTGGAGGCGGTACTTAACTCGACAACAGACCCGGTTTTGGTCACCGACGCGTCGAATCGTTTGATCATGGCAAATCCCGCCGCAGGTCAAATCCTCGGGGTCACGATCCGCCGGGGCGAACGCCCGGATGTTGAGAGAACGATCCAGATCAAGGCATTATATGAATTGCTGACGGCATCCTCCTCCAATGAAAACGACACGGCTGAAATCAAACTGCCGGACGGAAAGACCTATCTTGCCACCGCCTCCGCCATGACCGCCGAGGGCAGGACGGTCGGACGCGTGTGCATTTTGCGCGATGTGACCGAACTCAAGGAGATTGACACACTGAAATCCGATTTCGTTTCGACGGTAAGTCACGACCTGCGCTCGCCGCTGACGCTGATGCGCGGTTATGCCACCATGCTCGAATTGGCTGGCGATCTGAACGAACAGCAAAAGAATTACATCAAGATGATCGTGCAGGGCGTGGAGAACATGTCGAGACTCGTCAACAACCTGCTCGATCTGGGCCGCATCGAATTCGGCGTGGACTTGCAGGTGGAGAGCATCCCCGTGCTGGATATTCTGGAACGCGTGACCGGCGCCCTGCAATTGCAGGCAAAGCAAAAGAAGATTTCGCTGGGCGTCGAAATTCCCAGGGATATGCCCCACGCCATCGAGGCGGACCAGGAGTTGTTGCATCAGGCGATCCACAACCTTGTGGAGAATGCGATCAAATATACGCCCGAGGGCGGAGAGGTGACCATTCATTTGCTGACCTCGTCCACCACGTTAACTTTTGCCGTGAAGGACACCGGCGCTGGAATTCCAGAAAGCGATTTGCCGCGTCTGTTCGAAAAATTCTATCGCGGCACGAACCGTGAAGCGCTCGCGCAACGCGGCTCCGGGCTGGGACTTGCCATCGCCAAATCCATCGCGGAGCGGCATGGCGGAAAGATCTGGGTGGAAAGCGAAGCGGGCAGGGGAAGCATTTTTTATTTTCAGGTCCCCCTTTCACAAACGAAAGAATCCAACGCGATTAAGTCGTAGAATCGGCTTGCGGGAGACGCGTGTAGTCACCGCATTTTTTGTTCGCAATCATCTGGGATAGATGGTACCAAATATCAACCTGGAGGTGCACGTTTGACAACTATAAAGGATATCCTGATCGGAAGACCATTTCCCACCAGCATGGATATCCACGAACGCCTGGATAAGATCCGTGCATTGGCTGTATTTGCTTCAGACCCCATCAGCAGCAACGCGTATGCCACTGAAGCCATAATGACCATCCTGATCGTTTTGGGCAGCCGCGCGCTCAACATCACCTGGCACATAGGACTGGCTGTAGCCGCCCTGGTCATCATCGTTATCTTCAGCTACATTCAGACCATCCTGCACTACCCTGGAGGAGGAGGCGCGTATTCGGTAGCAAAGGACAACCTGGGCAGGTTTCCATCATTGCTGGCAGCCGCGGCGCTTCTGACAGATTACATCCTGACAGTGTCCGTATCCGTTTCTGCAGGCGTCCGCGCGGTGACGTCAGCCTACCCTGAAACCTTCGTCTACCGGGTGGAAATCGCAATATTAGCCATTATGTTCATTACATGGATAAACCTGCGCGGCGTGCGGGAAGGCGGGACCATCTTCGCCTTTCCAACGTACGCCTTTGTGGGCGGCGTTCTGCTGACGATCATCATAGGGCTGGTCCGCTACTCCGGGGCGTTTGGCGCCGCGCCGTTGCCCGTTATCGAACATCATACTCCCGCCGCCACAGAGGCTGTGGGATTCGCCTACATTTGGCTGATCCTGAGGGCATTCGCCGGTGGATGCACGGCATTGACCGGTATTGAGGCGATCAGCAACGGCGTTCAGGCATTCAAGCCTCCCGAATCGAGAAACGCGGCGACCACCATGGTTGCCATGGGCATCATGGCAATGTCCCTGTTCATTGGCATCACTTACCTTTCCACTCACATGAGCCTCATTCCCGAAGAGACGGAGAGCATTCTTTCTCAAATGACACGTGCCGTCACCGGAGGAAACTTCCTGTATTACTGGGTGCAATTCTTTACTGCAGGGATCCTGTTCCTGGCTGCCAATACCGCATATCAGGACTTTCCCCGCCTGAGCGCATTCCTGGCTAACGATGGTTATATGCCCCGCTGGATGCAGCAGCGGGGCACCCGCCTGGTATTCAGTTCCGGCATCATCGTCCTTTCCATTGTCGCTTCTCTGATTGTGCTTATTTTCCGCGCTGACGAGATCGCCATGCTGCCCCTTTACGCCCTGGGCGTCATGCTTTGTTTCATTCTCTCACAAGCGGGGATGTTCCGGTTGATGGACAGGATTGCCCACCTTAAACCCGGACAATCCATTCACACCCTGGTCACAGAAATCCACTACGAGCGCGGCGCGAGATGGAAACAGATTCTGAATGCCTTTGGCGCGATCATGACCGCCATTGTATTCATAATCCTGATGAGTACGAAGTTCCTTGAAGGTGCGTGGATCGTCGTGGTGATTATTCCACTTCTGGTCACCATGTTCTACTCCATTCGCAGTCATTATGAACGAGTTGCTTCCGCGTTGAGCACCGAGGGTTTAACAAGCAAAGATCTCTCAGAAGTTGCGGACGTAGTGGTCGTACCAATTGCCGATGTGCACCGCGGCACTTTATTGGCGCTTATGTATGCGAAACGAATTTCAAAAGATGTGCGTGCCATTTGCGTGACGACTTCACCGGAGATGAAGGAACGCGTCCTGAGGCGCTGGAAACGTTTCTCCAAACTGACCCGCCGAATCAAATTGATTACCATTGACTACGATTATCGCGATATCCTCACGCCATTTGTCCAACACATTGAACACGTAAACAACGTCGAATTCCCTGATAAACTTACCACGGTCGTCATTCCGGCGTTCATCCCGACCAGTAAAATTGCGCGCTCCTTGCACAATCAAACCGCCGCCCGTCTGCGATCCATGCTGATCAATTACAAAGACATTGTCATCATAGAAGTGCCGATCCATATCGATTCGAAGATTTAGAACGCAAAACGGCGCGAACGACAACCGCGTCCGCCTTATCAGATTCTTAGGCGAATACCCATTTTCACAATTTGGACTATAATCCTCCCTGCTCCTCGCCTTGCGCGGGGGTGTCTTTTTGTAAACTGCCAGAGAAATTCATGTTAACCCCTGAAAACAACCAAACTGAAATCATGCACCGCCAAAGCGATTACCTGCCGCCGCGATCGTTGAGTCATTGGTTAATCGGAAGACCGCTGTCCACTGCCGACGCGCCACACCAGGCGATCGGTAAGAGGATTGGGCTGGCAGTCTTCGCGTCCGACGCTTTATCATCCACTGCATACGCCACGCAGGAGATCATGGTCATCCTTGCGGTCGCAGGCACGATGGCATTCGGATACATGTTCCCGATCTCCATCGCCATCGTCGTGTTGATGGCAATCGTGACCATCTCCTACGAACAAACCATCCACGCCTATCCCGGCGGAGGCGGCGCATATATTGTGGCGCGCGATAATCTGGGCGAAACCCCCGCGCAGATCGCAGGCGCGGCGCTCCTCACCGATTACATTCTTACGGTTGCGGTATCCATTTCGGCGGGCGCCGCGCAGATCGTTTCAGCCTATCCCGATCTCTTTCCTTACCGCGTATGGATCGCAGTCGCCGCCGTGTTCTTCATCATGTTGATCAACCTGCGGGGGGTGAAGGAATCGGGCATCGCATTTTCCATCCCGACCTATTTTTTCGTTGCGATGATGTTCATCACGGTTGGGATGGGGCTCATGCGTCATTTCACTGGCAGCCTGGGGATTGTCGTTGACCCGCCGCATCTCGAGACCCCGGACATGCTCGCACCCATCACAGCCTTCCTGATCCTGCATGCATTTTCGAGCGGCACCGCCGCATTGACCGGCATCGAAGCCATTTCGAACGGCATTACCGCGTTCAAGGAACCTCGCAGCCGCAACGCCGGCATTACATTGATCTGGATGGCAATGATCCTGGCAACGCTCTTCCTGAGTATTTCGTTCCTAGCCAATCACATCAGTGCAGTTCCCTCCGAAACAGAGACGGTTATTTCCCAATTGGGGCGCACGGTTTTCGATGGGCGCGGCATTCCATACCTGATGGTGATCACGGCGACAACGGTCATCCTCATCATGGCGGCAAACACCGCTTTCGCGGATTTTCCCCGCCTGAGCGCGCTGGTTGCAAAGGACGGCTTCCTGCCGCGTCAGTTGACCTTCCGCGGCAGCCGCCTCGTCTACTCGAACGGCATTGCCACGCTTGCGATCATAGCCTCATTACTGATCATCATCTTCAATGCCAGTGTGACCATGCTGATCCCGCTCTATGCCATCGGCGTGTTCCTGTCCTTCACGCTTTCACAATCCGGCATGGCGCGCCGCTGGTGGAAGATCGGTCAACTGAAGGAAGGCGGGGAGATCGTCGAGCTTGGGTCGGTTCTGCGCCCCGACAGAAACTGGCGGTTCAAAATGATGATCAACGGTTTTGGCGCCATCTGCACTGCCATCGTCATGATGATCTTTGCCGTCACCAAGTTCCGTGAGGGCGCTTGGATCGTGCTCATTCTCATCCCGCTGCTCATCAGGATGTTCTTTACGATCCACCATCACTATAAGGACCTTGCCTCCCACCTCTCGCTGGAAAAATTCAGCGGCTTGCCTGCCCGCCAGCCGCGCCACCGCGTGATCATGCCGGTCAGCGGAATCCATCAGGGGACGCTTGAGGGTTTGCGCTATGCAAAACTGCTGTCCGACGATGTGACCGCTGTCCACGTTTCGATTGATGATGAGGAAACCGAAAAGGTGCGGAAGAAATGGAAGACCTGGGGGGAGGGGACGCGCCTGGTGATCCTCGATTCGCCCTACCGCCTCTTGATCGAACCGTTGCTCGCCTATCTGGAGGATATCATTGACACCCGCCAGCCCAATGAGACCATTACCGTCGTCGTTCCCCAGTTCATTCCGTCCAAACGATGGCACAACGCGCTTCACATGCGGACTGCGGATGTCTTGCGGCAGGAGTTGCTATCCAGGCACGGGGTCATCGTCACGGACGTTCCCTATCACGTACACAAGGCAGAAAAGGAGTAAGACCCATGAATTTCATTATAGTTGGATGCGGCCGCGTTGGCGCCGAACTATCCTATCACCTTTACAAGAGCGGGCATCAGGTGGTGGTCGTGGATGTCAACAAACAGGCTTTCAACCGCCTGCACCCGGATTTCCGCGGTCGAACGCTGGAAGGCGAAGGCTTGGCTGAGAATATACTCGAACGCGCAGGCGTCCGTGAGGCGGACGGGCTGGCAGCGGTCACCAATTCGGACGCGCTCAATGCCGTCGTCTCGCACGCCGCGCGCGAGTTCTACAACGTGCCGGTGGTGATCGCGCGCAATTACGATCCCAGCCTGCGCGGGTTGATCGAGGCGTTCGGGCTGCAAGCGGTGGGTTCCACCACATGGGGCGCCCAGCGCGTGGAGGAACTGCTGGTAAACCCGTCCGAAAAAGTGGTGTATTCCGCAGGCAACGGTGAAGTGGAGATCTACGAAATCCGCATTCCCGAGGAATGGGACGGACGCACGTTGGGCGAATTGATGGGCCCGCTCGACGAGTGCCGCGCGGTCGCTTTAACGAGGGCGGGCAGATCGTCCCTGCCGGATGCGGAGACCACGTTACAGGCGGGAGACCTGCTCAACGTCAGTTCCACATTTATTGGCATCGGCAAGTTGACAACATGCCTGCACGGAAATGCGGAGGCGTAACATGTTCGTATTGGTCGCCGGCGGCGGTCGCACGGGGGCGCGTCTCGCCAGTTTACTGCTCAATCAGAATTACAAGGTGCGGCTGGTCGAGAACCGCCGCGAACTGCTCTCGATCCTGCATCAGGAACTTCCCACCGAGGTGATCTACGAGGGGCATCCCGTGGAACCCAGCGTGCTCGAGGCGGCCGGGGCGCGGGAGGCGCACGTCATCGCCGCGGTGACTGCCAATGACGCCATCAACCTGGCGATATGCTTCATTTCCAAGAAACTATTCGATGTGCCGCGCACCATCGCGCGCGTCAACAACCCGAACAACGCCTGGCTCTTCAACGATAAGTTCCATGTGGACGTGGCATTGAACTCTGCGGATGTGCTGGCGCATCTGATCCAGGAGGAAATGTCGCTGGGCGACATGATGACCCTGTTCAAGATCCGCCGCGGACGCTACGCGGTGGTGGAGGAAAAAGTGCCTGCGGGCGCGAAGGCGATCGGCGTTCCGCTCAAGGATTTGGATCTTGCCGAGCATTGCGTGATCGCCGCCATCATCCGCGACGGTGTGATGACCCTGCCGCGCGGCGATACAACTTTTCAGGAGAATGACGAGATCATCGCGGTCGCCAGCCCGGAAGGCGCGCAGAAACTGGCTGAACTCCTCGCCTTCCCTGTCTACCCGACGCGGAGCGGAAAGAAGACCGATCAGGAATAACGCGAAAACGCGAATCCAAATTGACCGAATCAGAACCCTTACGGTATAATGTTGTGTCGCTCATGCCAGCGGCGTGAAAGATTTGCCATTATTTTTGAAACGAGGAACGAAGAATGCCCAAACGTACGTATCAACCGAAGATCCGCCGCCGCGTGCGCGTGCACGGCTTTCGCAGGCGCATGGCTACGGCTGATGGGCGCGCCGTGCTCAAACGTCGCCGCCTGCGCGGGCGCCATAAATTAACCGTCAAAGCCAACGAACACGTCAAGAAAGTTCGCTGGTAATCAGCGCTTAAGAGGCGCGGGTGCAGAGAAGGTTCCGTCTGACCCGGTCTGAAGACTTCAAGCGGGTGCGGCGTTCCGGCAAGTCTTATGCCCACCCGCTTGTTGTGTTGATTGCGCTGAGAAGCATGGAGAACGGACAGCCGCGCCTGCGGGTGGGAGTCGCGGCAGGCAGGACAGTGGGCTCGGCGGTGACTCGAAACCGGACCAAACGCCTTCTGCGCGAAGCGATGCGGACTCTCATTCCCAACATCGCCCTTCGGCAGGCTCAGGACAACGCATCAGGCTTGGACCTGATCCTGATCGCCAGACCCGGGCTTGCATCCGCCACCTTATCCGATACCCGGCAGGCGCTCACCAACCTCCTGCAACGCGCCAAACTCTTGATCCCCGCGAATGAACCCTGAGTTCCATCTGCACGATTATTCCCACGAACCCCGCCTGCGCGACATGCCGCGCACGCCCGGCAACCTGCCGCGCATTCTTGTGCTTGCTCTGATCCGCTTGTATCAGATGACCATTTCAAAAGGCTTGCCGCCAAACACCTGCCGCTTTTATCCATCCTGTTCGCATTATGGCTATCAGGCAGTCTACAAACACGGCGCGCTCAAGGGATCGTTGATGGCGGCCTGGCGCGTATTGAGATGCAATCCGTTCAACCCCGGGGGCTACGACCCCATTCCATAGGAGTATCAACTTTTCGATGAGAAAGAAACTTTTGTTTATCAGCATGGCTCTGCTGGGCGCCACCCTTCTGAGCGCATGTGTCGGTGGGGCTGTGCGCGGCACAACGTGGGCGGGTCTGGCTGCTGATGAGACCACGGCTTATCTCGCCGACGGACCCTTTGTCCATGCAGTAAATCTGGACAACGGCAGGGAAGCATGGCGTTTCCCCGCCAAGAGTGATTCCAAACTGCTTTTCCATGCCCCGCCTGCCGTTACGAGCGATGGATTGGTGATCGTGGGCAGCGCCGGCGGCAGCCACACCCTGTTTGCCCTGAACCCGGCCGACATCACCACAAGCGATGGAGTTAATTCCCCCGTACCGGCATGGACGTTCGACGAGGCGCAGGGAGCATGGGTGGCTGCCCCGCTTGTCGTTGACAACCTGCTCTATGCACCCAACGCCGATGGCAATCTGTACGTTTTGGATTTGAACGACGGGCGCTCCGCCAAACAAGCCATTAAAACCATCGAACTGGACGATCGTTTGTGGGCGCAACCCGTAACGGACGGGGAACGGTTATTCGTCACATCGCTCGATCACAGCGTATATGCCATTGACCTTCAGACCTATGAAATCCTCTGGCACGTGGATGTGAGCGGAGCGATCCCCGGCTCGCCGGTCATTGGTCCTGACGGAATGCTTTATGTAGGTTCGCTGGCATCCAGACTTGAGAAGTTCGACCCCGTAACCGGGGAGCATCAATCTGTTTTCACTGCCGAGTATTGGATCTGGAGCACTCCCAGTCTGAACGAGGATACGCTATACTTTGGGGACCTGAGAGGAAACTTCTATTCCTTCAACACGGCAGGCGGTGCATTGAACTGGTCGCCGATCCAGCCGGATGGACCCATCACTGCCAGCGCGCTCGTTCAAAATGGGCATCTCCTGCTTGCCACCGAGTCCGGAAACGTCTACGCCATCGGTAAGGACGGCAAAACGCTTTGGTATGAGACGGTCGGCGGAAAGATCTACACCACGCCTGTTGTCGTCGGAGACCTCATCCTGGTGGCGCCCATGGAAACGGATTTCTACCTCGCCGCGCTGGATCCGAACGGCAGGCGGGTTTGGACCTTCAGTCCATGAAAGTAAAGAGTAATAGTAATCATGAAAAATACAGCAAGTAAAGCACCGGCGCAACCCGCCCTGCCTGAAGGCATGTCCGGCGGCATGCTCAAGACAATGGGGATCGTTGTGTTCCTGGCTCTCGTCATCTGGAGATGGAACGATTTCATTTCCATTTTTGTCAATGTCCTGCTGTGGATCTACAGCATCATCGGGCAGAACTTCGGCATCGCCATCATCCTGTTCACCATTTTGATCCGCATTGTCACTTGGCCCCTGAATGCCCAGCAGATGAAGGGCGCGGCTGCCATGCAGGAACTCCAGAACGACAAGGAATGGCAGGCGATCCAGAAAAAATACGCCAAGGACCGCGAAAAACTGGCGCAGGAACAAATGCGCATCTACCGCGAACGGAAGATCAATCCCTTCGGCTCCTGCCTGCCCACGCTCATCCAGTTCCCGATCATCATTGCCCTGTACCAAAGCATCATCCGCGCGCTGGCATCCACTCCATTGGATCTGTTGAAACTTTCGCGAAGCGTCTATCTCCCCAATGTTTCCGACCTGATCCCTCTCAACAGCCATTTCCTGTGGATGAATCTCGGTCAACCGGAACCTTATTACATTTTAGCGATTGTCGTGGCGGTGACCACCTACATCCAATCCAAACTGACCATGCCCCCGTCCGCCAACCCCGGCGACCAGGGCGCCGCCATGGCTCGCTCCATGACGTACACCATGCCGCTCATGCTCGGCTGGTTCGCGCTGACCTTCCCCTCCGGGTTGTCGGTCTACTTCATTACGAGCAACGTCCTGGGCATTGTTCAGTATGCCATGCAGGGGAAAGCCAACTGGCGAAGCCTTCTTCCCGGCGGTAACACAAAGAAGGCAAAGTCAAAATAAGGAGGCGGGTATGAACGAAAAAACCACGCTGGAGATCATCGCTCCCACTGTCGAAGAAGCCATCGCGCAGGGACTCGCGCAACTGGGTCTCACTGCGGATGCGGTCAGCGTTGAAGTGTTGGACGCCGGCGCCAAGGGTTTCTTCGGACTGGGCAAGGCGCAGGTGCGCGTCCGTTTGACGGTGAATCCTGCAGGCGGCGCGGCGGTCATCGAAACGGAACCAGCCGCTTCTGAGCCTGAGCCGAAGGTTGTTCCCGTCATCGAAACCGAATCCAAGCCTGAGCACGATCCCCTGCTCGACCGCACCGAGTCGGCCATCTCGAAACTCCTGCATCTGCTGAATCTCGAAGCGCACGTCTCCGCGAGTTATGCGGATACGGACCGCGAGGACAGGCGCACCATCCTCGTGGATGTGCGCGGCAATGACCTGAGCGTGCTGATCGGCAAACGTTCCGAAACGCTCAGCGCGTTTCAATATATCGCCTCGTTGATCATCGGCAAGGAGGCGGGACAGTTCGTGCAACTTACCGTGGATGTGGAGGGATACCGTAACCGCCGCGAGAAGCAGTTGATCCAAATGGCGAAACGCATGGCGGATCAGGTCGCCAAAAACGGACGCCGCCAGACCCTCGAACCGATGCCCTCCGCCGAGCGCCGCGTCATCCATATCGCCTTGCGCGACCACCCGCTTGTAAAGACGGAGAGCGTGGGCGAGGAACCGTATCGCAAAGTGACGATCATCCCGAAAGAGGATTGATCCTGTGGAGCGAGATATAACACTCGCTCTATTTTTTCTCACGGTATAATTCGGCTATGCGTGATCTCGCCCCGCTCGAGCCGGTGGATTATCTCGTGATCGGTCATGTCGCGCATGATCTGACGCCGGATGGCTCACGGCTGGGCGGAACGGCTGCCTACGCCGCATTGACCGCGCGCGCGTTCGGTCAACGTGTGGGGATCGTGACCGCCTCGGGTCCTGAAACACCGCTAGATGCTTTGAGCGGCATTCCCATCGCCTCTATTGAATCATCGCATAGCACAACCTACGAGAACATCTACACCAGGCACGGACGAGTGCAATATCTGCGCGCGGAAGCCGCGCGCATCGAGCTGGATCGCGTTCCCAAAGTCTGGCGGCGCGCCTCGATCATTCACCTGGGACCAATAGCGAATGAAATGGATTCAGTCCTGCCGGAAGGATTTTCACCGGGGCTGTTGGGCATCACCCCCCAGGGCTGGATGCGTCAATGGGATGCCAAGGGACGCATCTCGCCGCGCGAATGGATGGAGGCGGAGACCGCGTTGGCGCGGGCGGACGCGGTCGTTCTCAGCCGCGAGGATGTGAATGGCGACGATGAACTGATCGAACACATGGCGCAGCAAACAAAAGTACTGGCAGTGACCGAAGGAAGCGCCGGCTCCGTCCTGTACTGGCACGGCGACCGCCGCCGCTTCCGCGCCCCGCAGGTTGAGGAAGTGGACGCGACCGGCGCAGGCGACATCTACGCCGCGGCGTTTTTCATCCGCCTCTCCGCCACTCGCGATCCGTGGGAGGCGGCGCGTTTTGCCACTCTCATCGCATCCCGTTCCGTGACGCGCGCCGGGCTGGACGGAATCCCAACCCCGCGCGAGATCGAAGAATGTATGATGGAAGTGCTGCAATAATTCTCCAATCTCCAGTTCTCTAATCGCTTTTTCATATCACAAATCGTCAATCGTAAATCTGAAATCTCTAATCGCATGACCCGCATCTACACCTTCGCAAACCAGAAAGGCGGAGTGGGCAAGACCACCACCGCCGTCAACCTCGGCGCATATCTCGCGCAGATGGGTCAACGCGTCCTCATCGTTGACCTCGACCCGCAAGCCAACGCCACCTCCAGCCTGGGCGTGGACAAGCGTGCCGTGCAGGGCGGCACGTACGAAGCGCTGCTCAACGGCGACGCGCCCGCCTCGTTCATCCTCTTCAACGAACGCCTGCAACTTGCGCTCCTGCCTTCCTCCCCCTCGCTGGCTGGCGCGGAGGTCGAACTCGTCGAAGAGTTGGGACGCGAGTTCCGCCTCAAAAAAGCCATCGAGTCGATCAGCAAAAAATACGACTACGTTCTGATTGACTGCCCGCCCTCGCTGGGACTGCTCACCGTCAATGGGCTGGTCGCAGCGCGGGATGGCGTGCTGGTGCCTGTGCAATGCGAATACCTCGCGCTGGAGGGACTCGGTCAACTGACCCAGACCATCCAGCGCGTCCGCTCGGCTCTCTTCCCGGACCTGCGCGTGCGCGGCGTCATCCTGACCATGTTCGACTCCCGCACCAACCTCTCCAAAGACGTGGTGCAGGAGGTCAACAATCACTTTCCGGGCAAGGTCTTCAAGAGCGTTGTGCCGCGCAGTATCCGTCTTGCTGAAGCCCCCTCGTATGGACTTCCCATCTCGGCGTATTCCCCGGCCTCCGTCGGCGCGCAGGCTTATGAATCGCTCGCGAAGGAATTGCTCAAAGGCGATGGGGTAAAAGCGAATTAACCACTAAGTTCACAAAGGCACACAAAGGAAAACCTTCAAAAAGACTTTGTGTCCTTCGTGTCATTTCGACATCGCTCAATGCAAGCCTTTGTGGTGAAATAAGGAGTTTACATGCCCAAACGTTCCGGTCTTGGCAGGGGACTCGAAGCCCTCATCCCCGCAGGGCAGATCACAACATCAGGGGATGGAAGCGGCATCGCGCATGTCGCCGTGGATGCAATACAAGGCAACCCGCGCCAGCCGCGTGAAAAATTCGACATCGAGGAATTGGAAAACCTCGCCGCATCCATCCGCGAGCATGGGGTCATCCAGCCGCTGGTCATATCCCCCGGCAAAGGCGGGACGTACACGCTCGTCGCGGGCGAACGCCGCCTGCAAGCCGCGCGCAAAGCGGGGTTGAAGACCGTCCCCGTCGTCATCCGTCACGCCACAGACCAGCAATTGCTCGAACTGGCTCTCATCGAAAACGTCCAGCGCGCGGACTTGAATCCCATTGAGGAGGCAGAGGCGTATCAGCATCTCGCCAAGGAGTTCGGGTTGTCGCACGAGACGATTGCCGAGAGGGTTGGCAAGAGCCGCGTTGCCGTCACGAATACCATGCGCTTGCTGGAGGCATCCGCCGCGGTCAAACAGGCGCTGGTGGATGGACGCATCACGGAGGGTCACGCGCGCGCCATGCTGTCCTTGTCCGCCAAACAACAGGAAGAATTGTTGAACAAGATCATCCTGCTCGACCTGAGCGTCCGCACCACGGAAATGCTGGCGAAAAAATATTCGGGGCAGAGACCCGCGTCGAAACGGAGGGCAGGCAGAAGTCCGAACGTGAGCGATGTGGAACGCCGCCTGGAATCCAGCCTCGGGACGAAGGTCTCGCTCAAGCACGGCAAAAGCGGCAGGGGCACCGTCACCATCTACTATTATTCGGACGAGGAATTGAATTCGCTTCTGGATAAATTGACATGAAAACGCCTTGTAAAAATAAAGTATAATTTAATTATGCAAGGAAAATATAAACAACTCAATCGTCTTGCAGAACCCCAACTCCGGGAATTTATTTCTGAAGGGAAGTCGTTTCTATTGCTGGGTCCCCGGCAGGTGGGAAAAACAACGTTGTTGAGTGGACTGGTGCAAAATGCCCAGCCGCTCCTTACATACCTCCTACAGGAACCCGCCACTAAAATCGAACTGGAACGCGACCCCCAGACTTTGATTCGACAGGCTCGAGCGGTTTCTGGAAATGTTTCAATATTTGTGGATGAAGCCCAAAAAATCCCCGAACTATTCGATGCCGTTCAGGTGTTGATTGATGAAGGCAAGGCAAGTGTTTTTCTGACCGGATCATCCGCCCGTAAACTGCGCCGAAAAGGGGTTAATCTGCTGCCGGGCAGGATCCGTTTGTTGACCCTTGCCCCTCTGATGTGGGGTGAAATGGGATTGCTGGCAGATTCGAGCGAACATCCCATACCCTCCCTTGCTCTTAGTAACATAAACTCACCCACCCAGTCCATGGAAGATTGCATGATCTATGGCAATCTGCCAGGTTTGTTATCACTCCCACGGACCGATGCAGTGGAAATACTGCAGGCGTATGCCAGGCTTTACATCGAGGAGGAGATTCGCGCCGAAGCGCTGAGCCGCGCAATCGGTCCGTTCGCCCGGTTCCTCGAACTCGCCGCTCTCGAATCCGGGACATCGCCGAACTTTACCAAATTATCAAAAGAATCGGGCGTCAGTTCACCCACGATTCGCCAGTACTATTCCGTGCTGGAGGATACGCTGATCGTCGAGCGGGTGGATCCGTATGTGAAAAACGCGCGCAAGCGCGTACTCTCCTCATCCCGTTATTATTTTTTCGATACGGGAGTACGTAATGCGCTTGCGCGTCTCCCTCTGACCCCGGAATTGTTACAGGTCGAAAAAGGTAGGTTATTCGAACATGCGGTCATTCTGGAATTGCTTCGCAGGATCCGTTTGTTGAGAACCAATCACAATCTGTATTACTGGCGAACATCCGGTGGAGCGGAGGTGGATTGTGTCCTTGAAACGCACAATGAATTAATTCCAATCGAAATCAAAAGCACGGCCCAGGTATCCCAACGCGACCTGACCGGGTTGCGAAGTTTTCTCGCTGATTACGGAGAAAAGGTTACACGCGCCTTTGTTGTAACCATGGGCAGGCATCCCGAAAAAATGGACGATAAAATTACCGCTGTCCCCTGGCAATTTTTATAAGCACGGATTCGATCATGAAACTCCTCTACAACGCCCGCATCCACACACAAAATCCCAAACAGCCCGTTGCGTCCGCCATCCTCATTGACCGCGAGCGCATCGTCGCCCTCGGCGATGTGAACGATTTGTTCAACCAATATCCGCGCGCCGAAGGGCGGAACATGGGTGGGCGCGTCATCCTGCCCGGTCTCACCGACGCGCACATCCACATTCAGCACTATTCGCTCGGCTTGCAAAAGATTGATTGCGAGACAAGCACAAAAGAGGCATGTCTGCGCCGCGTGGAGGAACGCGCGAAACAAGCAAAACCCGGCGAATGGATTCTCGGTCACGGCTGGAATCAAAATGTGTGGGGAACGAATCCCCCTCTCCCCATGGGAGAGGGGCTGGGGGTGAGGGAAAGCGCATGGCCCACCGCGCAAGACCTCGATACGATTGCGCCAGCCAACCCCGTTTACCTCACCGCCAAATCCATGCACGCGGCATGGGCAAACACCAAGGCATTGCAACTGGCGAACATCACCGCATCAACACCCGACCCCCAAAACGGACAGATCCAACGCGACGCGAAAGGCAGCGCGACGGGCATCCTGCTAGAGACCGCGATGGACCTCGTGAGCCGCGTCATCCCCGAACCGACGGTTGAGGAAATCGCAAACGCCATCGAAGGCGCGCAGCCCATCTTGTGGAAAATGGGACTCACGGGCATCCACGATTTCGACCGCCGCGAATCATTCATGGCGTTGCAATTATTGCGCTCGCAGAACAGACTCAAACTGCGCGTCCTGAAGAACATTCCCGTGGAACTGCTCGAGGAGGCGCACGCGCTCGGTCTGCGAGGCGGCTTCGGCGACGACATGCTCCGCATCGGCAATGTCAAAGTATTCATGGATGGCGCCCTCGGTCCGCACACCGCCGCCATGTTCCAGCCCTATATCGGCGAGGAAAACAATCGCGGCATCCTCAACATGGACGGCGAGGAACTCTTCGAACACGGGCGTAAAGCCGCGGGGGTCGGTCTCGGCATGACCGTGCATGCCATCGGCGACCGCGCCAATCACGAGGTGTTGAACGCCTACGAGCAACTCCGCAATTACGAGACCGAAAACCGCCTGTCTCCTCTGCGCCATCGCATCGAACACGTGCAGGTCATCCATCCCGACGACGCGCCGCGCCTCGGCAAACTGGACGTCGTCGCTTCGATGCAGCCCATCCACGCCACATCCGATATGCTGATGGCGGACCAATTCTGGGGAGAGCGCTCGCGCCTCGCCTACGCCTGGCGGACTCAACTGGACTTCGGCGCGCGCCTTGCTTTTGGGTCGGACGCGCCCGTCGAATCCCCGAATCCATTCTGGGGACTGCACGCCGCGATTACGAGAAGACGCGCCGACGGTTCCCCCTCACCCGAAGGCTGGTACCCCGAACAAAAATTGACCTTTGCTGAAGCCCTGCATGGCTACACCCTCGGTCCCGCCTACATCGCATACATGGAGCATCGCCTCGGCAGGCTAGCTCCAAATCACCTCGCCGACTTGATCGTGCTCGATAAGGACCCCTTCACCTGCGACCCCGATGAATTGCTCTCCATGCAGTCATCGGCTACAATGGTGGGAGGAGAATGGGTTTATCATGACACAAGCATCTCCAAAACTCACCCCTGAAATGCTTGTGCCCCGCATGGGGGAATACCTGATTCAAAAAGGACTCCTCGCCGCCGAGGACCTGCAAAAAGCGCTTGCCCACCAGCGGGAGGAAACAGACAAAGGCAACCCGATCCTGCTTGGACAGGCATTGATTAACCTGAAACTGCTGGACCGTTCCGACCTCGACCAGGCGGTCACCGAACAGATCATCCAACTCCGCTCCGCGCTGCAAGCCGCCAACCGCAACCTCGAGCGCCGCGTCGAGGAGCGCACGGCGGAATTGCAGAAAGCGCTCGAACGCGTCTCGGAACTCAGCCAGTTGAAAGCCAACTTCATCGCGAACATCTCGCACGAACTGCGCACGCCGCTCACACACATCAAGGGCTACGTCGAACTGCTGGTCACCGAGTCGCTGGGACCGATATCCGAGGAGCAGCGTTACGCCCTGCAGGTCAGCCAGCAATCCACGGCAAAACTCGAATCCCTGATTGAAGACCTCATCATGGTCTCCCTCGCCGCGCGCGGCGAACTGAGCATCAAACTGGAGGATGTGGATATCCGCCGCGTAGCCAGCCTCACGGTCAAATCGTACGCCGGCAGGGCGCAGGATCGTTCCATCAACCTGGGCGCAGTCGCTGACGATAACATTCCCCTCGTGCAGGCGGATTCGCAGAAGATCGCCTGGGCGTTGAGTCAACTCATTGATAACGGGATCAAGTTCACGTCCGCGGGAGGAAGCGTGACCGTCGGCGTCAAACGCGAAGCGGAGAATCTGGTTATCGTCTCCGTCTCCGATACCGGCATCGGCATCCCCGCCAGCCGCATGGAGGAGATCTTCGAGCCGTTCCATCAATTGGACGGCTCCTCCACGCGGCGTCACGGCGGCACCGGGCTGGGGCTTTCGCTCGTGCGGCAGATCATCGAAGCGCACGGCTCGATGCTGGATGTGCATTCGGTCGAGGGACGCGGCACATCGTTCAGGTTCCCATTGCTGGCTGTGGCAGGGAGAAAATAAACATGGATACCCGGTCATTCTCGTACGCTCGCGAACTGACGGAGGCCGCAACTCAATCCGGCGATGCGCGCAGGAACATCGAGAACTTTTTCACCAAACTGCGCGAACAATTCGTCTTCGACAACGTCGCGGTCTATCTGCAGGACGAGTCAACGAACACGCTCGAGATCGTATACGCGCGCGCCGTCGGGCGCGCCAAGAGCGCGGAAGCCGACGCCGCGTGGGGCGAGAACTTCGCGGGTCAGGTGGTTGCCAAGAGGAAAACGCTGGTTCAGGAACCCGAACCAACCTCTTCCACGGATGACCGTCTGCGCCAGGCATACCTGCTGGGGCTGCCCCTTCGCGCGGACGACTCCATCAACGGCGCGCTGGTGTTCGTGCGCTTCGGCGGACCCGCCTATGAGGAGGGGCACATCGTCCTCGCATCGCTGTGCGCCCAACTGCTTTCCATTCTTTTCGAACGCAAGGCTTGGAGGGAAATGCACAGGGAACTGCACGATCTCAAACGGCAGATGCAGTTGCAGGAGGATTTCGTCAGCACGATCTCGCACGAACTGCGCACCCCGCTCGGTTTTATCAAGGGGTACAGCACCAGTCTTCTGCGCGAGGACACCTCCTGGGACGAGGAGACCCAGCGCGAATTCCTGACGATCATAGACGAGGAGGCGGACCGCCTCTCGATGTTAATCGAGAACGTACTCGAGTCGGCGCGCCTGCAAAGCAGGACGCTCCCGCTACGCTTCCAACCCCTCAGGCTGGATGCCGTTCTACGCGACGTTGCCACCCGCATCCGTTCCCGGTATAAAGACCTGGATGTGAGAGTGGACAGCGCACCAACGACCTCCATCTACGGAGACGGCGTGCGCATCGCGCAAGTCTTCGAGAACCTGTTCAACAATGCGATCAAGTACGCGCCCGGCTCGCCGATCCACATCTTGCTCCGGCAGGACGAAAATAAATTCATCGTTTCATTCGCTGATCGGGGTCCCGGCATCCCGTCTGAATCCATCCCGCTGATCTTCGAACGCTTCTACCGGGTGCGCGCTGAAAAAGCCACCGGCACCGGGCTGGGACTTTTCATTTGCAAGCAGATTGTCGAGGCACATCGTGGTAAGATTTGGGCAGAATCGACCCTCGGCAAGGGAACCACGTTTTTCATAGAATTGCCCATCAATCCATCGAAACGATTTTGAAGGAGGCTGTATGGCAAAACGCATTCTCATAGTGGACGACGAACCTCGTTATCTGCGTCTGCTCGAAGCCAATTTACGGACGGAGGGATACGAGGTCGTCACCGCGCAGGACGGCGCGCAAGCCGTTGATGTCTTTTCCAACCAACCGATAGATCTTGTGTTGATGGATGTGATGATGCCAAAACTGGACGGCTTCGGCGCGACCCAGCGCATCCGCGAGTTTTCGAACGCCCCGATCATCATTCTCACTGCCAAAGGCGACGAACAGGATCGTGTGCGCGGGCTCGACCTGGGGGCGGACGATTACCTCGTCAAACCGTTCTCCGCCACCGAATTGCTGGCGCGCGTCCGAGCGGTGCTGCGCCGCGCCCAGCCTCCCGGAGGGGATTTGGGCGGACAATCCCGCTTCTTCACGCACGATAATCTGAAGGTTGATTTTGCCCGCGCCGAGGTGTGGAAGGGCGAAACGCCGGTCTCCCTTTCCGCCACAGAATATCGCCTGCTGCTGCAGTTCGCCCATCATGTCGGCAAGATCATGTCCTCTGAGGAACTCCTTACCAGCGTATGGGGTCCCGAATACCGCACGGACAAGGAAATCCTGTGGGTGAGCATTGCCCGCCTGCGCCAGAAACTGGAGGACGACGCACACAGCCCCAGGCACATCGTGACGCGTTCCGGTCTTGGCTATCTCATGCCGCCCATCGAGGAATAGGCGACCGAGGAGATCAACGTGGTTGGTAGAACCATCTTGCTACTGGATGAGAACGAAGCCAGCCGCAAATACCTTTCCAACATTCTCCGCGAAAAACGGTACAAAGTGCTCGAAGCCCCCTCGGGCAAGGAGGCGTTGATCGCTGCCTGGCGCGATGAACCGGATATCATCCTGTTCGATCCCGCGCTGTCCGATCTCAAGGGCGAAGAGTTCGTTCAAAAACTGCGGCAGAATGTACGGACCCACGCCACGCCCATCATTGCGCTCTCGAGCGATCCCGCCCCGCATCGCAGGGAATTCTACCTGAATGCAGGCGTGAACGAGCACCTTGTCAAATCGTCGGAAACCGCGCACGCGCTTGAGGAGGCTCTCAAGCGCGTTTTCGGCAGGGAAGCCCCGGCTCACATTACAGGCGAAGACAACAGGGATGCGGGTCTGTTGATGGTCTTCCTCAGCGCAAAGGGCGGCACCGGCACGTCGTCGCTGTGCGCCAACATCGCGATGAACATCAAAATACACCAGCCTGAAGCGCGCGTGGTCGTGGCGGACCTCGTTCTGCCCATCGGCTCCATCGCGCAGATCGTCGGTTATGAGGGGGCATTGAATCTGGTATCCGTTGCAGACCTCCCATCCGGGCAAACGAACGGGGAATACTTCCACAGGAGTCTGCCAGAGCCGGAGTTGTGGAAATTCCAATTGCTGGCGGGTTCCCCCGATCCGCAACGTGGGAACATCCTCAAGGGAGAGCGCATCGAGCAGATCGTGAACGTGCTTCGCGCCGCGTACGACTTCGTCATCCTCGACATCGGGCGTTCGCTCTCGCGCATCAGCCTGCCCTTCATCCAGCAAGCCGATCTCATCGCCCTGATCGTCGCCACCGACCAGAGCACCGTTCACCTGACCAGGACCATCTGGGAATACCTGCAATCGCAGGGGATCGAAGATCAGAGGATCTTTTCCATATTGAACCGCGCGGTCGGGCTGGAAGGGCTGACCAAAGCCGAAGCGGAGAGGATCATCGGCCTGCCGATCCAGACGACAATGCCGTACATGGGGGGCAGTTTTACACTAGCCAACAACCTCAACCAGCCCATCACCATAAAGTATCCCACCAACACCGCCTCCATCGTCCTCAAGGATGCGGCGGAAAGCATGGTGAAACTTGCGCGCCGCCTGCGCGCCCGTTGAATTGCCTAAAGAAAGTGAAAGGTAATTTCAACCTCATATCGGCTAAACTTTGGTGGCTGTCCATCAGCGACAGACCCATTTTCCATAACCCCAAAAGAACTGCAAAGTCATGTCCACCGGGATATGCTCCCAATTGAGTGAGGCACCATGAGTATTGAATATGATGAAAAGGGCAAGATCTTCACGGATATCGTCACCAAGACCGCCGTACCAGCCACTATACAAACGACCACGCACTTGATGCGCGGGCGCGTCCACGTCCGCAGGAACCAGCGCATCAAGGATGAACTGGATCAGAACGAAAAATTCCTTGCGCTGACGGATGTGAGCGTGCTGGGTCCCGATGGGCAGGCGCTTTTCCAGTCGCCGTTTCTGGCGGTGCAGCGCTCCCATATCGTTTGGGTGATTCCGGAACAGAAACCGGATGAGGGGGACGCGTCCTGATGGCAACCCCGATCTCCTCCAACTATACGCGGCTCACATCAGCCGACCTGCTCAAATTCAAACACTATCTCGTGGAGAACGTCAGCCGCTCGATCGAAGGCGAGCCCCTGCAACTCGGCGACCGCACAGAACTCATCAAACAACGCCTGAACGATGCCTACGTTCAGACAAAGGTGAGCCTGCCCGAGGATCTTCGCAAACAAATCTTTCACGAGATCCTGGACGAGATGACCGGCTACGGTCCCATTCAGCCCCTGTTGGAGGATCCCGAGGTCAGCGAAGTGATGGTGAACGGACCGAAGAAGGTCTTCATCGAAAAGAACGGGAAGTTGATCAAGAGCGGCATCACCTTCGACGACGACGATCACGTCATGCGGATCATTGACCGCATCATCCTTCCCCTGGGCCGCCGCGTGGATGCAGACAGCCCCACCGTCGACGCGCGCCTGCCGGACGGTTCCCGCGTCAACGCGGTGATCCGGCCTGTTTCCATTGACGGACCCTCGATCACGATCCGCAAATTCAAAAAGGACAAACTTTCCATTCAACAACTTGTGCAGTTTGGCTCACTGACGAACAACATGGCGGAGTTCATCCGCGCCTGCGTGCTTGCCCGGTTGAATATCGTCATCTCGGGCGGGACCGGTTCGGGGAAGACCACGCTTCTCAATGTTCTCTCCGGTTACATTCCGGAGGAGGAACGGATCGTCACCATCGAGGACGCGGCGGAATTGCAACTTCAGCAGGAACACGTCCTGCGGCTGGAAACAAAGACCGCGAACATTGACGGGACGGGCGCGGTGACCGTCCGCGACCTCGTGCGCAATTCACTGCGTATGCGCCCGGATCGAATCGTGGTCGGCGAATGCCGCGGCGGTGAAGCGCTGGATATGCTGCAAGCCATGAACACGGGTCACGACGGTTCATTGACCACGCTGCACGCCAACTCCCCCCGCGACGCGCTTTCACGTTTGGAAACCATGGTGCTGATGGCGGGCATGGAACTGCCGCTCAAGGTGGTACGCCAGCAAATCTCATCTGCTGTGGACCTCATCATTCAGCAGTCGCGCTTGAAGGACGGCTCCCGCAAAGTGACCGCCATCACCGAGGTCGTGGGCATGGAGGGCGATACCGTGGTCATGACCGATATCTTCAAGTTCGAGCAGACCGGCGTTGGACCGGAGAACAAAATCCTGGGTGAACTAAAGGCAACAGGCATCCGCCCGATCTTCTCGCCAAGGCTGGAGGCGGCGGGCTTCAAACTCAGCGGCGAGATCTTCATGCCGCCGGGAGGCATCGGTCTGGGGTCGAGACGGTAGCAGGGCTGTACAGCCTCTGCTATAATCAGCCCAACATGAGGAGACATGGATATTAAGTCCCAGATCACCATTCGCACGAAAAAACTGGGTGTCTTGATCCGCGATGCGCGCCTCGCCGCGCGCCGGAACGTCAAGGAATGCGCGGAAGCCATCGGCGTGAAACCGGCAATGTTGCGCGCCTACGAGGAGGGAAGCAAGGCTCCCTCGCTGCCGGAACTGGAGGCGCTGGTCTTCTATCTCGACCTGCCCCTGGATCATTTCTGGAGCCGGGAAACGAAATCGAACAGCCCGCCGCCGCACGAGAATCTCGATCTTTCGAAACTCATGGCGGTCCGCCAGCGCAAGATCGGCGCGCTCCTCAGGCAGGAACGCATGAACGCCAGCCTTTCCATCCGCAGCCTGTCGCAGGAGACCGGCATCTCAGGCGCGCGCATCAAAGCCTACGAGTTGGGGGAACGCCCCATTCCCCTGCCGGAACTGGAGGCGCTGATCATGAAACTCGGCGGCAGGGTCGAATCCTTCTTCGACCGCAGCGGACCCATCGGTCAATGGCTGATGAACGAGGAAGCCATCCAGCAATTCCTCGAGATGCCAATGGAATTGAGGCAATTCGCCGCGTTGCCGGTCAACCGTCCCTACATCGAACTTGCCATGAAATTGAGCAGCATGTCCAGGGAAAAACTGCGCTCGGTGGCGGAAAACCTGCTGGATATTACCTATTAGGGGCATGCGTGGACGATTCCAATCCTGTTGCGCTTGCCGAACAGGGCAGGCAGGAATATGAAAAGGGAAATTTCATTGCCGCGGCGAGACGGTTTTCGCAAGCCGCGGAGTCTTATTCGAATGCCAGGGACGAACTGAACGCGGCAGAGATGAGGAACAACCAGAGCGTGGCTTTATTACAGGCGGGAAAAGCGAGGGAGGCATTCGAGGCGACCGATGGAACCGAGGAAATCTTTCAAGAGGCAGGCGACCTGAAGCGGCAGGGCATTGCAGTTGGCAATCGCGCCGCCGCGCTGGAAGGGCTCAATAAATGGAACGATGCGCTGGCGGAATATGAGCGCGCCGCCTCGCTGCTGGAGCAGGCTGGCGAAGGCGACCTGCACTCCACGGTGCGTCAGGCAACGGCAAATTTGAACCTCAAACGCGGAAGCCTGCTCGATTCGCAAATGGACGTGTACGATTCCCTGCGGCTGGTCGAAAAGCCCACTCTTGCCCAGCGCTTTATGAAATTCCTGATGCGCCTCGGGTGGATCAGATAGATTTCGTTATTGCGACCTTTGTGAGGCAATCGCGTCGTGAACCGGAGATTGCTTCCCGAAGGTCGCAATGACATTTCGTAAGGCAGACCGTGATCAACACCCTCGTTCGCCCGGCGGATATCAACGATCATCAGGCGCTCTCGAACCTGATCTTCTTCGAGACGCATCTTCATCGTCACCTTGACTGGCGCTCGCCATTGGAATGGCTGGGCGCCCCGTTTTACTGGGCAGTGGACGAAGGCGGGCGGATCACAGCCGCGCTGGCTTGTCCCACCGAGGCGCCGGGGATTGCCTGGGTGCGATTGTTTGCCTGTGCCGGGGGCTGGTCCGTGGATAACGCCTGGGATTTATTGTGGTCCGCCGCGCGGGGGGAGATCGGGCGCGCGGGTGGGGCAAAGGTCGCGGCAATCGTCAGGCAGCCGTGGTTCCGAAATGTATTAGCCGCGAGCGGATTCGAAATCCGTCAGCAAATTGTAATGCTCGAGTGGCGCGGCTTCGCCAGTCAGCCCTGGGCGGCGCGCGAAGCGAGCGGAGTCCGAATCCGAAAGATGGAGGAATCCGATCTCCCCGATGTCGAAAGGACGGATGACGCGTCCTTCGATCCGTTGTGGCATAACACACTCGTATCCATTCGCGAGGCATACTCACAAGCGTTGACCGCCACTGTGGCGGAATACGAACACGGGATCGCCGGATATCAGATCACCACCGGCGGCGGGGCGCGCGCACATCTTGCCCGGCTGGCGGTAAACCCAGCCGTTCAGGGACGCGGCGTCGGGAGGGCGTTGCTGAGCGACCTGTTCGCAAAACTGGCGCGCTACGGCATCCCAACTCTGACCGTGAATACGCAAAGCGACAACCATGCCTCGTTGAATTTGTATCAGCGGATGGGGTTCGTCCGCACGGGCGAGCGGTATCCCGTGTATACTTTCGATGTGCCGGCGTTTCTGTGAGGAGCAAAGGAGGCAGCATGACAGCCAGGGAAGATTCCACGATCATCAATTCGCTTGTGCGTCAGGCATTGACCTCCGTACAGGAGGTGATGGGCGAAAACGGGTTGAACGCCGTCCTGCGCGCCAGCGGCTTGGAAAGGTTCATCGGCAACTTTCCGCCGAACGATCTCGAACCGTCCATTCAGGCTTCGCAATATGCGAAACTGAACGAAGCCATCGAAGCCTTTTACGGACGCGGCGGCAGGGGGATTTTGCGGCGCATCGGCAAGGCATCCTTTCAATACGGGGTGCGCGAACAATCCGCTTTGCTGGGCGTGGCGGGCGTGGCGCTCAAGTTACTGCCCGAACGCCAGCGCATCAAATTCATCCTGAACGGAATGGCGGATGCGTTGAAGAAGAGCAACCCGGAAGTGAAGGCATGGGTGGATGAAAGCGGGGACAGGATCGCCTACATCGAATCCACGTGCGCCATCTGTCACAGCCGCCAGAGCGACAAGCCCATCTGTTACCTTTACGTAGGTTCGATCGCCGAGGCGGTGCACTGGGCGACGGGCAGGGAATTCGAGGTCACCGAAACGCACTGCATGGCAAAGGGCGACGAATACTGTCGGTTTGAAATCGGCGAGGCGCGCGTGTGAGCAGAGTTGGGTTTTCGAACCGCATCCTGCGCCGTTTTGCGGAGGCGACCGCGCTCGAATTGGGCGCGGATCAATTCAACACCATCCTTGCCCTCTCCAAATTGCCCGAGGAATGGGCAAAGCCCGAATCGTTCCTGAAACTGGATGCAATTGAATCTGCAACAACCTACGCCTCGTTACAAGCCGCGGTGCGCGCCTACTTCGGGCGCGGGGCGCGCGGCACGCTCCTGCGCGTGGGCGGACACATGTGGACTCTTCTTTTGAACGACGCCGCGCTCGGGGTCAGGATGCAGGCGGCTGTCATCAAGCGACTGCCCCGCTCCGCGCGCCTCAAATCCACCCTGGAGTTACTGGGACGTCTCCTCGGATTACATTCAGACGACATCACGGTTCACACCCTGGACCTCGACCTGCTCCTCGCGGACCATGCCTCTCCCTCCACTTTGAACCAACGCGACCCCGCCCCGGTCTGTTTCGTGACTCGGGGCTTGATCCACGAGAGTCTCTTTTGGGCAGCGGGGCAGGGATATGATGTGGAGGAAACATCCTGCAAGGCAACCGGGGAAAACGCCTGCGAATTCAAGATCATTGTCGGAGAATAACCCATGAAAACATACGAATCGAATTGGGAGGGTAAGGATGGCATCACGTTCCACGTTCGAGGCTGGGAACCGGATCACAAGCCCAAAGCATTGATCGCCCTCTTGCACGGACTCGGCGAACATACAGCCCGCTACGAACATGTCGCAAAGGCAATGACAGAGTCCGGCTGCGCGTTCGTCGGATTCGACCTGCGCGGTCATGGAAAATCGGGCGGCGCGCGCGGACATTTCCCCTCGCTCGACGCGGTCATGCAGGATATTCGTCAGTTTTTCAGGTTCCTTGCGGAGCGTTACCCCGATGTCCCTCATTTCCTGTATGGTCACAGCCTCGGCGGGTTGCTCGCCCTTTCGTATGCGATACAGTCCAGTGAGGGGCTCAAGGGCGTGATGGTCACAGGCGCAGGTTTGCGTTCCTCCTTGCAGGAGCAGAAGGGAAAGATCGCGCTGGTCAAAATCCTCGGTTCCCTTCTGCCCGCCGTGATCATCCCCAGCGGATTGAACCCCGCCGATCTCTCGCGCGATCCCGAGGTGGTTCAAAAATACGTAAACGATCCATTGGTACACGACAAAGCCAGCCTCGGCTTTGGCAAGGCAGCATTGAACATCATTGACTTGTGCTTCTCGCGCGCAAGGGAGTTCCCCCTTCCCTTGCTCATCATGCACGGCAAAGCGGACAAACTGACCTATCCCAGCGGGAGCGAGGACTTTGCGCGGCTTGCCGGTGAAAAGAACAGGGATGTTACGCTTAAATTATGGGACGGCTTGTATCACGAGATCCACAATGAACCCGAAAAAGACGAGGTGATCGGATTCATGATCGAATGGCTGGACAATCATGTATAGCAGGGGCGACCCGTCAGGCAAATTGGAAATCCCCTCGCGCTGACATCGTACTCGCAGAGTAGCGGAACGTAGTGGAGACGAAGCGCAGCGCCACTTGCAATGATGGTTGGAAATCGGCTGTTTGAACCAAAGCCGTGATTAACTGAATTTGCAGGATGATATGCGGCGCACTGCGCAGGGCGGGTCATTAATACCCCCCTAACCTTTTCCTAGACAAAACAATTTGGGCATGGGAAAATTCAGCCCGATAAAATTTGCGACAAGGAGTTCCATTAATGAGTCCCGAAAAGAAGAGCAAACGCCAGGAACGGCGTGAAAGGATTTACCAGCAGGAAACGCGAAAACGCCTGACCATGATCGGCTTGATCACCCTCGGCGCGTCATTGCTGGTTTTTGCGTTCATCTGGCCCGCGCTCAAGCCCATTGCGGAGGTCGTTGGGGTTGACCCGGGCACACGCTTCAATCCAATTGATAACGCCATGGGCGACCCGAACGCCCCGATCACGATCGAGGAATTTTCCGATTTTCAGTGCCCGTTTTGTGCGCGGTTCCACGAACAGACCGAACCCTTGCTCAGGCAGTATTACGTTGACACCGGCAAGGTGCGCTTTGTCTATCGTTCCATGGGCAACTGGGTCAGCCGCAATATCGGCGGCGCGCGGACCGAATCGCAGGACGCCGCCGCGGCTGCCTATTGTGCGGGCGACCAGGGCAAATTCTGGGAAATGTACGATCATCTGTTTGCGAATGTCCTCGGGGAGGATGTTGGTTCCTTCACCGACCGCCGCCTCGAAGCCATTGCCGAAAAAGCCGGCTTGAACATGGACGAATTCGGGAGTTGCTACAACAGCGGAAAATTCGAAGCCCGCGTCCAGCAGGATTATGAGGATGGCCTGGCGGCTGGTGTGAACGGCACGCCTGCCTTCGTCATCACGTACACGGTCAATGGCGAAACGAAGACCAAAAGGATCGATGGAGCGGTGCCTTTCAGCGCCTTCCAGGTGGAACTCGAAGCCATCCTGAATGAGATGGGACTTCAGTAATAAAAAAGAACACAGTTTCACTGTGTTCTTTTTATCTCCAGAAAGGAAAATTGTAAATGAGCCCTGAAAAAACAAGTCAACGCCAGCAGCGGCGCGAAAAGATGCTTCGTCAAAGCCGGCAGCGCCGCCTGATCACGATCGCGCTTATCGTGGTCGGAGCCGTCCTTGTGGTCCTCGCCGTGGTTGCGCCCCAGATGAGACCGGTGACCGGGATCGTCCCCATCGCCCCCATGACATTGCCCAACCCGGACGGACAGAGTCTGGGCGACCCGAATGCGACTGTCGTCATCGAGGTATTCGAGGATTTTCAATGTATTGCCTGCCAGCGCTTCTCGCAGAGCGTCGAATCACTCGTCCTGGAGAATATCGTCGCCGCAGGAAAAGCGCGTTATGTCTTTCGTCATTACTCGTTCATAGATGGCGATGGCGCAAGGAACGGCGGCGAATCGGACCAGGCATCCAACGCAACCATGTGCGCGAAAGAGCAGGGCAAATTCTGGGAAATGAAATCCATCGTCTACGCCAATTGGACCGGCGTCAACCAGGGTTCCCTGAGCGACCGCCGCCTGCAGGCGATGGCTGAGAGCATCGGATTGAACATGACCGCCTTCAATGACTGCTTTGGAAAGAACAAATACGTCGCGGAGATACAGGCGGATTTCGACAGGGGCAGGCAGTTGGGAGTCAGCGGAACGCCGAGCGTCTTCGTCAACGAGGTTCCCGTGGGTCAACCGGGCAGGGTGGCATCGTACGAGGAGATCCTTCAGGCTGTCGAGCAGGCGCTGAGCGCGGGCGAATGACCGAAACCTGAAAAACGAAGGACACGGCGAGGAACCGTGTCCTTTCTGATTCCGTCAAGTGTATAATGACACAGTCACACCATCTCCATCGAGGACTTATGACGAAGCGCCGCTTCCTTCCACCCCTGAACTGGTTCATCCTCATCTGCCTGATCCTCGCTTCATGCTCGGGCATCCCGACCGTTCCGGGAATCACCGCTTCCACGCCGACCCCGGCAGGGACCCACGCGCCCGCGCCGACCGCGCTCCAGCAGGCGTTCCCTCCCGCTCTCATCGAAACCGATCCGCCGCTCGATTCTGTTATAGGACACCAATCGCCCATTACGTTTTATTTCAACCAGGCAATGAACAAAGCCTCGGTGGAATCGGCGCTGAGCGGATTACCGGAGGGCGCGTTCACATGGAACGATGAAGCCACACTCGTCTTTGCCCCCACACAACCGTATCCACCCAACACGAAACTGACCATCACGATCGCGAACTCCATCCGCTCGGCAACGGGATTTGGGATCCCGGAAGCGCTTCAACTCTCCTTCACGGTCGCGGATTATTTGCGCACAGCGAACCTGCTGCCCAAACCCGGCGCGCAGGATGTGAATGTGGACGCGGCGATCGTCGCCTCGTTCAACCAGCCCGTTGTCCCGCTGGGAGCGGATTCGTCCGCGCTGCCCGCCGCTTTCAGCGTCGAGCCTTCCGTCTCGGGACGCGGCGAATGGATCAACACCAGCACGTACATCCTGTATCCCGAACCGTCCATGCTGGGGGGAACGGAATACACCGTCAGGTTGAACCCGGCTTTGAAAACGGTGACAGGCTCGGGCTTGGAAGGAGGCGGCGCGAACGCGTGGACATTCATCACGACGCGTCCGCGTGTCGTCTCGTTGAGTCCGTCTGCTGGCGGCCTGATCCCGCTCGATGCCGGGATCGAACTGACCTTCAACCAGCCGATGGAGGCGGAAAGCGTCGAGTCAAATTTCAGGTTGAGCGGCACGGCGGGCACGGTGAACGGAACTTTCACGTGGAATGATGACGATACGGAATTGACATTCACACCGGCGGGAAACCTGGCGCGCAACATCGGCTACATCCTGAACGTGGACGCGGCGGCTCGGGCAAAGAGCGGTTTGACGCTCGGAACCGATTACGGCGCAGTGCTGCGCACGTATGATCGCTTTGCCGTGACCGGCGCAAACCCGGCTCTATGGTCTACAACCTTTAAGTTCAGTTCACCGCTTGCAGAGGGCGACTATGAAGACCTTGTGACCGTGAAACCCGCGCTGGGTAACTTCAACGTCAACGTGGACGCGGACAATTTGACCCTTTACGTGAACGGGGAATTCATCCCCGAAACGGATTACGCCATCGAACTGGCGGCGCAGATCAAGGATCGCTGGGGGCAGACACTCGAAAAGCCGTTCGTGCTGAACTTCCGCGCGCCGCCGCTCTCTCCCTCGCTGTTCGTGCAAACGTTCGGTTCCTCCACCATGTTCGTGAGGCCCGATGAGCCGGTGTTGTTCGCCAACGCGGTGAACATACAAACCGCGAACGTGACCATCGCCCCCCTGTCGCTGCAGGATTTCTTCCGGCTTCAGTCCTCTTATGAAAGCCAGCAGGCTTATGCCCCAACCAATCCGTCTGAATTTTCGCAAACGCTGAATCTGCCTCCGAGTCAATGGCAGGACGTGAAATTGAATCTCACGACGGAGAACACACAACTCACGCCGGGCTTGTATTATGCGGGCGTCTCCTCGCCGCAAGTTCGATCCGATTGGAAAAATGTTTATTTCGTTGCTTCGAGCCAGGTCAATCTCACCTTCAAACTCGGCGCGACGGAGGCGCTGGTCTGGGCGATCCACCTGCCTTCGCAGACGCCTCTGCCGAACGCGCCCATCATCATCTACGATCAGGCGGGCAACGTGCTGGCATCCGGCGCGACGGATGTACGGGGATTATGGAAGGGCGCGGTCGGCGAACGTGAAGGTCCGGTCTACGCGATGTTGAGCCTGCCCGGCGACGAACAATTCGCGCTGGCGGTAAACAATTGGGGATCGGGCATTCAAGCGTGGGATTTTGGATATTCGCTGAACGTCGAGCCGCCTCATACCCAAATCTACCTGTACACAGACCGCCCGATCTATCGCCCCGGCCAGACCGTTTACTTCCGCGGCATCGCGCGGCAGGCGTTCAACGGACGTTATGAACTTCCGCCGGTCAATACCATTCCGATCTTTCTGCGCGATGCGAACGGGAATCAACTCCAGGCGCTCAACCTGCAACTCACCCCGTACGGCACGTTCCACGGCGAGTACAAACTGCCGGTCGGCGCGCCTCTCGGTTATTACATCTTCGAGAACAGCGCCCTCGATCTCTATTTCAGTTTTCAGGTCGCGGAATATCGCAAACCGGAGATCAACCTCAGCGTGAGTTTTCCATCGAACGGGATCAGGCAGGGAACCCCCTTCCAGGCAAATGTCAACGCGCGGTATTTCTTCGACGCGCCAGCGGGGAATGTACAGGTAAGATGGGCGCTCTATGCAAAACCCGACCATTTTTACCTGCCAAATTATCAAACAGGATTGCTGGACGATTCCTGGCTGGACGCGTTCAGATTCCCGATGGGGATCGATTCGCGGTACTTTGGAAATCTTATCGGGGAGGGAACGGGTCGGACGACCCCGCAGGGGATCCTGTCCATTGACCTGCCAGCCATCCCCCAGAACGAAACGGGACAGGTCGTCACGCTGGAGGTGACCGCGCAGGATGAATCGGGCTTGCCGATCAGCACGCGCGCGGAACTGCGTGCTCATCCCGCGGATTTTTACATCGGCTTGCGTCCCGATCAATGGGTCGGGCGCGCGGACGCGGCAGTCCAATTCGAAGTCTATACAGCGGATTGGGCAGGGGATCGGGCAAGTAATATCAAACTCACAGCAGAGTTCAAGCAGGTGCGCTGGGAAAAAGAGACGGATCGCGCCGGCTTCCCGACCTACACGCCGGTGTATACGCCCGTGAGCAGCAGCAACTTCGCAACCGGGAACGATGGCAGGGCGCGGCTTTCGTTCATCCCCCCGAACGCGGGGACGTACATGCTCGACGTATCAGGCTCCGGCGCGCGCAGTCAGACGCTGATCTGGGCTGGCGGCGCGGAGAGCGGCGCGTGGCCCGACCTGCCCAACCAAAGGCTCGAACTCACAGCGGACCGCGATGTCTATCGCGCCGGCGACGCCGCCAGGGTCTTCATTCCCAACCCGTTCGCCGTCAGTTCGGTCGCGCTTGTGACCGTCGAACGCGGCATCGTCGCCAAAGCGGAAATCATCACGCTGAGCGGAAGCGGAATCGAATACGAGTTGCCCATCACGGAGGACGACGCGCCGAACGTGTACGTGAGCGTCACCGCGCTGGGGCAGGGCAACGATTTCAGGCAGGGACTGGTCAATCTTCCGGTATCGCCCGAGGCGCAGGAGTTGAATGTGCAAGTGACCTCGAACCCAGCCGAGGCGGGACCGCGCGAAAAGGTCACGTTCGATGTGCTCGTGACAGATAACGCAGGGCAGCCTGTTGCAGGCGAGTTTTCCCTGTCCGTCGTGGATCAGGCTGTGCTGGCGCTGGCAGAGCCAAATGCAGAGGATATCCTCCCAGCCTTCTACAAAAACCAGCCGCTTGGCATCGAAACCGGTCTCTCGCTGGCGGTCTACGGCGGTCGGAATGCCATCGAACCTGGCGGATTGGGCGGTGGAGGCGGCGAGGCTTCAGCGGTCATACGTGAGGACTTCCCCGATACCGCATTTTGGAACCCGTCGCTCATCACCAACTCGGAGGGACACGGTCAGGTGACGATGACCCTGCCTGATTCGCTCACCACCTGGCAGGTGGATGTGCGCGGGCTGACCGTGGATACAAAGGTCGGTCAGGCTGAAACGCAGATCGTTTCCACAAAGCAGTTATTGATCCGGCCTGTAACGCCGAGGTTCCTGGTGAGCGGCGATCATGTGCTGATGGCGGCAATCGTCAACAACAACACGCCGAGGGCGGTCAGTGTGAGCGTGAATTTGCAAAGCGACGGTTTCATTCTCGACGAGCCGGATCATGCCACGCGCATCTTCGACATTCCCGCCAACGGGCGCAGGCGCGTCGAATGGTGGGGCACGGCGGGATTGGTTGATTCGGCTGATCTCGTTTTCTCGGTGGTCACCACCCGCGCGCCGTCATTGCAGGATTCGGCGCGTCCCGTGTGGGGAAGACTGCCCATCCTGCGATACACGTCTCCGCAGGCATTCGTTACGGGAGGGGTACTGCGCGGCGAGGCTTCCGTGCAGGAGGTGATCTCGCTCCCGCGCACGTTCGCGCCCGGGAGCGGAGGCTTGGATGTGGAGTTAAGCCCCTCGCTGGCTGGCAGTCTGTTATCTGCGCTGGAGGCGGTGGAAGTCCCCGACACCTCGCTGAGCGCGGAAGCCATCCTTTCGCATCTTCTCCCGAACATCGAAGTCCAGCGCGCTTTGAAAGATGCAAACCAGGAGAATCCTCAATTGAACGCGCGCGTTGCGGCAAACCTCAACGCGGGCGTGAGCAGGATTTTTAATTTACAGAACGTGGACGGCGGCTGGGGCTGGTGGGGGAACAGCGAAAAGAGCGACCCATATATTTCCGCTTACGTTCTCTTTGGATTGCAACGCGCCCGGCTGGCGGGCGCGCCAATGAACGAGAATGCTCTTTCCCGTGCAGTGGAGTTTTTGCAGGAATCGCAGGCGACGATCAATGCGAACACGGAAATCAGGGAACTGGAAGATAGCGCGTTCGTCCAGTTCGCCTTGAGCCAGATGTTCGCCGCCGATCAACAGACCGTGGAAGCGTTGTATAACGCGCGCGAACGGATGAGCCCATCGTCCATTGCTTTGCTCACGCTCACGCTCAAAAACATCAACCCGGCAGACTCACGAACCAGCGGCTTGATTTCCAATCTCCAGTCGCTTGCCATCCGCACGTCATCCAGCGCGCATTGGGAAACGCCGCGCGAAAACATCTTCACGCGAGGTTCCGCGATTTACACGACCTCGCTGGTCGTGTACGCGCTCGCGCAACTCGATCCCGCGAATCAGGTCGTGTTCGACGCGGTGCGTTATCTCGCCGCGCATCGCAGTACGCGCGGCTTGTGGAACCTGGGTCACGATAATGCCTGGGCGATCCTTGCGCTCAACGAGGCGATGATCGGCTTCGGCGACCTGCGCGCCGATTTCGCGTTCAACGCCGCGCTCAATGGCGGTCCGCTCACTAGCGGCGATGTGGCGGGCATTCAGATCAAGCCGCTCGATGCGCACGTGCCGCTCGATCTCCTCTCGCCCACCTCGCCGAACCTGCTCACCATCCAACGCGAAGATGGGCTTGGAAGACTCTACTACCGCGCCGTTCTGCGCCTCAACCGCCCGGTGGAGGAAGTGAGACCGCTGGACGCGGGCATGAGGATCGAACGAGCCTATCTGGATGACGATTGTCGCGCTGAGCGGAGGTCTGAGCGCAGCGGAGCGGAAACGCAGACCGCAGTCGAAGCGCCGCGCTGCACGCCTCTTTCCTCGCTTCGGCTTGATCCCAATCAAAAGATCACCGCCCAACTGACGCTTGTCCTGCCTCACGACTCGTACTACGTCATGGTCGAGGACTTCATCCCTGCCGGCATGGAGATATTGAATCGCAGCCTCAAAACGAGCGAACTTGGAAAAGACTTGACCGACGTGCAGATGCAATTCGATGACCGGGACCCGTTCCTGGATGGCTGGGGCTGGTGGCTGTTCAACGAACCGCAAATCCGCGATGACAGCATCCTCTTCACCGCCGATTATCTCCCCGCCGGAACGTATGTGTTGACCTACACTCTCATCCCATTACAGGCGGGAGAATATCGCGTATTACCCGCCCATGCCTGGCAAGCCTTCTTCCCCGAAGTGCAGGGCACGAGCGCGGGGATGGTGTTCGAGATAAAACCGTAACAGTTCACCTCAACCCATACAACACTTCCAAAAACCCGCCGCCCATTTCATCGAAGGCGTTCGGCGCGACGACCTCGAACAAGCCGAATCCCATCGCGCCTAGACCGATGACCAGCAGGATCAAGCCCGGCAACATGCGCGAAACAAGCAGGTTCAGGGTCACGATCCAGCCCGTCCCCTCCCCAAGTTCGCGGAAGCCGGAGAAGAAGATCACCGATTGCATCAGGCAGACAATTCCAATGACGACCAACGGCAGACCCGGGCGGCGGACCATGGATTGGAAGATACTGTCTCCTGCGTTGAAATACATTGCGACCGCGATCCCGATGAGGAACAAGCCGATCGAATTGAATTGGAATCCCTGCGCCATTGCCGCGATGCCTGTATAGGTCTCGCTTGTCCCTCTATGACGACTTCCGATTACAATGTGCCGCGTCACGATGGCTTCCCAGCCGATTGCGATTGAGGCTAATCCAAAACACACAACGCCCGCATATAAGAGGATTGGCATTGAAAGCCTGTTCCCGCTAAATGCCAGCAATAAACCGAGCAGACCCAATACGATTTGAATCGTCGTCCACATGGGAAATCTCCTCGTGGTGTCTCCATTTCCGATCCCCAAAAACCACTCTTATCTAATCATTCCCCACATTGCCAGACTACCGAAAATCAACAGCACCGTCGCCGCGCCGATGATGACCTCGCGCGAGGAGCGCTGGTCCACAACCTGGAGCATCGGCTGGATGCCCTCGATCTCCCACAAGGGACCCGCAAACCACGTGAAGATCAACCCGCCGAACAGACCGCCGACATGTCCCCAGTTGTCAATGCCGGGCTGCAAGCCGAAGAAAAGATTGATCGCCACGATGAAGACGATATTCCGGATGGCATCGCCGAACTGCCCTGTGAAGAACTTCCGGTTCTGGTACAGAAAGACTCCCTCCGCGCCGATCAACCCGAAGACCGCGGTGGACGCGCCCACCGAATATCCGCTCGAAAGCAGGAAGGACAGGACGTTGCCCGTGAACGCGCCGAGCATGTAAAGCAGGAAAAACCGTCCGTGACCGAAGTGACGTTCGAGTCCCGTTCCAAAGATGAAGAGCGCATACATGTTGAAACCGATGTGCGCGATGGACCCATGCACTAGGGCGGGCGTCACCAGCCTCCAGAGTTGCCCCTCGCGGATCAACTCATTTGCCTTGACAAAGAACGCAACCGGAAGATCAACCTGAAAGAGCGATTGTGTCGTCAGTTGCAGAATATAAACGATGACCGTGACGGCAATGATCGTATACGTCACGTAGGGAGCAGAGGCGGGGACAGCCACACGAACAACCTGCTGGGGGGGAAGTGACCTGTCCCGGGCAGAGTCGAAAGGTTCGGGCGCAGGGGGAGGCGGGTTGTAATTCACAAAGTCACCTTTCTCGGATTTACACGATGATGTTCCGCGTCAATAATGGCGCGGATGATATCCACCGTCTCGTCCAGTTGAAAATCGCGGTTGACGACAACGTAATCGAACGCCTCCACGCGCTTGAGTTCCTTGCGCGCGGTGGCAATGCGGATGGCAAGCGAGTTGGCGGTCTCGGTCTTGCGGGTTTCGAGACGATGCACCAGTTCCTCCTCGCTCTCGGTGGTGATGAAGATCAACAACGCCTGCGGCGCAAGTCTGCGGACGGTCTCCGCGCCCTGCACATCGAGGCGCATCACCACGTCCATGCCGCTGGCGAGCGCCTCGCGCACCTGGTTCTTGGGGATGCCCTTGTAATCGCCGTAGACGATGGCGTGTTCGATCAACTCATCCTCGTCAATCAAGCGCGCGAACTCCTCCATCGAAACGAACAGGTAATCGCGCCCGTGCACTTCGTTGGCGCGCTGCGGGCGCGTGGTGGCAGTGACTACAAAGTGGAATGGCAGTCCGCGTTCCTTCATACGCTGCATGATGGTATCCTTGCCTGCGCCCGAAGGACCCGAGATGACGATGAGCAGAGGCTGCGGATTATGAAGGTTGAATTCAGAATCGGGGGAGGATGGCATGGACGAATTTTACCAGAGTGGAACAATATCCCCGCCGACCTGAACACAATTCCCGGGGCTTGCCTTCGCCGTGTTCCCCTCTCGACTTGCATTTTATCCCCGGACATTGTATAGTAGTGACACCGAAGGAGACACAGCATGAGCGAACTGATCATCACCACATCACAAGTTCAGGGCGCGGGACCTGTGACCGTCCTGCATTTGAGCGGTCATTTGCACGGAAACACCGAACGGGACCTGCTCGCCCGTGTCCACCAGTCACGCGAAGACGGCATGAAACATCTTTTGCTCGATCTATCCGGCGTGGAAATTCTCACCAGCGCAGGCTTGCGCGCCATTCACACCATTTTCAACCTGCTCACACCGCCCGGTGATCTGGAGGTCATTCGTCAGCATGGCGAGCAGCCGTACAAATCCCCCTATTTCAAACTGGTCTGCCCGAATCCAAAAGTCTATTACATCCTGAACATCACGGGATTTTTGCAGAACCTGCTGATCTACAACAACATGGAGGATGCGGTCACCTCATTTGCCGGTTAGCAGGTTCAATGCCGCGACGAACGTCTCGACCATCTTTTCGATATTGATTTCCTCCTTCACGATACGATACGATTCGCCGCCCATTCTTCGCAGGCGCGCTGCATCAGACAGCGCGTCTTTTATTGTGGCGACCAGCGCCTCGAAATCATCCGGGGGAATCTGCCAGCCGTTCTCTTTGCGGACGAGGTCGTCCTGAGTGCCGTCTCCCTGCGCGACGATGACCGGAAGCCCGTAACTCATCGCCTCCTGGACGGCGAGTCCGCCGGTTCCGGGCAGGACGAAGAGGTCTGCCGCCGTGAAATACGGCTTTAACTCCACCCCATGCCTGGCTCCGACAAACTCCGCGCTCGGATAGATCTCTCCTGCCAGCATTTCAAGGGACTCGCGCTCCGGCCCATCGCCGACGATGATCAACCGAACATTTTGAATTTCAGCGCAGGCGCCCAGCAACAAATCCACGTTCTTGCGCGCTTGCAGGCGACCCACGAAGAGGACGCAGGGTTTATTCTCATGGAAGGTCATTGGACGTTGCGGCATTTGCCACGTCGGCACCGGCGACACGGAATTGTGCGCGACGAAAAGGTAATCCAGCGGAAATCCCTGTTGGGCGTATTCGTCCGCGCCGCGTTGACTGTAGGCGATCATGGCATCGAATTGCCTGAGGAATTCGATCCTTCTCCGTTCGCGGAATCCAGCCAACGGTCCCGAAAGAGGCGGGAAGCCCAATCCCCAGCCGATGACCGGTCTATCGCGTTTTTGCATCCACCTCACGGCAGAGGGTGTGGAGAGGTAACGCGGGTTGGCTTCGACGATCAGCACATCGGGATCCCATTCACTGAGCCAGTTGACCAGCCCGCGTTGATGACAAAGATAGGCCACATCCCTGAAGAAGTGGATATTTTTCCCGTAAACGTATTTTGCATTATGCAGTTCTTTCGCGGCGATGACCCCTTCGTCCGGGCGCGCCGAGCCTGCGAACAAACTCATCCCTCCATCGCATGCGGAGGCGAGCAGGTCGAAGAACGGCGCGCGGTATTGAGGAAGCACGCGTTGTTGAACCGCAAGTCTGCCGGGAAATCGGTTCATGATGGGATGTGAGGCGCCTGCCAGGCGGGCGATTTGTGCACGTGGACGACCTTCCACGCGCCGTCGAGTTTTACCATCACGCGGCTTTCGTTGTGCGATGCAACTTTTACGCCCTCAGCGGAAGCCGTGCTGATGAGCAGGGTGTAACTTGCGATGGCTGTGTCGCCGTATTGTTGGATGTGCAGATTGGAAAGATCGAATCGAGTTCTCGTTTTCCCTTTTGCCTCCGCGCCGAAGACCGTGCCGCGCTCGGCGTTCGATTGCATCATGAATTCGTGGAAGGGCAACCCGTCAATGCGGTGAGGGGTGATCCACCATTCGTAGAGCGTCAGGTCATCGGCTGTGGTCTCTGCGTAGGTTTTTGTGTCGTTATCCTGTATGGACTGCAGATGTTTTTTCAGGAACGTGACGATTTCCTCGTCCATCATGGTTTCTCCTTTTCAAACGTGCGTTGCTTTACTCGATCACCAAAGCATCACAATAGCGTCTTCAAATATTCATCCACCATCCTGTCAAGACTCAAAACGTTCCGTGCTTGTTCCCGCGCCGACCTGCGGAAATGTTCGTTATTCTCCAGGACTTCCTGCGCAACATCCGCCAGCGCCGGGCTATCGGGAGGCTCCAGTTTCCATTGGTTCGCGCCATACGGGACGAGGCGACCGGCATCCCCCTGCACGAGTTCGGCAAGCGAACCGGTGTCGAAACCGATGACGGGCAGTCCGCAAGCCAGCGCTTCGATCACTGAATTCGGGCAGGGCGGATTCACTTCCGCGGAGAACAGCAAATGCGAGGACCGCATCAGCCAGGGAATTT